>CAZEEP010000027.1:25808-45333 GCA_964511295.1 uncultured Prevotella sp.
TAGCGTTTCTTGCGATGAATGTGCTGGTATTTGGAGATGTCTATGCCGTAGATGCGCTCAGAATTATAGTTCAGGCGTTCACCTTTGTAAACGTCGTGTTTCCATTCGCCCACACGGAAGTAGCGGTGTTGCGACGAGAAGCCAAAGCCCGTGCGCTCGCCATTGACCCACTGTCCTTCATAATAGGTGCCGAGAGTGTCACGATAGTGTCCATAGCCGCTTGCCATAAGCCGGCGGTTCATCTCACCCGTATAGACACCGGTAGAGTCACGCTTCGATGCCGTGACGATAGTGTCGTGGTTCCATGTGCCCATGACCTTTCGCCCAAGCGAATCGGTAACCCAGCCTTTGCCTTGCCTCATGCCTTGATGCCACTGCCCGGAATAGACCACCGAATCGCCCCTGAGCAGCACTCCCAAGCCCTCACGTTTGCCGCCTGCCATTTGTCCACGGTAAGTCAGGCTGTCGCCAACGCCCACCTCTACAATGTCTTTCGGGTGGATGGTACAACCGCCAAGAGTGCAGAGCAGCAATGAAAGCACAATTATAAAACCGTTTCTCATTGCACAACCTCCTTTCCGGAAATGATGCCAATGAAGCGCCCGTGAAGCGTGAAGACGGGAGAACCGTCGGCTGCAAACAACCGTGGCAGGTCATGGCCACGATGTCTGTCATAGTCGCCCGTGGCGAGAATCGTCTGCTTGCCCTTAGCCACATGCCCTTCGTGGGCGAGAAGCGTCACCGTCACCACTTTTCTGTGGCGCGCCGCTCCCCACGGCACATTGCGCACGGCATAGGCATCCCACGGCTTCGTAGAGCGCAATGTGTGTATAATCATAGGCTCGCCGTCGTTGGTAAGGCTGGTGCAAACGGGCAGGCAAGCCACAGTTCTGAGGCTGTCGTTACGTCCATACCAGCTCACTCGGCAGTCATAACGCCTCAGCAAAAGCCACTGCTTGCCTTTCTTGTCATGCTTTTTGCCCCACTCCGTCAGCTTTGTATAGAGCCTGCTTAGCGAGTCCGTTTCCTTTGCCTGGGCATTGGCATAAGCCGCAATCTGCGTGTAGCCTTCGTCGATGACACCGTGGGAGCGCAAATAATATTGCAGTTCCTTGCGCTCAGTATCTTTTCGTTTGAGCAGCCTGCCGAGCGAATCGGTTCCCACGGCAAACAGATGCCTGAGCGAGTCGGGATTTGACAATCCCTTCACCTGCACCGGCACCACTCCACGGTTCATCGTCAGCACGCGCCCGTCGCAGCTCGGCCACCACCAATGGCGGTTTATCCACACTCCCTGCTGTCTCACCGTGTCAGACCTGAGCACCACGGTATCGCCATCAGCCACAAGGCACAGGCTGCCCCGTCCCTCCACCAAGCAGGCAGAGCGACGTATGTCGGTCTCCGTGGCTGGGCTGGCGCGCACAATGAGCCACGCTACTGCTCCCGCCGCAATCAGCGGCAAGAGCAGCAAAAGCTTATGCCTCAGGAATATGTTTCGCATTATGACTTTCGCTCCTTTCCTATGGGCGAGCCGACAGCTACAAGCCCTTTATGAAGTTCAGCACGTCGTTTACAATCTGCTCTACGCCCGAAGCCGTAGAACTGTCAGCCTGTTGGTGCACCTCGTTCTTTACCTTTTTCGCCACCTCGTCGGCAATGCGGTTGGTGACACGCTTTGTCAGCGAGTCTACGGTCACGCCATTCTTGCGCGTGGTCTTCGTCGTCTGCGTGGTTTGGTTGCCGTCGCTGTCTACTGTGGTTGTCGTTTCCTCGGTGGTGCCATTGTCAAAGCCATTACCGTCGCCCACCTGCTGCATTATGATGTCCGGCATTATGTTTGACAGGCTTACCGCGCTCACATGGCCGAGATAGCCCACCGACGTGCGCATGTCGTGGCGCAGGAGATCGCTGTGGAGAGTGGTAGTTGAGAATATAATAAAATTATGGTATTCCAGATTTTCTTCTACCAGCTGCCGCACGACCTCTTTCGCCATGCCGTTGCCCAAGCCCATGATGCCCGAAACGATGCCACGTATTGTTGGGTCATCTATATTGTCGGTGCGCTCGGTAGCGGTATCTATGCGGTCGAGAATAGCCTTGCGGTGCTCGGCAGGACCGGGGTTGGTAAGGGCAAGCAAGAATAAGATTACCGCCAATACTATAAGCGCAATCCAAAGCTTACGGTGCCCTTTCTTCTGTGGCGGCCGCGGATTGGCGGCAGCTGGCTGAAGCTCCTGGGGGACACGTGGGGGCACAGGGGGCGGCGTTGGCTGAGCCACCGGCTCTAAAGAAGGTTGTTCCTGCGGCCTGGTACCGAAAAGAAGAGGCTTCAATTCCTCCACCTGCCAAGCAGGAGTCCACTGTGTCATGCCTTCACACCATACGAGCGAGTCTTGTTGCAAGCCATGCTGGCTGAGTTCTTCAACCGTAAACGGGCCTTGCTGCACATCATTGATAATTATGAAATAATTCATGTTGTCTATCTTGTGATATTGTTCTAAATTTGCCGCAAAGTTACTAATTTCTGCAATACCTTGCACCATATATGAAAAAAATGTTGGAAAAAATAATAAGACAACATTTTTTTTAGTAACTTTGTAAGGAGATATGAAAACAATCGATTGAAGAATTGAAATTTTATAACCAACCATACCATTATCGTCAAGCAACGTGAAAGAGAAACGCCTAAGCCGTGGCTGCGATGCGGCAAAGCTTTTACCGCAATGCGATAAAGCTTTCATCGCAACGCGATAAAGCTTTAATCGCAATGCCATTAAACTTTTGCCGCAAAACGCGAAAAGCGGCACAAGCAGGAGGCAAGGCAATACTGCCGCACTAAAAGCTTGACATACAGTGTAATATAAAACAAGAACAAATGAAAGCAATCATAGACTGCTTCGTGCCGAAAGGCTACGATGAAGAGACAAGGAGAAACGTTGAGGCACTGAAGGCTGAGCCAAGCGTGGGCAACGTGACCGTGGTGGAAGGCAACATAAAAGCCTCAGCCACCTTGAAGGACATTGCGCAGAAGGCGCAAGCCGAGTACACACTCGTCTACCTAAAGGGCAAGTTCATACAGATGGGCTACCTTGCCACCGACCGCATGGCGCAGGTTGCCGCAACCGGCGGCTACGGCATGACCTATGCTGACCACTATAACATCTCCGCCGAGGGCAAGCGCACCGAGGCTCCCGTCATCGACTATCAGACGGGCTCGCTCCGCGACGACTTCGACTTCGGGCCGGCAGTGCTTTTCCGCACCGACGCGCTGAAAGATGCCGCCGCACGCATGACTGCCGACTATCAGGCTGCCGGGTTCTATGACCTGCGGCTGAAGCTTGCCGAGAAATACAAGCTGGGGCACATCAACGAGTACCTCTATTCGGAGATTGAGCTGCCGCCGTCGCTGCTTGGCAAGGAGAGCGAAAAACTGCGCAAGAGCGGCGAGAGGCTGTTTGACTATGTTGACCCACGCAACCGCACGTCGCAAATAGAGATGGAAAAAGCGTGCACCGAATACCTGAAAGACATTGGCGGCTACCTGAAGCCGGGCGACTTCAAGGCTGTGGACATAGACGAGGGCACCTTCCCCGTTGAGGCTTCTATAATGATACCCGTGCGCAACCGCATCCGCACCATCCGCGACGCTGTAGAGAGCGCACTGTCTCAGAAGACCACGTTCAGCTACAACGTCTTCGTGGTAGAGAACGGTCCCGAATGCCATTCTACCGACGGCACCACCGAGGCAGTGGAGGAGATGGCTGCACGCGACCCGCGCATAATACACATCGTGACCGAAAGGCGCGACTTGGGCGTAGGCGGCTCATGGAATATGGCGGCTCATGACCCGCGCTGCGGGCGCTTCATAGCACAGCTTGACTCTGACGATGTCTACCTTGACGAGAACACACTGCAAAAGATAGTGGACGCTTTCCGCCGGCAGCGCACCGCCATGATAATAGGAGCATACGAGCTCACCGACATAGACAAGAACCCGTTGCCCCCAGGCATCATCGACCATAAGGAGTGGACTGCCGACAACGGGCGCAACAACGCCCTGCGCGTGAACGGGCTGGGGGCTCCGCGAGCCTTCTATACGCCCGCGCTGCGCTCATTGCCAATGCCTAACGTAAACTATGGCGAGGACTATGCCACCGCGCTTGCCATATCGCGCCATTATCTCATAGGCCGCATCTACGAGCCCATATATTGCTGCAGAAGATGGGAAGACAACTCCGACGGCGACCTGTCTATTGAGAAAGAAAACCGCAATAACCTCTACAAAGACCGCATACGTACCTGGGAGCTTATGGCAAGACTGAAGGAGAACGGCGCAAAGGCGGACGACTGAAAAGCGATAACCAATGAAAAACAACTATAAAGCCCTGCGCAATCCCTGGTGGTGGATACCGACACTGTATTTTGCCGAAGGCATCCCCTACTTCATCGTCAACAACATATCCGTGACGATGTTCACCAAGATGGGCGTGCCCAACGGCGAGATGGCTCTGTTCACATCGCTGCTTTACCTGCCGTGGACCATAAAGCCGCTGTGGAGCCCCTTCGTCGACATAGTGAAGACAAAGCGGTGGTGGATACTCGCCATGCAGATGCTCATGTCGGTGTGCTTCATCTTGCTCACGCTGAGCATCCCCCACCCCGATGCCGCCACGATAGCCGCTAAGCAAACGCCCATAAGCATGTTCACGTTCACGCTGCTGCTGTTCATCATAACGGCGTTTGCCTCAGCCACCCACGACATAGCCGCCGACGGTTTCTACATGCTCGCAAACAACGAGGAGCAGCAGAGCTTCTTCGTCGGCATACGCTCCACGTTCTACCGGCTGAGCAGCATCTTCGGGCAAGGCGTGCTGGTTTATATTGCCGGCTACCTCGAAAAGAGGGGCGGAGACATACCTGCGTCCTGGCAGATAACAATGGGCATCACTGCCGCAATGTTCTGCGCCATAACGCTTTACCACACGTGGGCAATACCTCGCCCGACGGCTGACCGGAAGAGAAAGGCTGGCGAGGACATGCCCGACGGGCTTGCAAAGGGCGGCAATGCCTCAGACGCAAGTGCCGGCAGCGAGGCAAGCCGCATCTTCCGCGAGTTCGGGCGCACGTGGGTTACGTTCTTCCGCAAGCCCGGCGTGTGGCTCGCCATCGTGTTCATGCTGCTCTACCGCCTGCCCGAGGCTTTCCTGCTGAAGATGGTAAACCCTTTCCTTCTTGACCCTGCAACGAACGGCGGGCTTGGTCTCGACACCGACATGGTGGGCATTGTCTACGGCACCATAGGCGTAGCAGCCCTTACCGTCGGCGGCATCATTGGCGGAATATGCGCCTCGCGCTGGGGCTTGCACAAGTCGTTGTGGCCTATGGCAGCCTGCATGACGCTGCCCTGCGCCACGTTCGTCTACCTTAGCATGGCATTGCCCCACAACCTGTGGGTCATATCCACATGCGTGGCAGTGGAGCAGTTCGGCTATGGCTTCGGCTTCACGGCATACATGCTATACATGATATATGTGTCGCAAGGCGAGTATGCCACCGCCCACTATGCCATCTGCACGGCATTCATGGCTCTGAGCATGATGATACCGGGCGCCTTCGCCGGCTACATACAGGAGGCAATAGGCTATGAGCATTTCTTCTGGTTGGTGATGCTCTGCTGCCTTGCAACCGTCATAATGACCCTGCTGGCAAGGAGAAAAGTAAATCCGGAATACGGGAAAAAGCATAAGTAAACCCTGAATATCATTTTCTGCGGCATGAGCAATTCTAACAGAATACTGTCAATAGACATTCTGCGCGGCATAACGATAGCCGGCATGATACTGGTAAACAACCCCGGCGGAAGCGACACCTTCGCACCACTGTGCCATGCCGACTGGATCGGGCTTACGCCTACCGACCTTGTCTTCCCCACGTTCATGTTCATAATGGGCATCACTACTTACCTGTCACTGCGCAAGTTCAACTTCTCCTGGTCGGTAACGTGCGCCAGGAAGATAGCCAAGCGCACATTCCTGCTGTGGGGCATCGGACTTGCCGTGTCGCTTTTGTTCACGCTTGTCCAGCAGGCTGTCGACCCGGCAAGCAAGGTCAGCATTTCAGAAGCCTTTGCCAACCTGCGAATAATGGGCGTGTTGCCAAGGCTCGGTATATGCTACGGTCTGGCAGCTGTTATAGCCATATCGGTGAAGCACAAGTATATCCCTTGGATTATAGCCTTCATCTTCGTAGCCTACTACGCCCTGCTTGAGCTGGGCAATGGCTATGCCCACGACGGCTCAAATATACTCGCCGTTGTCGACGACGCCATCCTCGGCCACAGCCATGTTTATCAATGGGACACCCCTGACCCTGAAGGCATACTCTCCACATTCCCCGCCCTTGCCCATGTGCTTATAGGCTTCTGCGTCGGAAAGATGATAATGGGCATCAAGAGCCTCGACGAAAAGATTGAGCGCATGTTCATTGTCGGCGCATTGCTTATGCTCGCCGGCGGCTTGCTCGCTTATCTCTGCCCTATAAGCAAGAAGCTGTGGACACCCACGTATGCTATGGTTACTTGCGGCATAAGCTGCACGCTGCTCGCATTGCTCACGTGGCTCATCGACAAACGCAAGCACCAGGACCGCATAACCGGCTTCTTCCATGTCTTTGGTGTAAACCCTTTGGCACTCTACGCGCTCTCCGACCTCATACTTATACCCTATTGCATGCTTCCCGTCTTTAGCGGAAAGACATTCCAGCAAGTACTATACAATGACGTGTTCGCCGCCGTCATGCCTCCTGCATGGGCTTCGCTGATGTGGGCTCTGGTGTGCGTGCTTACTTGTTGGCTCGTAGGGCTATGGTTGTTTAAAAAGAATATTTACATAAAACTATGATACTAATCGCTGACAGCGGCTCCACAAAGACCGACTGGGGCTTGTTAGAAAACGGCAAACTGGCAAGGAAGATTCGCTCTGCCGGCATGAATCCCTTCCAAATGTCGGAAGACGAGATAAGGGACGAAATAAAGAACCGCCTCGTGCCCGAACTTCCAACGACAGTGCTCGACGAAGTGCATTTCTATGGAGCAGGCTGCACAAAGGAGAAACAGCCAATAGTGGAGCGTGCCCTGAAGGCATGCCTTACCATAGAAGGCGAATGTGAAGTGGCAAGCGACATGCTTGGCGCGGCTCGCGGCATCTGCGGCCATGAGCCCGGCATAGCCTGCATTCTCGGCACCGGCAGCAACTCTTGCTCGTATGACGGCAAGTACATTGTGAAAAACGTTTCGCCGCTCGGCTTCATCCTTGGCGACGAAGGCAGCGGTGCCGTGCTTGGCAAGCTGCTCGTGGGCGACGTGCTGAAAAACCAATTGCCAAAGGAGATCTGCGAGCGCTTCTTTGAGAAATTCAAGCTCACACCTGCCGAAATAATCGACCGTGTCTACCGCCGGCCTAAGCCTAACACGTTCCTTGCCTCGTTTGTTCCTTTCCTTGAGGAGAATATCGGAGAACCGCAAATATACAAGCTCGTGAAAGACAGCTTCTGCTCTTTCCTGCGGCGCAATGTCATGCAATACGACGGATGGCAGACTTTGCCAATCGGCTTCAATGGCTCAATAGCCGTGTTCTACAAGAAGCCGCTTATGGAGGCTTTGCAGGAAGCAGGCATGCACCTTGGCAGAATTATACAGGCACCATTAGAAGCCTTGGCGGAATACCATGCTCTCAAATAAGGAATGACACTTAAAAATCAAGATATACCATAAACCAATACTAAACATGAGAACCATATTGACATTGCTACTTGCAGCAATAGCAACCCTCACGGCTTCAGCCGGAAAACTAACCCGATATGTCGACCCGTTTATAGGCACAACCAATTTCTCTGTTTGCACCCCCGGTCCCGTAGTGCCTCACGGACTCATGACAGTGACACCGTTCAACGTAATGGGCTCCGACCTCAACAATTACGACAAGGACAAACGGTGGTGGTCGGCACCTTACGAATACACCAACAAGTATCTTACCGGTTTTGCCCATGTAACGCTGAGCGGAGTGGGCTGCCCCGAGATGGGCACGTTGCTTACCATGCCCACCACAGGCAAGCTTGACGTAGACTATCACAACTACGGCTCGGCATACAGCAACGAGCAGGCACAACCCGGCTATTATGCCGTTAAGTTGACAAAATATAATGTGCAATGCGAGGCGACGGCAACGCAACGCGCGTCGGTAGAGCGTTTCACTTTCCCAAAAGGACAAGGCAATATCCTGCTTAACATAGGCGACGGACTGACCAACGAGACCGGCGGCATGGCACGCAAAGTGAGCGACACCGAGGTAGAAGGCTTCCGATTGCTCGGTACTTTCTGCTATAATCCACAAGCGGTGTTCCCCATGTATTTCGTCATGCGTGTAAGCAAGAAACCTACCTCTACGGGCTATTGGAAGAAACAGCCCAAGATGGAAGGCGTGAAAGGACAATGGGACGCCGACAACGGGCGGTACAAACTGTACACCCGCTACGGGCGCGAGATTGCAGGCAACGAGATTGGCTGCTATTTCAGCTACGACAACCTTGCCGACGGAGAGCAAGTGGAAGTGCGCATGGGCGTGTCGTTCGTATCGATAACCAACGCCCGCGAGAACCTCGATAAAGAACTGAACGGCAAGAGCTTTGAACAGGTAAAGCGCAGTGCCGACGACGAATGGGAACGCACGCTTAGCACCATAACCGTAGAAGGCGGCACAGAGAAACAGCTCCGCATGTTCTATACAGCCCTCTATCACACGCAGATACATCCAAGCGTGTTGCAAGATGTCAACGGACAATACCCGATGATGGAAAGCAGCCTCACGGGCACTGCCAACCACGACCGCTACACCATTTTCTCCCTATGGGACACCTACCGCAACGTGCACCAGCTGGAAACACTGCTTTTCCCCGGCAGGCAGCTCGACATGGTTCGCTCTATGATAGACTTGTACCGCGAATGGGGCTGGATGCCAAAGTGGGAACTGTTCGGCAGAGAGACATGGACTATGGAAGGCGACCCGGCAATACCCGTGATAGTAAACACTTGGCTGAAGGGCTTGCGCGACTTTGACATCAAGACGGCATACGAGGCATTCCGCAAGTCGGCAACGCTGCCCGGCAAGGAAAACCTTATGCGCCCGGACATCGACCCGTACATATCAAGGGGCTATATCCCCATCGGCACTTACGCTGCCGACAACTCCGGCGACAACTCCGTGTCGCATGCATTGGAATACTATGTCGCCGACGCTGCATTGTCGCGACTTGCCAAAGCCCTCGGCCACAACGACGACGCCCAGCTGTTCGAAAAGCGCAGCCTCGGATACAAGAACTACTTCTCAAAGGATTACGGCACGCTGCGCCCACGCATGGAAGACGGTTCATGGCTTAAGCCATTCGAACCTAAAGACGGCGCAGACTTCAGCAACGCCCCCGGCTTCCATGAAGGCTCGGCATGGAACTACACCTTCTATGTGCCTCACGACATCAGCGGACTGGCAAAGCTTATGGGCGGGAACCGCAAATTCGTGGAGAAGCTGCAAATGGTGTTCGACCAAGGTCTTTACGACCCTGCCAACGAGCCCGACATAGCCTACCCTTACCTGTTCAGCCGCTTCAAGGGTGAGGAATGGCGCACGCAGCGCGAAGTGAGCCGCCTCATCGAGAAATACTATAGCGACAAGCCCGACGGCATACCCGGCAACGACGACACAGGCACAATGTCGGCTTGGCTGGTATTCTCAATGATTGGCTTATACCCCGACTGCCCTGGCGAACCCATGTACACGATAACGACACCGACGTTCGACCGCGTGACCCTGCACCTCGACCGCCGCTGGTACCCCGACGGCGACATCACAATAGAGACAAGGCGCGCCACAGGCGGACAAGGCAGAATATCCGGCATGACTCTCGGCGGCAAGCAGCTCAAGGCTTACCGCATATCGCACGACCAGCTGGTGAAATGCCGCAAGCTCGTCATTACGGCGGATTAGTTAAATAATAATTTTTTCCACACTATTGCCAATCTTTTTGCTAACTTTGCAATCACAACAGAAAGAAGCACTATAAATGGCAGATAGCACAGAAAGAAAGAACCCCTTTATGGAACCCTACGGCACGGCGCACGACACCGTGCCATTTGACAAGATAAAGTTTGAAGACTTTGAGCCTGCTTTCATGGAGGGAATGAGGCGCGAGGATGAAGAAATAGAGAAGCTGATAAACAATCCCGAGCCTCCTACGTTCGACAACACTATAGCCTACTACGACAATTCGAAGGGCGAAAACTATTACGACCTCCTTGACCGTGTGTCGACCGTGTTCTCATGCCTTATGAGCGCGGAGACAAACCAGAAGATGGAGGACTTGGCGCAGAAGCTCAGCCCTATTCTCACAAAGCACGAGAACGACATCACGCTCAACCCGAAGCTCTTTGCCCGTGTCAAAGCCGTGTATGAGAACCACCGCGAGCTGACACCCGAGGAGAACACGTTGCTTGAGCAAGAGTATGACGCCTTTGTGCGCAGCGGAGCCTTGCTCGACGATGCAGGCAAGGAAAAGCTGCGGGAGCTGACGGAAAAGGCATCGATGCTGGAACTGCAATTCTCACAGAACCTGCTAAAGGAAAACAAGGCATACACACTGCACATCACCGACAAGGCAGAGCTCGACGGGCTGCCGGAGACAGCAGTCGAGGCAGCAGCGCAGACGGCAAAGGACAGAGACCTCGAAGGATGGGTGTTTACGCTTGACTATCCAAGCTACTCTCCTTTCATGACCTACAGCAACAATCGCGAGCTGCGCCGCCAGATGTACATGGCTCACAGCACCGAATGTACTCACGACAACGACGCGAACAACATCGACATCTGCAAGCAGATAATAAACGTCCGTCAGGAGATGGCACAGCTGCTGGGCTATAAGACATTCGCCGACTACGTGCTGAAACACCGCATGGCTTCGAACGTAAAGAACGTTTACAAGCTGCTCAACGACCTCATAAAAGACTACAAGCCAACGGCTGTGGAAGAAGTAAAGGCCATTGAAGACCTGGCAAAGAAGATTGAAGGCAACGACTTCAAAGTGGAGCCGTGGGATTTCTCCTATTATTCCCACAAATTGCAGATGGAGAAATACAATCTCGACGCCGAGATGCTGAGGCCGTACTTCCAGCTCGACAACGTGATAAAGGGCGTGTTTGGACTTGCCACACGGCTGTATGGCATCACATTCAAGGAAAACAAAGACATACAGGTATACAACAAAGACGTGAAAGCGTATGAGGTGTTCGACAAGGACGGCTCATATCTCGCCGTGTTCTATGCCGACTTCTATCCGCGCGAGGGCAAGCACGACGGAGCGTGGATGACTGAGTTCCAAGGGCAAAGCATCAACCGCAAAGGGGAAAACATAAGGCCTCACGTGAGTGTGGTGACCAATTTCACCAAGCCCACGCCAACTAAGCCTGCGTTGCTGACGCTCAGCGAGGTAGAAACATTCCTCCATGAATTCGGCCATTCGCTTCACGGCATGTTTGCCAACACTCGTTTTGAAAGCCTCTCAGGCACCAACGTGTGGTGGGATTTCGTAGAGATGCCATCGCAGTTTATGGAAAACTATGCCGTAGAGCCGGACTTCCTCCACACCTTCGCCTTCCATTACAAGACGGGCGAACCCATTCCCGACGAACTTATCGACCGCATACTAAAGGCACGCAACTTCAACGCCGCCTATTCATGCCTGCGGCAAGTGAGCTTCGGACTGCTCGACATGGCATACTACACGCTCGACAAACCCTTCACGGGCGACCTCGTAGCATTTGAGAAAAACGCATGGAAGGATGCCATGATAACCAAGCAACTGCCCGACACGTGCATGACCGTGCAGTTCTCGCACATCATGGCTGGGGGATATGCGGCAGGCTATTACAGCTACAAATGGGCTGAAGTGCTTGATGCCGACGCTTTCTCGGAGTTCAAGAAGAACGGCATTTTCGACCACGCTACGGCGCAGCGCTTCCGCGACTGCATATTGTCAAAGGGCGGAACCGAACACCCCATGACCCTATACAAGCGGTTCCGCGGACAAGAACCCACCATCGACGCGCTGCTTGAAAGAAACGGAATAAAGAAAACAAAACAAGAATAGCTATGCATATCGCCATCGCAGGAAACATAGGAAGTGGCAAGACCACTCTCACACGCATGTTAGCAAAACGCTACGGCTGGACTCCCCGTTACGAACCCGTGGACAACAATCCTTATCTCGAAGACTTCTATAAGGACATGAACCGCTGGTCGTTCAACCTGCAAATATATTTCCTCAACAAACGCTTCAAGGAGGTGGTGGAGATAAGCCAAAGCAAGGACACCATCATACAGGACAGAACCATCTTTGAGGACGCGCGAATCTTTGCGCCCAACCTTCACGAGCAAGGCTACATGTCCGACCGCGACTTCCAAAACTACAGCGACCTTTTCGACCTCATGATGTCGCTCGTAAAATGGCCGCAGCTGATGATCTACATACGCTCAAGCATTCCCACGCTCGTGAAGCACATAGAGAAGCGAGGACGCAACTACGAGAAAAGCATCAGGATTGACTATATCACCGGACTACAGCAAAGGTACGAAGACTGGATTTCAAAGTACAAGGGCGAAGTCTTGATTATAGACGGAGACAAGATCAATTTCGAGGATAACCCGGAAGACTTCCGCAAAATCACCGACATGATAGATTCTTCGCTCTACGGACTGTTCCCACTGAAGTAGCCGACAAGATATTTATAATTTATAAATCCACATTATACTTTATAAAACATGACTGAGATAAACGCACAAAGCATCAACCTCATTGCCACGGGCAGCGACAATGGCAAGACGGTCTTGCTGATTGGCTTGAAAGAAGCCTATCGTGACAAACCACAATACCAGCGTTACCTGAAGAAAGAGTTTGAGCGTGCCAAAGATCTCGACAACCCAAACATCTTCAAACTGCTTGCCCTGAAGGAAACGGAAAATTACGGCACTTGCATAGAAACCGAGAGGGAAGACAGCCGCACCCTTGCAGAATGGCTGGAAGAAGGCCACACCAACGACGAAAAGAAACGCGTCATAAGGCAAGTGGCATCAGCCATAAGCTATATGCACAGCCAAGGCGTAGTGGACGGTAACTTGAACACACGCAATGTCTTCCTGACAAAGAAGGGCGACCAAGTAAAGCTCCTCGTGGTCAGGCTGCGCTACACAGACATGCTGAAACAGCCTGCCGAAACCCTAAAGTTCCTTGCGCCCGAAGCCAAGGACGGCACCGTGGGGCTTGACGACAAGGCGGACATCTACTCGCTTGGCGTCATGCTGAAAGAAATGGGGCTCGTTGCCGAATACGCCAGCGTGATAGAGAAATGCTACCGTTTCGGCAGAAACGAGCGTTTTGAGAACGTGGAGGCATTCCTTGACGCTCTTGAGCACCGCCATTATACAAGTTGCGCGTCAAGCAGCGGAAAGTCAATCTCGTCAAGCGGTTCTTCCAACAAGAAGATGGCAATCGTCGTGTCCGTAATAGTAATAATGGCAATCGCTGCCGTAGCCTTGTTTGTGGCTCATGGCGGAAACAACGACGAAAGCCGACCGGCAAACGCCGACACGGAACAGGTTGGCGGCGACACGCAAACGTCCCCAAGCATGGACGGCACAGAGAGGCAACAGCCTTCAGCAGAAGTGCCTTCCAATTCAAGCGGAGCCGCCTACACGGGCGACAACGCCTTCCTGAACGACCTCGTGCCGCAAATGCAAACCGACCTCGACAAAATATACAACGACACTGACCGCACCAATGCCAAACAAAAAGTGTCCACCTACTACAAGGGCTTGCGCCGTGTACTGAAAAAACGTGGGCTGACATCAACACAGATGGACGCCTTCGACCAGGCATTCTCCGAATACGTGAATAGCAAAAGATAAGTCCTTGCCAAGGAAATGGTTAAAAAGCAAATACTCTTTATTGCCTTGGCGGTACTGCCGTCATCGGCTTTCTCACAAAACAACACCAATCCGCTGCGTGACAGTCTGCTGACTGCCACCCATGCCTTGGAGTTCCATCCTGACAGCATTGACTTGCGACTTCGCAAGGCACGGTGGAACATGGAGCTTGAGGAGTGGCAAAAGGCGAAAGGCGAATACGACTATGTGCTCGGGCGAGAGCCTGCCAACATAGCAGCCCTCTATTACCGCGCATACTGCAACGACCGCCTCCACCGCTACAACTTCGCACGCCTCGACTACCAGAACCTGCTCACGATAGTGCCCGGCAACTTCGAGGCACGGCTGGGACTGGCATTGCTCAACGAGAAAGACCAACACTACACCGAGGCGTTGGACGGCATCAACCAGCTCGTAGCAGCCCATCCCGACTCTGCCATCGCATGGGCGGCACGCGCCGGGATAGAGATGGAGAGGGGCATGACAGAGCTTGCCGAATATGACTATGGCGAGGCTCTCAGCCGCGACCCCGACAACAAGGACTACCTCCTCGCACGCGCCGACCTGCGCATAAAGCTGCAACGCCATGACGACGCACGCCGCGACCTCGACCGTCTCGTGAAGCTTGGCATGCCGAAGGCCGCGCTGAAGGAGTGGTACGCAAGGCTAAAATAGCCTTACAGTTTTTTGTAATATCTCAATCCACCAAGGTTTACGCCAGGGTGCAACAGCTGAATCATCTCCCTAAGCAGATAGTCGGGCCGCCAGCCCACCTCCTCAAAATAAGGAATCCGGGAGCAGTTGCACTCATATATATTGCCCGTCTTGAAAGCCTTAAGAGCCTCATAGCCATGAAATTCCTTTAGCAAGTCAGCCTTGCCCATCATCTTCGTGCCATTGAATTTGAAAGCCCATACATCGCTTTCGCCAGCCTTTGCCAGTATCTGCTCAAAACTCAAGGCGAGGCTTCCGCTATGCTTGTCGTCGGCAAAGGCATAGCCGCCGTGAGCGTCACGAATGGTAACGCCGATAGTGCTCTCGCCTCCGGGCGTGTACCATATATCGCCGGTCTTGCGCTCTGTGAGCACGCTCAGCCCTTGCGGCAACCTGGCAGCGTATGCCTTAAGGCTTTGGTATGTGGAATCCACCACATTGAAAAGTGAGTCGGCACGCTCGCCGCAGCCCAAAAGCCTGCCATAGAAGCGCATCCATTCGGCCCTGCCAAGCGACGAAGTCTCCATGTAGTCGGCTGCCTGTATGATAGGAATGCCGAGCCTTTCAAGCTGCGAAAGGCTCATGCCCTCAAAGGGACTTAGGATTATCGCATCCGGCCTAAGGGATATAATGCGCTCTATGTCAGGGTTCATAGAGTTTCCGCAATCCACTATTTTACCCCTTTCACCGTCTTTCAATTTCAGCCTGCGCTGTATGTCCTTTATGAGGATGTACCTTGAATCGCACACGCCCACTATCTTGTCCGCCATGCCAAGGTAACAAAGCAATTGGCAGTGGGACGTGGTAAACACCACGACGCGGTTCAGAGGCTTCGCTAGGCTAACCTTTTGCAGAACCTTGCCCTGTTGCCAAGGGTCGGCAACAGCAAACGATGGCACCTCTGAGGTGCTGTCAATCTTAAGCAATTGCGCATACTTAAAGCCAATTGCGCCATTCCCATCACTAAGTCTTTCACCACGGTTTCCGCACGACGCAACCAGCACGGCAAACAGGGAAAGCACGGAGATAAGTTTGCAATGTTTCCAAAATAAAGTGTTCATAATGAATATTTCAATCTTTTTGATAATCATAAACGGCGAACCTACAACCTTAAAACGTCGATTCTATATTGTCTAACGTTCGTTGGACTTACGGCTAACATTCGTTAGACTTGCGGCTGACGTTCGTTGTACTTACGGCTAACGTTCGTTGGACAACGTAATCACAACGTAAAACACGTATGTGCATAAAGGAATTTAAGGGCTTGAAAGGCAAGCAGACGATGGTTTGAAGATTAAAAACAAGAAACCAAGCGGCTCGCCGCTGAACATAAAGCGGCGAGCCGTCATGTCTATCCTGATGCGCCTGCCTCACGTCACTTGCGCAAGAAAGCGAGGCATCCTTTGACCTTGTGCCAAACAAGCTCCGTGATAAGCGTGCCGATGATGGCTGTGAGAATGCCGAGCAACACGTCGATAACATAGTGATGGCCTGTGTAAACGGCTGTAAACCAAATGCCCACGCAGATGAACGCAAACAGGCACGACGTGTACCAACGCCTGTGGCTCATGACCGAATAGATGGTGGTGACCAACAGGTAGGCAGCGTGAAGGCTCGGCACAGCGGCGAAGACATTGGCATTCTTGCCATAGATGCTGTGGAAGACGTTCAGGCCCGTCATGGTGTCCCACCTGCCGAGGCCGGCAACATTGCCCGGCGTGTGGAGTATCGGCGTGAAACCATAGTTCATGGCATACCAAGGCGGTGCGGCTGGATGGACATAATAGCCCACGAAGCCAACAAGGTTGACAATGAGAAACGCCCACGTGAACCTGAACGCCCACTGGTAACGCTTGGAAAAATAAAGGTAGAAGGAGAAAAGCATGGGCACCGGAACCCAGCACAGATAGAACAGGCCCGACATGAAATCGGCTGCCGCCCAGTGGTGAATGGCAAACCATTCGCCGGGGATGAGCCGCCCGGCGACAGTGTTGATGCCAAAGAGCGACTTCTCGGCATCGTAAATGCCGCGCACGTCAATGGGGTTCACCTCATAGTTTGGCAGGAAATTGAAACTGCTGTAGATGAAACCGAACAGAAACCACGGCAACATGTATAGGGAGAAGCGGCGCGTGGGCTTGACGGCTACCATTATGGCGAACAGCACCGCAATCATCAAACAGTCCATATCACTCCTTCAGTTTCTTATAACAATAGGCAATACGCCAGAAAGCTGTGACGTTGGCGAGTACGGCAATGACTATCATGCCGCCGGCAAGCCACCACAACGAGCCGGTGAAACCTGTAATGATGGCGGTGACGGCAAGTACGGCCACGCGCTCGGGACGCTGCATGAGTCCCACCTTGCACTCCAAGCCGATGCCCTCGGCTCGGGCGCGGACATAGCTCACCATGACGCTTCCCACCATTGCGGCAAACGAGACTACGCCGAGCCAGAACCATTCGTCGCCGCACTCAAGGAAGACAAGCACCACACCGAACAGCGAAACAAGCTCGCTGTAGCGGTCGAGGGTGGAGTCCCACAATGCGCCAAACTGAGTGCTCATGTTGCCCATGCGCGCCAGCCTGCCGTCCATCATGTCAAACAACCCCGACGCAATGATTATAAAACCTCCCCACCCTATCGCAGTGGCCTGCACGTCGGGGTCGGTCTCCTGCGAAGCGTAGATGAAGAAAACAGTAGCCAGGATGTTGCCAAGAAAGCCCACCGTGGTGACGATGTTGGGCGTAATGCCCACGCGAATCATGCCCTTTATGAGAGGGTTGATAACCTTGTAGATTACCTTTTGCAGAAAATCCCTGTAATTCATTCCATTATTGTTTTAATTCACTTAATTCCTCTGAATCCTCCTTCTCCTTCTTGTGGCTGAACACAAAGCCACGCTGTAGCGGATAATTGAAGCAGAACGCCACGCACAGCGCAACGCAGCACTTCACTATTACAAACCACTTTGCTCCCAAACACCACGTCACGGCATTGGTTACGCCGCCGTTGAGAAGCATGCTGCCCGTCCAGACCATGAAATAGCGCATGGCCAAAGAGCGCATGGCGCGGCCGGTGTGAGAGAATACAAAGTGGCTGTTGAGCGTAAAATTGGTCAGTCCCCCCGACACCACGCCTATGATGTTGGCATAGGCGTAAGACAGCAAGCCTGTCTGCGAAAGGCCTATCGCCAAGCCGAAGTCGACGATGCCGGCTGCCGACGCGCTCGCCTCAGCCTTGCAGAATGTCCATATTTCGTGTTGAATTTTTCCCATGAGCGTTATAGTTGGCTTAATACGGCAGTCCCATTGCCAAGCGTGCGGCGACAACGACAATGAGTGAATAAATACCGCCAAGAATATCGTCTCCCATCACCCAGAACGCTCCCTTACGGCGGTCAAGACTGCGTATGCCCAATGGCTTTACGATGTCGAAGAAACGAAAAATCACCAATGCGGCAAAAGCCCACCACCAGTCGCCCCTTGCCAAAACGGCAAGCGGAATCCATACGCCCACCATCTCGTCGACAACCACCCTCGACGGGTCGTCGCCCCAATAAGGCTGCAGGCGAGCCGTCGCCCATGTGCCAAGGGCGGTGAATACTATTACGAGCAGCCACGTAGTGACTTGCAGGACCGTGCCGCCAGATGGAAGAAGCAATGCCAGCACAATCCAAATGACCGTAGCCAACACAGAACCTGCCGTACCTGGTCCCCACGGCCAAAAGCCGCTTCCAAAGCCCGTGCCTACCAGCATGGGCAGAAACGGAGGACGTTTATCGGTAAGATTTCCTTTGTCGTTCATAAATGATAAAGCTTTCAACATGCAAATTTAATAAAAAACCATAATTTGACAAACAGTTTCCTGCCTTTTCACAATAATATAGACAACTTTGGAATAAAAAAGCTATCTTTCTTTGTATAAAGGCAGTTCAGGGGATTGAGGAATGTTGTGGGGTACGACATGAAGACCGTTCTCAATTCCATGTTCTGCAACAGATTGTTTTCAAAGGCCTCCCGACTCATAATATGAAGGGTCAAGGTTCAAGCCCTAGCTGGTCCACACTGAAAATCAGCGACTTAGGAACTTTCCCAAGCCGCTGATTTTCGTTTTGCGAACACGATGCGAACACCACGACACTCCTATTGCAATGGCGAACACACGCTTGTTTGCCATATTTTGCAATCTTACGCAAGCATTTTTGAAATCATTTCATCATCGATAGTTTTTCTCGAAGAAGCCTCAATGTATTATTCTTATGTTATACGGTGACGTTTAGGTTAAGGTTAAACATTGATTTGTGTTCGTTCACAACTAAATTTTCTATGATAACTTTAAGATTCCTTATAACTTTTTCGCCCAAATATTTACTTATATCAAATTTTATTTTTAAATTTGCATCGTAATCCACGCCAGAAGCTTTAGCACAGATGTAGCAATCAAAGCGAAAACTAAGCAAAGCGGATGGGTCTCTTGCATAATGCTATAAAAAGCTATAAAGCAGAGATAAAGTGGGGACCATTTATGGAAAAGCGTTTACTAACGCTTTGTTCTTGACACTTCGAAACTTCGCAACTTTCAAATGTCGTTTAGGAACATAGCAGCAGTAGATGCTCATGGGTGTGTATTTACACTTTCTTTGTCTTATACATTATTAAATAATGTGTAGCAAGGAAGTATTATATACATACTGGCGTGGGCTTCTGTGTTGCTCGTTCTAACGACATGGGCAATGCGAAGGCCTCGAAGTGTGGGACGGGTGACGAGTTAAGATCCCACGCTT
>CAZEEP010000028.1:0-39719 GCA_964511295.1 uncultured Prevotella sp.
GGCAAAACTATACTCTTGACATTTCCTCCGCCAACCCGGAAAATCCGCTGACCCGTTATTCCTGTGCCTCCACAAGAGAATGTTTTATTCTGTCGTCTCGGTATCTTTAAGTGTCTAAGGAAATAGAATGCCCCCCCAAAAAAGTTGGACTGTTTAAACTGTCCAACTTTTTTGGGGGGCAAATTGACATAACCTCTTTTAGGGTTTACGTATAGTTAAATCTTACTTTTCAGCCGGCATATCTGATGTTGTTGGCCAATAAGGATTTTGATAGAGCGTACTCTTGTCAATAGAAGCATGGTCAGAAGATGTGAGCAAGAACTGGCGCAGAGGCAGAGGCTGTAGGTAGTGTGCCATGTGCCATGTCAAGCCGTCGGTGAAGTTGTTGTTGACCATCACGATTTCGTGAGGACGGAACCACTCGCTGAGTTTAGGCGAAGACATGTTTGCGTTTGCACTTCCGTCTGCCACAGCGTCGGGATACCAATCCTGCATTGGAGTGTTCCACAGGTGGAAGCCTTCGAGATGAACGGGATTGTTGACAAGCTGGTCGTAAGAACGCCAACGCTTCAAGTCCATATCACGGAAGCCTTCGGCAAGGAGTTCGCTACGACGCTCACGGCGGATGTTATATAGCACCTTGTCGGAGAGTAGCTGTCCGGCAGTGTAAGCATCCCATGTCATGGTCTCTTTGCTCATGTTGGTGGCATCTATGGTCACCATAGGGTCTTGAGCGCCAGCGTCAAAGCCTGCGCATTGGCGGATTTTCTTCCAGTATTTCAGGATGTTGCCTGCGTTTATGTTCTTTGTCAACATGTACTCTGCCTCCATATAGTTGAGCAGAGCCTCTGTAGCACGTAGTACAGGGCATGCGTTTGCACACTGGAAATTGCCGCAGTTGGCACGGTCGTAGGTCATACCCTTACGAATGGTGTAACCTGTTTGGTACAAGCCTTGAATTCTGAAAGTAATCATGGCTGGAATCGGCTCTACAGGAGTATAGTGCGAGCCAGAGGCATCGTCAAGATTCTTGTAGCAGTTGACCTGTCCGGGTCTCTTTAGGAATAAAGATATACGTGGGTCACGATCCTGGGCAGCCTCGTCAAGTGTCATGTCACTGTATTCATACTGTGAGTTGTAAGTCGGTCTGCCGTCCTTCATTACGTAGCCGTCAACGAGTCCGCGTGTCAGGCCGCTACCATCATTTGCATACTCGGCAGCAACTTCAACGCCGTTGGTAATGCCAAGAGCCTTGCTGTATTCACGCCACAAGAGAACCTCCGGGTGGTCAGAGCAATCAGTGGTTCCCCAAATCTCAAAGTATGGGTTCGTGTCACCTGACTTCTGGGGGATGACGTTGTTGTTGACGCTTAGATTGTTGAAATACTTTTCTGCAACCTGCTCCGAGGATTCTACAGCTTGCTGGAAGAACCACTTTGCCTCGTTTTCCAGGGATCCTGCGGGGAATTGATAGTCTGGATTGCTTGCCTTGCCTGGCCATCCTTCACCGTTCGGTACGAAAGGAGTGCCAGCGAAGTTGGTGAGCCATGATCCTTCATATAGAGCCACTCGTGACTTGAAGAGTAGGGCGGCATCCTTGCTCAAGCGTGTATGACGGTTTTCGAAGTTGTCCTTCATGTACGTCATGGCAGTGTCGAGGTTGTTGATGATGAAGCGTGCCACCTCGTTGCGTGGCTCACGATGGTTGGCAGCCACAAGTATAGCCTCGTTGTCGGGCAGTGCCTGTGTGACGATTGGCAGGTCGCCAAACTTCTGGTACAGGTCGAAATAAGCCCATGCTCGGAAGAAATATATCTCACCGATATACTCGTTGATGTTGTCCTGGTTGCCCTGGATAATTCCGGCAGCCTTGTTGTCGAGCAGGCGGTTGAGGATATAGTTTATGTTGCGGATGTTGCCCCACGACCAGTTTCCATTGGTCTGACCTGTTTTCCATAGGTTCTTGGAGAACTTGTTGTCCGGGGTTCTGCCTGTCTGCACATCGGTGGTGTTGTCTTTGCTGTAGAAGTCGTTGCCGCCTCCATGACTTGGCAACACGTCCTGATAGAATCGGTTGGCAGCAGCCTGCACCTGGTCTTCCGTGTTGTAGAAGTTTTCAGGTGTAAGTTTTGATGGCGGTGTCTGCTCCAGATAGTCGTCGCACGATGCAAGGGATAGCGATACCAAGCCAAGCGTAAATATAATGGATTTTCGTAATTTCATAACTCAATATACTTTAGAATATTACATTAAGACCGAACGAGAAAGTCCTTCTCATTGGATAGCCGTTAGCACTGTTTACATTTGTACCTGCCATTTCCGGATCAAACTGGTGAGGCATGCTGCTGATGGTGAAGAGGTTCTCTCCAGAGAAGAAAATGCGCAGATTGTTGATGCCAATCTTCTGTGTCAGGGCATGAGGAATAGTGTATCCCACCTGCAGATTCTTCAAGCGCATGTAAGCACCGTTCATGATGTACTTGCTCTGGCAATGCACGTTCTTGTCGCTAAGTGTCACGCGAGGCAGGAAAGCGTTAGGATTCTCCTTTTCATATCCGTTTTGTACAGACCATGTGTTGGCATCGCGGAAATAGTCCTGGTTGTCGGTGATGCCGATGGCTTCCCACATATTGCCACCGTCGGAGCCAAAGAGCCAGCGGCGTGCGTCAGACGGCCATACATCGTGTTTGAGAAGTCCCTGGAAGAACACTCTCAGGTCGAAGCCTTTCCAGCTGCCATTGAGGTCGATTCCGAAGAGGTAACGAGGTGTATTGTTGCCCAAAACTTTCAGGTCGCCATGATCTTGGAGAGTGTTGGCACCCTGTGAGATTTTGTTGTCGTTGTTGAGGTCGGCGTACATGATGTCACCTGCACCCCAGTTGCTGCCGACTGCCGACTGGTCTACAGTGGCAAGGTGTTTGTCCATCTCTTCCTGTGTCTTGGCGATGCCAATAGTCTCATATCCCCATATTTCTCCTAAGTAGCGTCCTTCGATGTAAGAGCCGAGATAGTTGGTCGGGTTGTTCGGATAACGGGTAACTTTGGAGCGTGCGTCAGAGAGGTTGAATGTTGCACTGTAAGAGAATCCGTTGCTCAGGCGGTCGCGCCAGCCTATTTGCAGTTCCCAACCAGTTGTGCGCAGGTCGGTATTGTTGGTTACAGGCACGTCGGTGCCAAGTATTGCAGGAAGCTCAGGAGCGTTGCCTACCATGTCCTTGGTGTTGCGGACATAGAAGTCGAATGAACCCCATAGGCGGTTGTTCAAGAAACTGTAGTCGAGGCCAACGTTATAGTTTTCGATAGTTTCCCATGTAAGCGACTGTGAAACCAGGCTGGGTGCAGAAGTTGTGTTAGGCTTCTGTCCGTCTTGCAGCCAGTTGCCAGAAGCAGGATTATAGTTTACAATCTGGTAAGTCTGATACCAGTTGTTGGTGTTCTGGTTGCCGAGTCGTCCGTAAGAGACGCGTAACTTGAGGTTGCTCAGCCAGTCTGAAGTTTTCTTCATGAACGGTTCCTCGCTGATGCGCCAGCCGAGGGAGAATGATGGGAATGCCTTCCACATCTTGTCTGTACGGAAGCGTGACGTGCCGTCATAGCGGAGGTTAGCCTCAAAGAGGTAGCGCTCAAGGTAGTTGTAGTTAAAGCGTCCGAAGAAGCCGGCTGTCTGCCACTGGTCAAGAGCACCGTTTACTCCAGGTGTTACAGGGCTTCCGTTGTACAGTCCTGTAGTGAGGTCAATCACGGACTTGACACCATCTATGATGCCATGTCTCTGTGCACTAAAGCTGTTGACCTTCATCTGCTCGGTCTGGAAGCCTCCAAGTACATGGAGATTATGTGCTTTGGCAATCTGCCATGAGTATTCAGAATAAACCTGGAAGTTGAGGTAGTTGTTTTTGTTTTCGCTCTCCTGTACGTATGAATCCCTTTCATACGGTACGGGGTTGCCGTTGATGTCATGGTTGAAACGCTGTTGCGAGTCAACATGGTTGGTAGAGTTTATTGTGCGATAGGTGAAGTCTACATGCGTGAGCCAGTTCTTTATCGGCTGGAAGACTAATCCTACCTGGTTGTTCAGGATGTCTCGCTGTGACTTTGTTGTGCCACCTTCTGCCAGTCGGAGTGCCCATCCAGGGGAGTCGTAGAAGTAACCGTTACGGTCAACGTAAGGATAAGTGGGCCATCCCTGGCGTGCGAGGTTATAGTACAGGTCGTTGTTCATGTACGTAGGCTTCTTGTAGTCAGTGCGTGCAAACCTCATGCTGTATGTGAAGGTTATCCACTTTGCAATGTCAACGGTAATCTTTGCAGAACCATTGTAACGCTTGAAGTTCTCTTCTGCAAGTTTCATGAAGCCGTTATTGTCAAGGAGTCCGAATGAAACATAGTAGTTTCCTCTGTCGAAACCGCCTCTCAGGCTACCGTTATGCTCCTGTCCGAAAGCACTATCCTTATATATATTGCTATACCATTCCGTATCGTCGCGTCCGGCTGCGTTGGGGTCAAGCCATGTGGTACCATTGGCAGGGTCAGCGTCTATGGCATAGATCAGGGAACCGTCTGGCAACTGTCTTGTGCCGGGGCCTACAGGCTTGCCATTGTGATAGTCTATGATGCCCTTCATGCGCTCCTCGTTGTAGAAAGGAGAGTTGCCAGAGTTGGTCTGCATATCGTTCATCCAGCTGGTGAAGTCGATGACGTTCATCATCTTCTTGCGGCGGATGAAGTTGCTGAAGCGGAAGCTGTTGTTATAGTTTACGGATACCTTTCCGCTGTTTCTGCCGCTCTTGGTTGTGATGAGGATTACGCCGAACGGGGCGCGTGAACCATAGATACTTGATGCGGCGGCGTCCTTCAGTACCGATACGCTCTCTATGTCGTCAGAGTTGATGGAGTTGATGTCTCCTTCTGAGCCATCGATAAGGATAAGAGGACTGCCGGAAGACCCCTGTCCAATGGTTCCCACGCCACGGACATTGATAGACGGCGTGCCGTCCAAGGCACCTGATGACGATGAAATCTGCAAGCCGGGGATAAGGCCTTGCAGCGCCTCCGCCGCTGAGGTTACAGGGCGTTCTGCCAACTGGTCGCCGTCTACTACCGATACAGCACCAGTCAAGTTGGCCTTTTTCTGCTTGCCGTAACCCACTACCACGATGCCTTCAAGAGACTGTGTGTCATCTTCAAGGCTGACGGTCAGTGTGCCACTTGAAGGCACTTTCACACGCTGTGACTTAAATCCGATTAGGGAGATTTCCAATGTTGACCCTTTGGGCACATTAATGGTAAAGTTGCCTTCGGCATCTGCAATAGCGTTGGTATTGCCTTTGGCAGCCTTGATTATAGCTCCCAAGGCAGGTTCTCCATCGCTGGTGAGGATTTTACCTCTTACTGTAGATGTCTGTTGCGTGATTTGCTCTGTCGGCGAAGCATTTGCCGGCAACGGAACAAACGTTGTCCCTGCCGCCAGTGCCAGGCAAAACAGAAAGCAGGTTCGTCGGTTTTTAATTTGTAAGAGTCTCATAAATTGAAGTTTAAAACGGTTAATAATGCTTGTTCTATGGAATCTTCTATTTTTTAAGTTGCGTACGGATATCTTGTTTTTATGCAAAATTAAATAAAGAAGCCACACGAATTGTACGATTGTATGTCTTTAATTGTAAAAAGCGTTAATTCGTACAAATGTGACAGGAAAACGTGCGTTTCCAAGGAGTGTGGTGGGGGTTGTCAAGGTGTTTTGTTCGGAATGCTTGTTGTACAAAGGAGTCGTGCCTCTGCTTGGGGTATATATCTGTTGTATACATGTTATATCCTTGACGGTTTCCTTAGCATGCAAACATTGTCATGTTGTAACGTTATTGTAACATTTTCGATACGGATTAGAAACATGTTATATGTAACTTTGCAGTTATGAAATCGAATATTGTCGTAATTGTATTATTGGCATGGTGCGCCATGCCAATAATTGCCCAGGAGAAAACGGATTTTACGCCTAAGCTGCATGGCACGCTTCGTGGCAAGTATGAATACCAGACCCAGGATGGCGAAGGTCGTTTTGAAGTGCGTACTGCGCGTGTAAGTGTGTCGGGAGACGTAACAAAAGAAGTGGAATATAAGGCTGAGATTGACCTTTGTGACGAAGGCGAAATAAAGATGCTCGACGCTTACGCCCGCTTTAAGCCGTGGCAGGATTTCCAGTTCACCATTGGTCAGATGCGCGTGCCGTTCACCATTGACGCTCACCGCTCGCCGCATCAGCAGTTTTTTGCCAATCGCAGTTTTATAGCCAAGCAAGTAGGCAACATTCGGGATGTAGGGGCAATGATTGGCTACGACTTCAAGACCTTAATGCCGATACGGCTTGAAGCCGGTATCTTCAATGGATCGGGATTGACAAACCAAAAGGACTATTGGACTAAGGGAATTAATTTTTCAGCAAAAGCCCAATTGTTTTTTTCGAAAAGCCTCACGATGACTCTGAGCGCGCAGAAGATTAATCCTGACAGCGTAAGGATAATGATGTATGATGGCGGACTGACTTGGCGCAAGGGCGGTTTCATTGCCGAGGCTGAATATCTATACAAGACCTACGCCCACGATGCTTACAAGGATGTGCATGCTGTTGATGTATTTGCGAGCTACGACATTCCTGTCAGCAAAAGTCTTGTAAAGAAAGTGTCTCCACTTGTGCGTTATGATTTCATGACCGACCACAGTGACGGCAAACGCAGGCTCTCGTCCACTGCGACCCCTGTAGAGGCTAAAAGACTTGTCACCAACGACTATCAGCGGCATCGCGTCACTGCCGGGGCTACTATAAGCCTTTCCAAGTCTTTCCAGACTGACATACGCGTCAACTATGAAAAGTATTTCTATCGTAAGGACGGTGTTCCGAAGCCCTCGGAGCATGACAAGATAGTGGTGGAATTCATGACGCACTTTTAAACGATAGTGTTGTTGTATGGGTCGTAGGCATAAGTTTTTTTGAAGATTTATATAAGATTTCAGAAAGTCTTTGTATATTTGTCGGCTGAATTATTCAAAAAATAGAAAAATATGCAAGAGACAAACGGCAACAATGGCGAGAATGCTATAAAGGGTTGGGATTTGACGGCGAAATACGAGAAGATTTTCCATAACGACTTGCACCAGTATCTGATGGGCCTGGACATGGTGGACGCTCATTTCCCCGACGCACGCGACTTGGAGGCCCTGTGGCCAAAAATAGGGGAAAGCTACTTGCCCGATGCGTTGAAAGAGTTTGGCAAGTATCCTACTGTGGCACTGGGCTGGGTGATGTATGTCGGCATGGCAGTGACGAAATACTGGGACGAGGACTGGGAACTGTATTCAAAAGTCGACGACCTCTACAAGTATTTGCGCGACAGGATTGACTTCGACCACCTTGACGACTATGTGGCGGAAAAGGTCTTGCTGCTTGATGGCAAGGACGTGGAAAGCATCAGGAATGTCATAGCCGAATGTGCCTCACGCCTAAACAACCGTCTTGTGCATCTTGACGTGCAGCCGGGTTCGGAGGAAGCTTTCCGCGCATTCATAGCAGCTTTGCATGAAATGTATCGCATGGGGATAGCGATGGAGTTGAAAAAGCTCGGTTACCGTATGGTGAAGGTTCAGTAAGGGTATAATCGTGAGCGTGCTTAATAAGTGTAGGCGGCAAAGCTTTTACTGTACTGCCATAAAACTTTTGTGGGGTCGCCCTAAAACTTTTACGGGTTTGCCGTAAAGCTTTCGAGGAACAGCCCCAAAACTTTTGTGGCTTCACCTTGGTGCTATGACAACCTTGCCGTCAGACAATTCAAATCGAAGACCCGTAACAGTTCTGAGGGCTTGCAGGGTTGTCGAAGGGCTGTCATATCGGTCGAAGGAGCCTGAGAGGCGTTCGGCTTTCAGGCTGTCGGCTGTATACTCTATCTTGCAGTTGTACCATCGTGCCATAATGTGCATGAGCCGCTCCAATTGCCAGTCTTGAAACTCTATCTTGCCTGTATTCCACGCGCGGTATGGCTCGGTGTCGGTCGTGCTGATAGTGCATGTAGATGCCGACATGCGGCAGAGCATGCCGGGCTGCATAACTTTTTCCTGTCCGCTTGCAGGCGTTACGCCTATGCTTCCGTTCACAAGCACCACTTCGGCAACGTCGCAGCCTTTGCGTGCGCTAACGTTGAACTCTGTGCCATATTCCTTGATGTCACCGTATGCCGTGTGCACGGTGAACGGTCGGTTGTGGTCGGTGGCGACCATGAAATAAGCCTCGCCGTCGAGTATGACGTTACGGGAATCTCTATTGAAATGCTCAGGATAGAACAGACGGCTGTCATCGTTGAGGTGTACGAGCGTGCCGTCGTCGAGGCTGATCCATCCTTCCTTGTCAGTGTGGGTTGAAACCTGCATTGCCTCCGAGAGGCTCTCTACCACGTCCACGTCGTGGCAATATTGGCTCAGCTGCCGTGCTATGGCGTTGTGGCTTTGCTTGCCCAGGCTTTTCATTTCTATGAAACAGTTGTCGGTGTCGATGCTGCGTTTTATGGCATCCTTAACCTCTGCAGGCAGCTCATGTTCGTTTGGGGTCACTGTGTGCCAACCATGCCACAAAGTGGCTCCGCCTGCTATGGCTATGGCTATTGCAGCCGCTGTCGCCCACCATGTCCTGTGGCGGTTTTTCTTATTGCCAGTGCCGGCTTTTCCGTTTGTGTTTATTCTTCCAGTTATTTTGTTGAGCATTTCCTGTTTATGCTTGTCGTCCAAAGGTCTACCTTCCTGTTCTTCGTCCCATATTCGGGACAGGGTGGGGCATAGGCTGTCGTCGTCGGCAGAGTCCAGTTGGCCGCGCATGTCGCTCAACTCTTGGGCTGTCATTTTCCCCTCGGCATATTTTTGTATGAGTGTGTATAGATTGGCAGTCATTGTAGTGTCTTTATAAATTAATTATGGTGCAGGTGATGTTTTGTAACAGTTAAAGGAAGTTGTTATAAGTCAAAGGTCATTTCATGCGCGATGACGGCAAGCATCATTGCATAATCGCCCAATTCTTTTCTTATTATGCGCATGGCGGCGGCGAGCTGGTTGCGCACTGTTTGGTTGCTCAGCCCCAAGCGTACTTCTATGTCGCGCGGCTTTAGGTCGAATTCGCTTTTCAGCTCGAAAATCTCCCTTTGCCGTGGCGTAAGCTTTTCCTTTGCACGTTTGAGCCTTAGGCTGAACTCGTCAAAGTTCAGTCGTGCGTCAGTTCTTTCACTAATAGCGTTGCTGTATGTCATGAAATCGGCAGTCACAGGGTTGTTTGCCTGCCGCCTGAATTCTGAGACGACGTTGTGGTAGGATATGGTAAAGAGGTAGGCCTTGATAGAACATTTCGGGTTTACGCCCATGCGCCTCTCCCACAGCTTGACAAACGTGTCCTGTACAATGTCTTGTGCCGTGGCTTCCGACTTTACCAGCGAGAGCACATAATGGTAGAGTGCCGCCGCCCATCTGTCATAAACGAGCTTGAAGCATTCGTACGACCCTCCTTTCAGTCCTCTTATGATGTCTTGCTCGGTCATCTCTTTCAGTTTGATAGGCGCAAAATTAGGTAAAATTATTCAATCGGTATGTCATTTTTGTCATTTTTCTTTGTTATTCCGCCCGTTTACATTATCTTTGCACAATAGTTCGGAGATGGGTTCGGTAAGCCGGCTCTGACGACAGGCATTTATGAACTTTCGTATAAAGAAACTCGACATATTCATCGCCAAGCAGTTCGGGCTGCTGTTCGTGGGCACCTTTTTCATCTGCCAGTTTGTGCTGATGATGCAGTTTCTGTGGCGTTATATTGACGATTTGATAGGAAAGGGGTTGTCGGTTGATGTGCTGGGGCAGTTTTTCTGGTACATGGCGTTGATGCTTGTGCCTCAGGCTTTGCCTCTTGCCATCCTTCTGAGCTCGCTCATCTCTTTCGGTAATCTCGGCGAGAGCTCAGAATTGACCGCCATCAAGGCGGCTGGCATATCCCTCATGCAGAGCTTCCGCTCGCTTATCGTAATAACCGTGGTGATAGCCTTCACCTCCTTCTATTTCCAGAACAATATCGGGCCTCAGGCGAATATGAAGCTTACGCAACTGCTTATATCCATGAAGCAGAAAAGCCCGGAGTTGGAGATTCCGGAGGGTGTCTTCTATGACGGCATACCAAACTCTAACATTTATGTACAGAAGAAGAACCTGAAGACGGGCAAGCTCTACGGAGTCATGATTTACCGCATGACGCAGAGTTATGAGGACGCTGCAATAATACTTGCCGATTCGGCAATGCTCCAGTCTACGGCGGAGAAGAAGCACTTGTTGCTGACGCTGTGGAGTGGCGAGTGGTTTGAGAACATGCGCGAGTCGGAGTTTGCCGGCACGGCAGCTGTGCCATATCGTCGGGAGACGTTCACGGACAAGCGCATAGTAATAGACTTCGACGGTGACTTCTCCATGACTGACGCGGCTTCGCTCTCCAACAATGCCCGTGGAAAGAGCTTGAGCCAGATCAGTAATGACATAGATTCGCTAAACCATGCCTACGACAGCATTGGCATGGCTTTCTACAATGAAGCTAAGCGTGTTTATTTCCCCTCGCCGCAGATAAGCAAGAAAGATTCGCTGAGAAAGGCCAAGGCTGTCGCAAGCGGCAAGATTGACATAGACAGATTGTTCGGCAAAATGAAGATTGACCAACGGCAGAGGGTTGTGTCGTCGGCGTTGGGCAATGTACAGCGTGAAGCGTCGGACTTGGAATTCAAGGCAATGATGACGCAGGATAATGACCGCTTGATACGCAATCACCAGCTTGAGGCGCAAAATAAGTTCGCCCTTTCGCTGCAGTGCCTCATCTTTTTCTTCATAGGCGCGCCTCTTGGAGCTATCATCAGGAAAGGAGGACTCGGCATGCCTATCATCATCTCGGTGTTAGTGTTTATAGTCTATTATATACTCGACAACTCCGCCTATCGCATGGCGCGACAGGGGTCGTGGCCGGTGTGGATAGGACACACTCTCGCCCCTATAGTGCTTACGCCTTTTGCCGTGTTCGTCACTTATAAGGCACAGAACGACTCGATGGTGTTCAATGCCGACGGATGGAAGTCGTTCTTCCAGAAGGCTCTCGGGCTGCGAACTAAGCGAAGCGTGCAAGGTAAGGAGGTGATAATAGACGACCCGCGCTATGCTGAAGACGGGGAGGTGTTGCTCAGGTTGAACCAAGAGATAAGCGAATATGCGTGCAGGCATAATCTGAAGTCGCCGCCTAATATAATAAAGGTGTTCTTCAAGTACGAGGAGGATCATGAAATAGAGCGCATAAGCGATGAGCTGGAGGCGGTGATAAAAGATTTGTCCAATACGCGCGACTCTCAGGTATTGCATTACTTGAACATGTACCCCGTGCTCGCGGTCAAGGCTCACACGAGGCCTTTCGACCACCGATGGATGAATGTGCTTGCAGGGGTAGTGGTGCCATTGGGCATATTCTTCTATTTCCGCATGTGGATGTTCCGTCTGAGACTGCTTCACGACCTTAAGGTCATAAAGTACACAGATACGCAAATAGCAAATTATGTGGCGCGCCTTATTGAATAATGTGTAGCGTCATCAGCATTTAAATTTATACATTATATTAAATATGTCCGAATTTAAACTTAGCAGCATTGAAGATGCCTTGCAAGATTTCAAGCAGGGAAAGTTCGTTATCGTTGTTGATGACGAGGATCGCGAGAACGAGGGAGACCTTATAACTGCGGCTGAGATGATTACCCCGGAAAAGGTCAACTTCATGCTGAAGAATGCAAGGGGGGTGCTTTGTGTGCCAATTACCATATCGCGTGCTGGCGAGCTTGACTTGCCGCATCAGGTGGCTGACAACACTTCAGTGCTCGGTACTCCGTTCACCGTAACGGTGGACAAACTTGAAGGATGCACCACAGGTGTGTCTACCCATGACAGGGCAGCTACCATCAAGGCTCTTGCAGATCCGGAGGCTACTCCACAGACATTTGGAAGGCCAGGACACATCAATCCGCTTTATGCTCAAGAGAACGGGGTGCTACGTCGTTCGGGTCACACAGAGGCCGCTGTGGATCTTTGTAAGCTGGCCGGCCTTTATCCTGCCGGGGCTCTTATGGAGATAATGAACGATGACGGCACAATGGCAAGGATGCCGCAGCTTCAGGAAAAGGCAAAGGAGTGGGGCATGAAAATCATAAGCATCAAGGATCTCATCTCTTATCGGCTTAGGCATGAGACAAGCATAGAGGTTGGCGACGAAGTGGACTTGCCTGCCGTCTACGGCCATTTCCACCTTATACCTTTCCGCCAGACGAGTAACGGCTTGGAGCACATGGCTTTGGTGAAAGGGGAATGGAAAGAGGACGAGCCAATACTCGTGAGGGTGCATTCGTCATGCGCCACGGGAGACATACTTGGCTCTATGCGGTGTGATTGCGGCGAGCAGTTGCACAAGGCTATGCAGATGATAGAGGACGAAGGCAAGGGAGTGCTCATCTACATGCAGCAGGAAGGGCGTGGCATTGGGCTAATGAACAAGATTGCCGCTTACAAGTTGCAGCAGGAGGAGGGACTCGACACAGTGGACGCAAACGTGCACCTTGGTTTCAAGCCGGATGAGCGCGACTATGGATGTGGAGCGCAGATGCTAAGACACCTTGGCGTTCACAAGATGCGCTTGATGACGAATAATCCGACAAAGCGCGTGGGCCTGGAGGCTTACGGGCTGGAGATTGTTGAAAATGTTCCCATAGAGGTCTCGCCCAACCGATATGACATAAAGTATCTGCGTACAAAACGCGACCGCATGGGTCACACGCTTCATTTGAAATAAAAAGTACATAAGTATGTGTAAAAAATGACATTTAGGTTGAAATTTTGCTAACTTCTTTGCTATATGGCCTAAAATGTTTACTTTTGCACTTGATAAAAAATAAACTGATAAAGATTATGCCACAATTATCAGACCGTTTGAACCGCCTGGCCCCCTCTGCTACGCTGGCAATGTCGCAAAAGAGCAGCGAAATGAAGGCGCAGGGCATTGATGTAATCAATATGAGTGTCGGTGAGCCAGACTTTATGACTCCTGACCATATTAAGGAGGCTGGAAAAAAAGCCATCGATGACAACTATTCCAAGTATTCACCAGTGCCGGGATACATGGACTTGCGCAAGGCTGTCTCGGAGAAGCTTGAGCGTGAGAACCATCTGTCATATTCTCCACAGGAAACAATTGTAGGCACTGGCGGCAAACAAGGCGTATGCAATGCCATTCTTGCGTTGGTGAATCCTGGTGACGAGGTAGTCATCCCCGCTCCATATTGGGTAAGCTATCCGCAGATGGTGAAGCTTGCAGGCGGCGTGCCTGTGGTTGTGCGTACGGCATTTGAGAACAATTTCAAGATGACCCCCGAACAGCTTGAGGCTGCCATAACGCCAAAGACTAAAATGCTGATTTTATGCTCTCCGAGCAATCCTACTGGCAGCGTTTACACTCAGCAGGAGCTGGATGAATTGGCAAAGGTGGTGCTTGGGCATGAAGAATTGTATGTGCTTTCTGATGAAATCTATGAGCACATAAACTATGCAGGATTCCAGGCAAGTATAGCCGCATGTCCAAACATGAAAGAGCGTACGGTTATATGCAATGGCGTGAGCAAGGCTTATGCCATGACAGGCTGGAGGCTTGGATGGGTGGCCGCCCCCGAATGGATAATAAAGGGCATGAACAAGTTGCAAGGACAATACACCAGCGGAACATGCGATGTCAGCCAGCGTGCCGCCCTTGAGGCTTATAAGGGAAGCCAGCAATGTGTTGTGGACATGCGAAAAGCTTTTGAGCGCAGGCGCGACCTTATTGTGTCATTGGCTCGTGAAATTCCTGGATTGGGCGTGAACGTTCCTGACGGGGCGTTTTACCTGTTCCCAAATTGTAAAAGTTTCTTTGGAAAGAGTGCCGGTAGTTTTACCGTCAACAATTCCACCGACTTTGCGATGTATCTATTGCAGGAAGCACATGTGGCGACTGTGGCAGGAGATGCCTTCGGAGAACCCGATGGCTTCCGCATGAGTTATGCTACGAGCGATGACAATATTCGCGAGGCGTTGAGGCGAATAAAAGAAGCTTGTGCAAAACTGAAATGATTTTACACAGTTTTCAATAAAAATATTGTTAAATAATAAGGAAGAAGCACGAGTATATACGAAAAATTGCTATCTTTGCGTTCGGTTATGGAGTCGTAGGCTTTAAAGTAGTCGATGCTTTCCTAATCAATCTGTTGAATAGAACAAGGAATACGAGAATTATTTATTTATAACCAAAATTTAATAAACAAAAACTATGGCAACTACACAAAAAGCAGCCGCCACGGCTGCAAAGAAGTCTCAGGGCTTCACTGGTATTAGAGGTGCATTCTGGATCATCGTCCTCTGCTTCATCGCTGCACTCTGCATTTTCAACTTCTGGCTTGGCAACGGAGCCAACTTCCAGGGTGGTGACAACGCAAACGCCCCTCTGAACATCTTCGGTACTGTTTACAAGGGCGGTTACGTTGTGCCTATCATCCACACTCTGCTTCTTACTGTGCTCTGCCTCGCTGTTGAGCGTTATTTCGCTCTGAAGACCGCTTTTGGTAAGGGCTCTCTGACCAAGTTCGTGGCTAACGTAAAGGCTGCTCTTGCTGCCAACGACTTCAACAAGGCTGAGGATCTTTGCAACAAGATGCAGGGCTCTGTAGCAAACGTGGTACTCGCTTCTCTGCATGCTTATCAGGCAATGGATAATGGCGCAAACGCTTCTTTGAAGAAGAGCCAGAAAGTTGCACGCATCGAGCAGGCTCACGAGGAGGCTACTCAGCTTGAGATGCCTACTCTGCAGATGAACCTTCCTATCCTTGCAACTCTCGTTACACTTGGTACTCTTACAGGTCTTCTCGGTACTGTGACCGGTATGATCAAGTCGTTCCAGGCTTTGGCTGCCGGTGGCGGTGGTGACTCTCTCGCCCTTTCTGCAGGTATTTCTGAGGCTCTTGTCAACACGGCCTTCGGTATCTTTACATCTTGGTGCGCCGTTATCTCTTATAACTTTTATACGAACAAGATCGATAAGTTGACATACGCACTTGACGAGGTAGGTTACACAATCGCACAGACATACGAAGCTAACCACACTGACGAAGCTTAATTTTTGCTGGCCCTTACCCTTTAAAATCTTTAGTGTATGGCTAAGATAAAAATTAAGAAATCAGACGTCTGGATTGACATGACCCCTATGTCGGACGTGATGGTGCTTTTGCTGACTTTCTTCATGCTGACGTCAACGTTCGTCAAGCAGGAGCCGGTAAAGGTGAACACGCCGGGTAGTGTGTCGGAAATCAAGGTTCCAGAGGCAAACGTCATAAACGTGATCGTCGATAACGACGGCAAAATCTTCATGAACATGGACAAGACGACCGATGTTCAGAACGTCCTCGCTGACGTTACGGGACAGTATGGTATCGCCTTGACCGCTGCTCAGCAAACGAAGTTCTTGGACTCTCCTTATTGGGGTGTTCCTATGGACAAGTTGGAGGCTTATCTCAATCTTGACAAGGCGGCTATGCCTGATGCTTTGAAGCAGTATGGCATTCCCACCGACTCGGTGAAAGGCAAGACAGGAGAAGAGGCCATGAGTGAGTTCCAGATCTGGATTAAGGCTGCCCATCAGGTTAACCCCGATGCCAAGATTGCCATCAAGGCTGACGAGAAGACTCCTTACAGCACAGTGAAGAAACTCATGAACGAGCTTCAGGACATGAATGAGAACCGTTACTATCTCATTACTCAATATAAGAAAGCGGAGGAATAAGATATGGCAGTAGGAAAAAGCAAACAGAAGAAAGTGAATGTCCGTGTGGACTTCACTCCTATGGTTGACATGATGATGCTTCTTATCACATTCTTCATGCTCTGTACGTCTTTGGCCAAGCCGCAGACTATGGAATTGAGTATGCCAAGTAACGATAAGAACCTTACGGATCAGGACAAGACCGTGACAAAGGAGTCGTACACTATTACGATATATTGCACCGCCGATGACCAGATCTACTATGTGGCCGGACTTGTAAAACCGGAGGATCCCACTTGCCTGAAAAAGACCACGTGGGGCGCAAAGGGCATTCGTTCGGTTATTATCAATCATGAGACAGAGGATGGCACACAGCCTACTTTGGATGTATTGAAGGCAAAACAGAAGCTTGACGCCGAGAAGGCAGACTTTAACAAGCACATGTCTGACGAGGCTTATGACAAGCAGCTGTCGCAAATCAAGTCGGGTGTCATTGATGGCAAGAAGATTAATACTCTGACAGTCATCATAAAGGCAAGTGATAATTCTACTTACAAGAACCTTGTTGACGCTCTCGATGAGATGCAGATTTGCTCAATTGGTAAGTACGTGATTGATAAGATCAGTGATCAAGACTTGAAGCTTCTCAAGGAGAACAACGTCAAGTTATAAGGTACATAGCTAAAAAGAAAGGTTAAAAAATGGCAAATATTGATTTAACAAGGAATGGCTGGTGTGACCTTATATTCGATGGACGTAATAAGTCATACGGTGCGTATAAGCTCCGTATGGAAACCGGAAAGAGAAATGTAAAGTCTATCATCTTTATCGCAGTTTTGGCAGCAGTCCTCATCGTGGGATTTTGGGTCAAGACACGATATGATGAGTATCAGAAAACCCATTCAAAGAATGTTGCTGTGACCGAGTTGTCTGCGCTGAATCAGCCCAAGAAGGAAAAGAAGGCTGAGGTGAAGCGTAAGATCGAGGTTGAGCAGAAGAAAGAGGTAGTCAAGGAAGTTAAGTCTTCTATCAAGTTTACCGCTCCTGTCATCAAGAAAGATAATGAGGTGAAGCCTGAGGACGAGATGAAGTCTCAGGATGAGCTTATGAAAACCAACACCGCCATCGGTGCTCTTGATGTGAAGGGTAATTCTGACCAAGGTGAGGTGCTGAAAGTGACACAGCGTGTTGCTGATGAGCCTGTAAAGGCAGAGCCAAAGCCTGAGGTTGAGAATAAAGTCTTCGACGTTGTGGAGGAGATGCCTTCATTCCCTGGTGGCCCTGCTGCCTTGATGAAGTATCTTGCTGACAACATCAAGTATCCGGTTGTTGCTCAGGAGAATGGCGTACAAGGTCGTGTTGTTGTATCGTTCGTCGTTGAGAAGGATGGTTCAATCACAGACGTAAAGGTTGTACGTTCAGTTGACCCGTCGCTTGACCGTGAGGCTACGCGCGTTGTTAAAAGCATGCCGAAGTGGAATCCAGGTAAACAAAATGGTTCTGCCGTTCGTGTGAAGTACAACGTACCTGTATCTTTCAGGCTCCAGTAACATCTAACACATTTGAAATATATACTTTATTGTATATGAAACTAACATCTTACATCTTAGTAGGATTAACGTTAGCCTCCGTCCTTTTTTCTTCTTGCGGAAATGGCAAGAAGAATAAGGACGGGAGGACAGACACTTACTCATCAGGGGCAATATCTTTTGTCTCTGATGAGAGTTTTAGTCCTATCATTGAGGAAGAACGTGAAGTCTTCCAACATGATTACCCACAGGCAAAGCTTACTCCTGTTTATTGCAGTGAGACCGATGCCATCAACAAGCTTCTTGCAGGCAAGATATGGCTTGCGTTTACGTCACGCAGGTTTAAGCCATCTGAAATCAAGAGCCTTGAGGAAAAGCAATATCGTCCTGTAGCTATTGACATTGCTTATGATGCACTTGCATTTATAGTCAACAAGAATAATAGCGATACACTCATTTCCGTGCAGAATATCAAGGATATAATGGATGGAAAGGTCACGCGGTGGGAGGATATATACAAAGGTAGCAAGCGTGGCACTATAACGGTAGTCTTTGACAATTCAAAGTCGAGCACCGTTCATTATGTTGAAGATTCCATTCTCGGAGGCAAGCCCATTCTTAACAAGAACGTGGCTGCTGTAAACAAGACCGCCGAGGTGATTAAATATGTAGAGCAGAATCCGGAAGCCATTGGCATTATTGGAAACAATTGGCTTAATGACAAGCGCGATACGACTAATCTTACGTTTAATAGGAATATACGCGTCATGAGCGTAAGTCGTCAGCATCCGGCAACTGTAAACAATAGTCGTAAGCCGTATCAATATTATATTTATAATGGCGAATATCCGCTTATACGTACTATCTATGCCCTTCTTAATGACCCGAGGCAGGGTTTGCCTTGGGGATTTGCCCACTTTATACAAGGTCCTAAAGGACAGCGTATTGTGATGAAGGCTGGTTTGTTGCCGGTAATGGGGAATATAAATGTCAGAGATGTTAATGTAGCTCAATAATTGAAACATTCCAATTCTGTTCCCGTCTTTTCAATAACGAATTAAAACTTTACGATTATGAAAATATACAAGTATCTTTTAGCAGGTGTGCTGACCATAGGTGTGGCAGTTCCCGTCATGGCTCAGACTGATGTCAAGGCTGTTGAAGCTCAGGTCACAGAGATAATAAAGGCAAAAGGTTCTGACTTTGACAAGCAGGTCAAACAGCTTTATAAGTTAAACAAGAAAAATCCTGAGGCTCTTGTTGCAATCGGTAGGGTTTTTTATAATGCGAAAGATTATGACAATGCGGACTTGTTTGCTGAATATGCGCTTCAGCAGGGTAAGTTCTCTTATGCTCCGGCATTCATTTTGAAGGGTGACGTTTGCGTTTCTAAGGATGACGGTGGTGGAGCTGCCACAAACTATCAGCAGGCCAAGCATTTTGCTCCAAAGGATCCAGAGGGTTATTATAAATATGCTATGGTGCTTCGTGGTCGCAGTCCGCAGGAAGCGATTGATAATCTTGAGGAGCTTCGCAAGCAGGTTCCAGATTATCCTGTAGATGCTCTTGCCGCCCGCATCTATTATACGTCCACGGCTCCAAACCGCTTTGAGAAAGCAGAGGAATACTATAATAAGGTTTCTGATGTTTCGAAGATGAGTGATGATGACATTACTAAATATGCCATGACAGAGTTCCTGCTTGGAAAGCGTGAGAAGAGCATAGAGGTTGCCAAGGCAGGTTTGCAGAAAGATTCTCGTCGTGCTGGTTGGAATCGTCTTGCTTTCTGGAACTACACCGACTTGAAGGATACGCAGAACGCACTTGACTATGCCGACCGCTTGTTCAACAAGAGCGACAGTGCTCATATTACGGCTGACGACTACGCTTACTATGGCACTGCTTTGCAGCAGGCAAAGCGTTTTGATGATGCGCTTGATTCTTACAACAAGGCTCTTTCTGAGCTTAAGAATGACAGTGGCGCCATTGTGTCTGAAATAGTTGTGCTGAAGAACATTTCTGATGTGTACAAGGAGAAGGGCGATTTTGACAATTCTATAGCTTATCTTGAGAAGTCAATCCACAGCAAGAAGGAGCAGACACCCGACGACTATGACAATCTCGGCGGCCTCTATGCTGACATTGCAGGCAAGAAGGCTCAGGCTGGTGATCAGGCAGGTGCCAAGGAAGCATTTAAGAAAGCCGACGGAGTTTACGCAGACTATTCTCAAAAGTTCCCCAACTACGTAAATTGGTGCAACTACATGCGTGCACAAATCAATGCCAACATTGACCCCGACAGCAAGGAAGGTCTTGCCAAGCCCTACTATGAGGCTTTGGTAACCGCCCTTGAGGCAAAGGCAGAAAAGAGCAACAGCGAGACGCAGATGCTCAAGCAGGCATATTTCTACCTCATGGTATACGAGTACAACGTCAAGCATGATACGGCAGCCTCTAAGAGTTGGGCTGAAAAGATGCTGACGATAGACCCGGACAACGAGGTTGCAAAGCAGGTTCAGAGTTTGAAGTAAGGAAATACGATTTTCGTATTTAATCTTATATACAGGTTCAAGAGGCGTAGCGATTTTCTTCGTTACGCCTTTTTTGATGGCGGGAGATGACAGGGCAAGCTTGCTACAAGATTGGCGAAATGCTGGAAAAAGCCTAACCGGTTAGGGTGGTTACGCTTTTTTGCAATTGAAATGGTTTACATGATGCTGTCAAAGAACAGCCAGATATTGAGTATGGTCACTATGCATGCCAATGAATAAAGCAGAACCGTATTCCATTTTTTGTTTGCATAGTGTCCCATCACCTTCTTGGAAGAAGTCAGGCTTACTTGCAGAAAGACGGTGAAAGGCAGTTGCAGGCTCAGTACCATTTGCGATATCAGCAGTCCTTTGAACGGGTCGCCGATAAACAGTATCACGAGCAACGAAACGCCATAGCTTATGGCAATGCCTGCGATGGAGTGGGGGTCTTTTGAATTGTAAGACTCGTTGAACATTCCGGCAAATATAGAACCTGCCGCCATTCCGCTTGTTATGGTGCTTGATATTCCGGCAAGCAACAGTGCAATGGCGAAAATATTGCCGGCGTTGTTGCCAAGCAGTGGCGTTAGCAGGTCTTTTGCCTGTGCAAGGTCGGTTACCTCAGTGCCGTGCTGATAGAACGTAGTGGCTGCAAGCAAAATCATGGCACTGTTGATAGCCCAACCTACAATCATCGAGAAAAGAGTGTCGAAAAACTCATAGTGCAGAGCCTTTGCAATGTCTTCCTTGCCCTTTTTGTTTATCTCGCGGCTTTGCACCACCTCTGAGTGTAGAAACAGGTTATGCGGCATGACCACTGCGCCGAGCACGCTCATTATTATAAGCAGGCTGCCTTGTGGCACGCTTGGCACCACCCAGCCTGCGGCTGCTTGCCCCCAGTCGACATCAACAAGGAAAAGCTCATATATAAAAGACAGCCCTATGATAGAGACGAAGCCAATGATGGTACGCTCCATCCGTTTATATGTATTTGTGAACAACAGGGCTACTACCGTGATGACCGTTATAATGGAGCCTGCAATTATCGGTATGCCAAACAGCATCTGTAAGGCGATGGCAGAACCGAGTATCTCCGCCATTGACGTAGAGATGCTCGCGAGCACCGCGCTGCCTATTATCGGGCGGCTGACCCACGACGGGGTGTATTTCGTGGCCGCCTCGCTTAGGCAAAGTCCGGTGACTATTCCCAGATGTGCCACGTTGTGCTGCAGGGCTATTAGCATGATGGTGGACAATGTGACTACCCACAGGAGACCGTAGCCAAACTCTGAGCCTGCCGCGAAGTTGCTTGCCCAGTTGCCAGGGTCAATAAACCCCACAGTCACGAGCAGTCCCGGGCCTATGTATTTTAGTATGTCGAGACCACCGAGAATATGCTTGTGGTCTTTGCGCTTTAGCTCTGATATAATGTTCATTGTATTGTTAGTGTTTACTTATTTTTCTGCCTGATGCTCAGACTATATACTTGCTACGGTAAGGCAACATAATCTTGCTTGGACTCCTCCGCAAAGGTAATGCAAATTCCTTAAAGGACAAAATTTAATGTTCAAAAGCTGTTCTTTATTGTCTGATAAGTATTTTATAAGGAAACTTTACCAAAAGCGTGGGTTCCAAGGATAGGCTGAAAAATGAAAAATGCAGGCGTGCATGTCACGCACGCCCTTTCCGGGAAGCTCGTACGCCGTATGTGTGTCGTATGTACGGCGTAAATGAATGGCAGTTGCGCCGTACATGAGATTCGATTGCGGCGTAAAGAGCTTTGAAGATGGTTATGGGAAATGTATTGCTTTAAAAAAATATTGATAGCCGGCATGTTGCATGTTTTGTTGAGAATTGCGAGTTCGGAACCAAAGTGTGCCTTGATGAAAAACTTTGCCGTTCATGATTGAGATGTTGTAAAGTTATTTCGTAGCATTCGCAGTGGTTTCCGCTTTTATTTTATGATGCGTGGTGTAATGATGTGGCAGGCCTTGTCTTGAGGGTTGCTGCTGAAGGATGGTAAAATTGTATCAATTTCTGCCAAATATGCATATTATCGTGTAATTGTAGAAAATGGCGTTCTTTTTACATGAAATAATACAGTATATGTATTCCTTTTTCTTTAGATTTGCAACATGAATGTTTAGTGCGATATGTGCTAACTTTTTATAAAAACTAAAAACAAAATTATTAAATTCTTTATGAAGAAAGGTATTACCCCCCCCTCGGCAATGCCCGATGGATTACCGCTCTTTTAATAGCCGTAGCACTACCTCTGGCAGCCAGTGGAGAAGCCTCGGCAGGCAGTGGAGCGGTAAAGGCTGAGCAACAACAACAGACGCGCATCGTGCAAGGCACGGTCGTTGACGATGCCGACGGCACGCCACTCGTAGGCGTGACTATTAAGGTAAAAGGCAAGAGCGCAGGCACCGTGACAGATGTCGATGGCAACTTCTCTCTTTCCATCCCTACGCGCGGCGCAACCTTGCAGTTCAGCTACATTGGCTATAAGCCGCAAGAAGTTTACATCGTAGACCAGGCCATTGTTAGTGTGAAAATGAAGGCTGACGATGCATCTCTCAATGAGGTGGTGGTTGTGGGTGCCGGTACGCAGCGTAAGATAGCCGTCACGGGAGCCATTGTCGGTGTGTCGGGCAAGGAGTTCAATGCTCCTACGTCTTCGCTCACGTCCAACCTTGCCGGTAAGCTTGCCGGTGTCATCTCACGCACGTCCACGGGTGAGCCTGGCTCAACCTCCGAGTTCTACATCCGTGGCGTGGGAACGTTTGGCGGCCGTGCCACGCCGCTGATTTTGCTCGACGGTATAGAGATTTCGGCTTCCGACTTGAACCGCATCCCTGCTGAAAACATCGAGACATTCTCCATACTTAAAGACGCTTCCGCCACGGCTATATATGGTGCTCGCGGAGCTAACGGCGTTATGCTCGTGACAACCAAGTCGGGCATGGAAAACCAGAAGGCAACTATCAAGGTAACGGTAGAAAACTCCATTGTCAGCCCGCAGCACATGGTTGACTATGTGGACGGCGCCACGTACATGGAGCTGTACAACGAGGCTCAGCTCGCTCGTACTCCAAACGCCACGCCGCGCTATTCGCAGGAGGCAATAGACATGACGCGCAGCCACACTGCTCCGTACCGTTATCCTGACGTGGACTGGCAGGGCATAATGTTCAAGAACAGCACCATGAACCAGCGTGCCAACGTAAACATATCGGGCGGTGGCGCGCGTGTTACCTATTATATGAGCCTTCAGGCAAACCACGACACCGGATTGCTCGATATACCTAAGGTGTATTCGTTTGACAACAACATAAACCGATGGAACTACAACTTCCAGAACAATATATCCTATAAGGTTACGTCGACTACTAAGGTGACGATGCGCATGAACGCCAACATAGCCAACAACAAGGGGCCAAACTATAGCGTCTCCGACTTGTTTGCCGCCGCTTACGACGTGAACCCTGTAATGTTTCCGGCAACGTTCCCTGCCGAGGCAGGCGACACGCACATACGCTTCGGCAACGCGTATCTTTCGGGTGACAACACCTACCGCAACCCTTATGCTTACATGCTGAGTTCGTTCAACAAGACAAATGCCAACACTATCAATGTGTCTATGAACATAGACCAGAACTTTGACTTTGTAACCAAGGGTCTGTCGGCCAAACTTCTCGTGAACCTCAAGAACTGGTCGCAGGTGAGCTATCATCAGGATATCCAGCCATATTACTATCACATCAATACTGCAACGTGGGATTCTGCCAATCCAAACGTTTTTGATCTTGAGCGAGTGGGTAATTCGGGCCAGGACTATGTCACCGAGTCAGACCCCAGCCGCAACAACGACCAGACCATTTACATAGACGGCCGCATAGACTACAACCGCAACTTCGGCAAACACTATGTTTCGGGTATGGCGATGTACATGCAGCGCGAGTTCCGCAGTGGCACCATCCCCAACAGGGTGCAGGGCTTGTCATTCCGCGCTACGTATGACTACGACCACCGCTATCTTGCAGAGTTCAATGCCGGCTACAATGGTTCTGAGCGCCTGCCTAAAGGCAGCAGGTTCGAGTTCTTCCCTGCCGTGTCTGTAGGATGGGTTGCAAGTGAAGAAAAATTCTGGGCTCCCGTGAAGCCATACGTCAACTTCTTCAAGATTCGCGGCAGTTATGGACTTGTGGGTTCTGACGACATGGGCGGCAGCCACTTCCTTTTCACCAATGACATTACCCTCGGCGGCGGTGGCGAGTATAAGACGGGCATCAACGGCGAGCTGTCGCTGCGCGGACCCCGCTTCAACAACTATGCTGTTGAAAACCCGCGCTGGGAAAGAGTAAAGAAGCTTGACATTGGTGTGGACGTAGAGCTGTTCAACCAGATACGCATCACGGCAGACTACTTCTATGACAAGCGTGACCGCATCCTCATGGAGCGCGCTTCGTTCCCGCTCATATTGGGATACTTCAACGCCACGCCGTGGTCTAATATAGGCAAGGTGGACAACCGTGGTTTCGACATGAGCATTGACTGGAAGAAGGAGCTCTTCCCGAAGTTTATAGTTGACCTGCGCTTCAACATGAGCTACAATAAGAACAAGTATGTGTATGTAGACGAGCCCGACTATCCGTACGTATGGCAGACGCAGACCGGCAAGCCGTTGAGCCGCCATGTAGGTTACATTGCCGAGGGCTTGTTCGAAAGCCAGGAGGAGATTGACAACTGGCCGGTGCAGAGCCTTGGCTCGCAGGTCATGCCGGGCGACATAAAATACCGCGATGTCAATGGTGACGGCGTGGTGAACACGGAAGACCGCGTGATGATTTCGCCCTATGGCTCAATGCCGCGCATACAGTATGGTATCGGCCTTGACATAAACTATAAGAACATCGACTTTGGTATGTTCTTCAACGGCTCCGGCAAACGCAGCCTCATGATTAACAATCTCGACCCGTTCCGTTCCAACCTCAACAACGGCGACAGAAACGTGTTGAAGTTTATTGCTGACAACCACTGGTCGGTGGATGACCCGAATCCGAATGCCAAGTACCCTCGCCTTGGATTGACGGCAGAGAGCATCAACAACAACACCGTGGCAAGTACCTACTGGCTTCGCAACGGTAACTTCGTGCGACTGAAGACTCTCGAGCTTGGCTATTCGTTCCCACACGTGCGCATCTATGCCAACGCCGACAACGTGGCTGTATGGAGCAAGTTTAAAGAGTGGGATCCTGAGCTGTCTTACAATTCCTACCCATTGCAGCGTACAATTAATATTGGCGCACAACTTAAATTCTAACTACAATGCTAAAGATAAATATGAAAAGAAAGATAAAATTGCGTAGAACCGTAATCGCGGCAATGGTTGCACTGCTGACATTGTCGTCGTGCGACTACCTCAATGTACTGCCACCGGAGCAGGTGGGCCCCGATGATACCATGAAGGACGAGCAGGCTACGCTCGGTTTCCTGTTCTCGTGCTATAATGCCATCCGGCTGACCAATGCCATGAAGTATGAGTCGTGGGAATCCTCGACCGACGAGTTTGTAGAGCCGGGCGTCAAGAACCGTCAAGGGCAGAGAGTGGCATGGAACCAGCTGTCGTCTACCAGCTTCCCTGATTATTGGGAAAGCCTTTACAGCTATATAGGCCAGTGCCATCTGTTCCAGAGGGAGATAAAGCAGCAGGAGCCTATTGGCATGACACAGGAAACCAAGGACGCTTGGACCGTGGAGACGGAGTTTGTCAAAGCCTATTATCACTCTCGTTTGCTGGCGCTCTATGGCCCAATACCAATCGTAAACGAATATCCTTCGCAGAATATTCCGACCGGAGCCATGCCAGGCAGATACCACTACGACTATGTGGCTAACTATTGCGTAAACCTTTTGGACTCTGTGGCGGAGCTGCTGCCTGCAATCCGTCCTGACGCTGAATGGGGTCGCGCCACAAAGGGCGCAGCCTTGGCATACAAGTCGCGCATACTGCTTTATGCAGCATCGCCGCTCTGGAATGGCGGATTTCCTGACAGAGACTGGAAAAACACCCATTTCGAAACTCCCGGCTATGGCACAGAGCTCGTAAGCCGCCAATACGACCCTCACAAGTGGGAGCTGGCGCTTGACGCTGCGAAGGAGGCCATACGCGTAAACGAGACTGAGGGTGGCAGAAGGCTTTTCACTGTAGACGATGCCATGACGCTCGCCACCATACAGCAGGTGCCTCTGCCATACATTCCCGGCATGGACGAGAATGCGGCGGCTACCGAGGAAGAGCGTGACAGCATAATAGCTTTCAAGCAGCACGTTCTTGCCATGCGCTATCTCATACACTCAACCGAGGCAGATGGTAACAAGGAGTTCATATTCGGCTTGCACGACACGTCAAGTCAACAGAACGTAAGTGCTACGTCCCCACTGCGCATTATCTATAGAAACTCAAAGTGGACAAGCGGCTTTGCTGCCGTATCGCCAACTCTCTATACCATAGAGCATTTCTATACCAAAGACGGAATGCTGCCGTCAAACGACGACCATTTCTCCAAGCAGGGCGACTGGTTCGCCTCGGCAGGCGTAGACCGTCCGGAGGTAATCAACCTGCACGTCAACCGTGAGCCTCGCTTCTATGCGTGGATGTCGTTTGACGGTGACAACTTCTCTGAAAAAATGGTAAACGGCAATCCTCTGCGCATGAACATGCGCAGCAATCAGGCTCAGGGCTACAGCCCGACGGCATACAACCGCGACTATAGCGTGACTGGATACCATACAAAGAAATGGACTCAGCCTAACATCAACTACGGGTCAGCTTCAGGTGACAACATCAAGCGATACATCTATCCGGAATTCAGGCTTGCCGAGCTTTACCTTAATGCCGCCGAGGCTGCCGCTGCGCTTGGACGCAACGAGGAGGCTCTGCAATATCTCAACCCGATACGCGAGCGTGCCGGAATACCTGCCCTGACAATGGACATGGTGGAAAAATCCGGCATGTCGCTTACCGACTGGGTTCGCAACGAAAGATTTGTAGAGTTGTGGGGCGAGGGCAAGCGCTACTACGACGTACGCCGTTGGATGATTGCTCCCGAGCGTATGGCGCCGGCGGCATACGAGGGATTGAACGCAATATCAAAGGAGAACCCGACGATGGAAGAATTTAACCAGCCAACGCGCATCAACCAGCAGTTCCAGTGGAACAACCGCATGTATATGATGCCTATAAGCAGCAAGGAGGTGTACAGCAATCCTCAGCTCATACAGGCTCCCGGCTATTAATCACCCATAAAACTGACAACAAAGAAGATGAAACATATAGTCAATAAACGTCTATGGGCGGCAGTGCTGATGGCGGCCGCTCTGTGCGGATGCAGCGAGAGTGAATACGACATAGACAACCTAATACCTGGAAGATACGATAAGGTGGTGTATGTCAAGGAGGATGGCATGATAGACGAACAGCTCTACGCCACAGGCGGCGACACTTTCAGCTATACGGTCACGGTGATAAAAACCGGGGCCAAGCCCAATTCTGAGGCGCATGCCACTGTTAGGGCGATGACGCAGGAGGAGCTGGACGACAAGTTTAGCGTGCCGGACATGAAGAACTATAAAAGAATCCCAAACGAGACTTTCAAGTTGGATTCTGCCAGTCTTGACTTTGGCGCTACCGATGTTTACAAGAAAGTGACGGTGACGGTATTGCCGGAAGACATACAAAAGTTGCAGCAGGATAATCCTGACGCTATTTGGGTTCTTCCGTTGACGCTTGAAAGCCAGACCGATTCTGTAAATTCCGTTAAGAACTACGTGGTTCTGAACTTCCAGAAAGTGCTTGACTCGCGTGTCGGCTTCACTACCACGGGCGTGAACACTGTGTTCGAGGGCAATCCTGACAACACTTTGGAGATTCCCATTGAGCTTGACGTGAAAAACCAGTGGAATTTTGACGCTCAGGTAGAGGTGGACAACGATTACGTGAACGCCTATAATGCCGAAAACGGTACTGACTACAAACCTTTCCCGGCAGACTGTATAAATCTTGAGGAGGGTGGTCTCGTTCATTTCGTTGATGGCCGGCAAGGTGTATTGCGTGTTACGCCACTGTTGTCAAAATTGCCAAGAGTGATAGACGAGAACTATATGCTTGCCTTGAAGCTGAAAGGTGTGACCATGTTCCGCACGTCTGAAAACGACCATTATGTACTCTGCACTACACAGCGTATTGACCGTAGCAACTGGGGCATTAATCCTTCCACGGAAGAACCTACGGGCGAGGGTGAAGGGCAAGGCTTGGCCATCTATGCTTTCGACGGGGACTTGACAACCTATTGGCACTGCCAGACTCGTCCAAGCAAGAAGCCGTTGCCACAGCATGTGGATATAGACATGAAGCAGGAGTACACGGTGTTCCGCATGAGTATGTGCCACCGCTCGGGAACACGTGACCCGAAGGACGGCAATATCTATGCCAGCGATGACGGCGTGAACTACAGGCTTGTAAAGGCTTGGCACATGGAGAAAGACCCGGAGGGCGATGTGCAGCAAGAACAGTATTGCGTATTCGACGAACCTATAAAGACGCGCTATTTGCGGCTTGAGGTTACTGACACCTATCGCTCGGGTAACGCGGCATTTGCCTTTGCCGAAATCTATGCGTACGGTTTCTGATAGAAAGAACAAGCCAATCATTGGCTTGTTCTGACAATTCATAAACTACTAATAAAGCCTGCCAAGTTTCAGTTTTGAGCTTGGCAGGCTTCTTATTGTGATTAACAGGTTGTATTAAATCATTTGCCCTCGAGGCAGTTCTCTATGAACGAACTGTTGACAGAGTACAGCTCCTTGTGTTTTTGGAAAATAGGCAGTGATATTTCCTTGAAGGTGATGTTGTGGGCATCGTCAAGGACAAAGGCAGGACGGAAGTCTTCGTCCTTTAAAGATAGCCTTACGTTTTTCATAGTGACACCCTTGACGTGCCTCATGTAGAAGCCCCAGGCAGGCAGCTCGCCAAACATGGAGAACTCCGGGTAGCTCTTGATTTGCTCAGGTACTTGCGAGATATGGCTGAGCGGGTAATAGGCAATGCCTGTGGATGACCTTCCCGGGTAGACAATCTCTACGTTTTCAAGCGTAACATCTTCCACTTCGTGACCTGGAATGCCGGTTATGGAGCTCGGGCGTGGGTTGTTCACGCTGAAGCCAGGGCCTCTGACATCGTAGTTTATATCAGGAATGTCGAATGGCATCTCTGCAAACACGTTGCGGATGGTGATGTTCTTCACTTTGCCCGGTGCGTTTCCATTGCGGTGGCCGAGCCGTATAAAGATAGGATTGCCGGTGTTGACGGCTTTGATGTTTTCTACAAGTACATCCTGCAACGTTCCTCCGTCCACGCATTCCAATGCTATTGCTGAGCGGAAAGTGTCTTTCACGCGGATGTTCCTGACTGTAATATGCCGGAATCCGCCCCATGAAGCCGTACCGAATTTTACTGCGCTTGCGCTGCTTGCTATATCGCAGTCTTCTATTAGAATACTGTCATTGCAAGACGTAGTGTCATACGACTTCAGGCAGATGCCGTCATCGGCAGAATTGATATTGCAGCCTGATACATGCACTTGCTTGCAGTCTGTTATGTCCATGCCGTCATTGTTCCAGTATGCGCGGTTTGTGAAATCCACCTTCCTGATAGTCAGGTTGCGGCAGGAGTGGAAAGACATGCCCCAGCAGGCACTGTTCAACAATCTTAAGCCATCAATCTTGATGTCTGAGCAATTGGAGAAAAAGAACAGCTTGGGCCTTAGGGGCTCATTGGCACGCCTTCTCCTTTCCGGTATTTTGCCTGAAGCGTCGGGCAAATTGAGTGTGTTGTTTATGGCAAGGGCCAAGTCGCGCCCGTTGCCGTCAATCAAGCCTGCTCCCGTGATGCCGACATTGGCAACTTTATTGGCGACTATAAGTGCCAGCGTAGAGTTGTCGCCGGCTTCATGCTTTATCAGAGACTTGTAGTCATTAGGATTGCTGCTGCCACGTATGACGGCGTCGCGGTCGAGATCCAGCGTTACATTGGATTTCAGAACCAATGAACCTGTCAGATATTCGCCCTCCGTGAATTTCAAGATGCCGCCACCTTTGTTGCTAAGCTCGTCAATAGCCTTCTGAATGGCATTGGTGTTCAAAGTTTTCCCATCGGCGACTATGCCATGTTCTTTAGCCATATATACCTTCCGCGCTCCCCATACGGGAGAGCACAGGAGCAATATCAGCATTGAAAAAACAGTTTTTTTCATACAAGAGTAATAATGTGATTAATGTTAGAAGTTAGCCTCTAAGTTAAATGTTTTTTGGCATATAGATGTATTGAATGTTGCCAAAGCTGTATTTGTAGCTACGTCTGTTTGTTTTCGTACAAAAAAAGGCAGCTTGCTATACAGCGCATTGACAATGCCTGTGCTGTAATGATAATTATTCCCCTTTTTTCGAAATCCGTTGTGAATTTATAGCAAAGGGCTGAGGAGTCTGACTACACTTGCCCATAGACGTTTGAGAAATGGGAAGTGCATGTTGCCATAAATGTCGCTGACCGGTTTGCTGTGGGCTTGGTCGTCTAAGAATACTCTCTTTAGCCGCAATGCCATGCCTTCGTCGTAGAAGAAAATGTTAGATTCAAAGTTGTGTTCGAAGCTGCGAAAATCGACATTGGCACTTCCGCACGTCGATATGCTGTCGTCGCTGACAAGAAACTTTGAGTGGTTGAAGCTCGCGTCGTAAAGGTATACTTTCACGCCAGCCTCCAAGGTCTCCATGACATAGCTGATGCTTGCCCATTCCATAATCTTAGAATCGCTGTGCATGGGTATCGTAAGCCGCACGTCTACTCCTGCGAGCGCGGCTGTGCGCATGGCGAAAAGCACGGTTTCGGTAGGCAGAAAATACGGTGTCTCCATGTAGACATAGCGTCTGGCTTCAAGCAAAATTCTCACGTAGCCTTGCATTATGTCCGGCCACTCGCTGATGGGGCTGCTTGTTACGACTTGCGCCAGGCAATTGTTGGATATTGTTGGATTTAGTGGAGGGTAATAGCGGCGGTCGGTTACGAGTGTGCGGTCGACGAAATACCAGTCTATGAGAAACGCCCGCTGTATGCCGTAAACGGCTCCGCCTGTAACGCGCAGCATGGTGTCTCGCCATGCTTGTCGGCCTGTGCCCTTGACATAACGCGTGGCAAAGTTCATGCCGCCAATGAAAGCCTCCTTGCCGTCCATGACAATGAGCTTGCGGTGGTTGCGGTAGTTTGCCTTGGAAGTGAAGGCTGGGAACTTGACGGGCATGAACGGGTGTACGTCTATGCCGGCGTCACGCATACGCTCGAAGAAAGAATTCTTGACTTTCCAGCAGGCAACGTCATCATATATTATGCGCACCTCGACACCTTGCTTAGCCTTGTCTGTCAATGCATCGGCAATAATGCTGCCCAGTTCGTCGTCGTTGAAAATAAAGATGTCAATGTGGATATGATGCTTGGCTTTGCTTATAGACTGCAGCAATGCAGGGAAGAAGGCGTAGCCTGATGTGTATATGTCCACCTCGTTGTCCTGGAACGGCAATGCCATGCTTTGGTTCTTAAACAACTGCATCAGCGGGCGGTGGGCTTCAGGTAGGTGGAGGTCTTTCTGCTCGGCAAACTCAAGCATGGACCGTTTGGTCAATTGGTCGAGCGAACGCTGGCTGATGAGCCTTTCCTTGCGTGTGTTCTGACCAAAGAAAAAGTATAGCACGATGCCAACCAACGGCAATGCCCACAGCACGAGAAGCCAAGCCATTGTTTTAGCAGGCTGTCGGTTGTCCATCAGCACTTTCAGCATAACGCCGATGACCACTATAACGTATGTGCCATACCAAAGCCAATGAATGACTATCATGCGTTCGTCTACTTTATATTGATCAATTTATGTATCTGTAAGCTCAGTCTCCACTTCGGATGTCGCTTGATATACTCTATGCAAGCAGCGGTTATATCTGCATTGCGTTTGGCATCGCCTGTGTCTTCAGGTTGGAGATAGTAATGGCTCGCCTTGATCCCATAGTCGTTGGCTGTAGGCTTTCCGTTGAATATGACCTTCAGCTCGTTGCAGCGGGTGACAATTGGCTTTGTCTTCGGCGACACAGTAAGCCAGTCGAGGCCGGCAGGAGGCTCTTTTGTTCCGTTGCTTTCCATTGCTACAAATGGAAAGCCGGCTGCATGGATTAGGTCGATGAGCGCGGCGTCCACTTGCAATGAAGGTTCGCCGCCGGTCAATACGGCAATAGGGCGCTCGCCATTTAATTCGGGCAACTCTGTTGTAAGTCTTTTCACGATTTCCTCAGCGGTCATTTCCCTATAGTAGGAGAAATCTGTATCACAGAAAGGACATTGCAGATTGCAACCGCTGAAGCGTACGAATACAGCCGCACGCCCTACATTGTGTCCTTCGCCTTGAAGGCTATAAAAAATGTCGTTTACTTTATAATACTTTTTCATATATAGCCACGTTGCTTGCCGTTTCAGCCACGCGCGCCTTGTAGCAATGCGGTACTTGCTCCACTATCCAGTGGGCAATGTTCTCTGCCGTGGGGTTGAAAGACAGTACCTTGTTTAGGTCTTGGTGGTCGAGCCTGCCGTGGACAATCTTTTTGATGAGGGTGAAGTCAACTACCATGCCGTCGGCATCGAGTTCTTCTGACTTGCAATATACCGTTATCTGCCAGTTGTGGCCATGCACGTCCTCGCACTTGCTGCCATGTGATAGTGACAGGTGGTGGCTTGCTGAGATTTCGAATGATTTTTCTATGTAATACATTTGAATAAAAAAACTATGATTGTAAAGTAATTGATAGCCCTGCATGCAGAGGTGAAGACTATTTGTTTTTCTGGATATACGCCAGCTCGTTGAGCGCGAAATCGCTGTTGTCGGGGTCGTCAAGCAGCTGTTTCAATATTCTCTCGGCCTCGTCATAACGCTTAAGGCTTACAAGTAAGTAAGCTTTGCGCCTCTTTACGAAGTTGATGAACCCCTGTAGTTGCTCCTTGCCCGGGCCTTGCAGCACTCCTTCGTTTTCATCATCATCGTTTTCACTTATATGCTCCGTCATCATTTGCAAGCTGCCAAGCAGCCCGTTGAGGATGTCCATTGCGCGGTAGTCGCCACCGTTGACAAGGCAGTTTATGTATGCCTCGGAATAAGATTGGTGGGTCGTTGGCAAAATGAGCTGGAGATAATAGCAGGCACGGTCATATTGGTGCAGGTGCATGTAACAGCATCCAATGAAATAGGCGAGTTCGTCTGTAAGCGTGACAGTCTTCTTGTTATGATGATTATAGTTCTTTGTCACTGCGTGAAAAGCATTTTCCAAAGGAAGCAATGCTTCGTAAAAACGCTTGCGCAGGTATAGTTCGCGTCCGTGGTAATAGTTGTATGCCAAATGCGAGTCTTGCATGTCGGCGAGCACTTTTTCCTCATCGGTCATGTTCTTGGTGTCGCCATTCTGCATTTTGCCCATAGCCTCTTTCCATACATAGCGGAAGTGGGCGACGCGCTCTTTTTGTGGCGAAAGCTCATAGCCGAGGAGCAGGCTTGTCATTTGCTTTCTGTGCTGTTCATTGCTTTCGCTTACGCTCTTGCTGAGCGACACAGGTGCAAGCGCCAGCGTCATGCGGTAGAACAAAGTATCCTTGGTGCTTTCCTCGCGCTCGAAGTCAACGGTCATGTGGCGTGGCGTGATAGGATCGCGAGGGTCATAGAAGTCAAGCCGTCCGGTAGCAGAAGAATGGCTGAAGGAGCCGTTGCTTATCAAAGGCTTGGAGACTGGATACTCAAGAATGGTATCGGGATTATCAACAACGGTAAGTTGTTCGTCGATTGCAAGCGTGAATTTTATGGGGATTATGTCCGTCAGTCCCATTGCGGCTGATAAAACACTTTCAAAATCTATCTGCTGCTCTTGATTTTCATGCCAGTCCGGGCCATTCTCTTGGTGGGTCATTTCCTGCTCGCGTATGAGCTGCAAGTCGCGGGCATATAGTGCATCGGCTTTCTCGCTGTCGGCATCGTGTTGCTTATGTGCTTCTTTCTCTACATCTTTATATTTGGAGATAAAGGCGTTCTGCCAGAGGAAGGCATCGGCCATTGCGCGCTGAAGTTCGTCTTTCATGCCTTTTGGCGCTATTGGCAATGCGCCCAAGATATGCAGATCAACTTTTGCATCCTCATTGTCTAAGGTGTAAACCACGCGCACGGTGTCGGTATTCAGATTGCAGAGGTTGCATACCGTCCGTACTTGTTCCAAGTCAGCCACGTCAGCCTTGAAGAAGAACAAGAAAGACAAGCGAACGTAGGGGCTGTCCTTCTCTAAGTTTAGGTTGAAATGTCCTCCTTGATAAGTGAAGTGAGCCACACGGTTGCCATTGTCGTTGTTCCAGTCAGCCTTGCAATTGAGTTGTTTCAGAGCGTGGTCAATAATAAAACGTGCAACCGGCTTCGGGCATGCTGTCAAGCCTTTGCTCTTTTCCCGAAGCCTCTTTATGTTAAGAATCATTGCCAAAACTGCAATGATTGCCAAACAGATTAACGTAATAATATAAACCATTCCTACCTTTTCTTGTTTAGGCTGCAAAAATAGGAACATTAGATGAGAATAAAGAGGAATTTAACAATTTTCTACGAACTAAAGTCCGCATGCGGCAAGTTGCCTGTTATGGTCTGCAAAGCAACAGGCAAACTTTGTCCTGGAAGTGGCGGCCGTTCTTGCTATGCATGACTCCTTGGTTTATGATTGAAAAGCAGATGCGGTGTCCGTTGGCTGCTGTCAAATAGCCGCAGAGGCTCGAAACGCCTTCCACCGTGCCTGTTTTTGCCTTCACATTGGCTCGTGTGAACTGTGAGCGCATGCGGCTTTTAAGAGTGCCGTCGACTCCGGCAATTGGCAAAGCCGGCAGCAGGTGGTTGTATATGCTGTTATTCTCATAGGCGTAACGCAAGAAGCGTATCTCGAGTTCGGGTGACACATAGTTGTAAAGTGACAGTCCGGAACCGTCGGCAAGTCGATAGCGTGAGCCGTCAAGGCCAAGCTTGTCGATGAGTTGTTGCTCCACTGCCCGTGCGCTCTTTGCCGTAGCAGGGCGATTGCCGGTTGACGCCGCTATTTGATAATACATTGACTCGGCATAGAGATTGTCACTTTGCTTTAACATGCGCATCAGGATTTGGTCGATGGTGTGGAAACGGGTTATGATGCAATTGGCTTCTTGCGGCTTGCGTTTGTCGCCAATGCCGCCCACAAGGTAAATGCCCGCCTTGCTTAGGGCGGAAACAAACTTTTCCATGAATTGGTCCTTGCGCTGGTAGACAAGCGGGGAGAGTACGGGGTTGTCGTCGTCCCAGCACCATCCTTCGCCGAGCAGGTCGTCGTCTTTCATTGAGCGGTCGGCGTAGACGTTGCCGCATATGGTGTCAATGCCCATCTTTCGCAAAGCCTCGGCGAAGGCACGCATGTCGTCGCTGTTGAAACGGGGGTCAAAGCCTCCCACGCAATACACGTCGCCACGAAGCGTAGTGCTGTCAACTTTGCCGGTATAGCAAAGCTCCGTTTTAAATTGATAGCCTCCGCCAAGACGGTCAAGTGCAGTAATGGCTGTTATGACTTTCATCGTGGATGCCGGGCGCATGAGATGCCGTTCGTTGTGCTTGTAAATAACAGAATCGGCATCAAGGTCATAAATCATCATTCCCACTTGTGAGGTCTGGAACATGTCGTCTTGCAATAGCCTGTCGATGCCGGCGCGCACGTTTTGCGGCCACGGCAGCGAATCGATTCGAGCCATGAGCGTGTCAGCATACGCTGAATCGGCAATGGCTATGGTGTCATTATCCTCGGCATGTTCTTCATTGTCGGTTTGGGCGCAAACAGGTGGCAGTCCGGCAATCAGCAACAGGACTGTCAGGAATCCTTTATGAATTAATCTCATTCTTTCTCTTATTCAAACAGTCAACAAAAGCCCGCTCGTTGTCAGGTTGCACGGCTTCAATCTTTTCGGGGTTTCCATAAGTGACGAGCAGGTAGCGCACCATTCCAAACACGCTTGTCACAGGGCGGCATGAGGTTATGTCGTCCAGGTTTATAGTCTTGCTTTTGGCAAGCCTGCCATTGTAAACGGTTAGTTTGTCATCGCTAAAGGTGTATTTTTTGTGCAATGAACGCTCTGCTACCAATATAAGTGCCAAGGACATAAGGCAACCCAAGATGGGGCTTTTAACCCAGAAAGCGTAAACGGCAAGCAATAAGAAAAGAATGATGCCGCACGCCGCGCCTACCGTAAATCTATGATGGAATGTACGATCCATTTATAATGTTCAGAAACAATTATCCAGTAAAACAACTATTTAGGTGCAAAGTTACAGCTTTTCTTTGAAATCGGATATAAATAGCGTCATCATTTTTCTTTGACAATTGTAGCCCTTCCAAGGCTTGTCGGCGCTTAGACGATGATATTGCTGCCAAGCTGTTTGGCCAAAGTGTTGCGGACGCTCTGCATGTCTCGGTATTCAGACATGATTTTTTTAAGCTCGTCCATGTCGCCGATGGCGCGAGACATTTCTGCCTGCAACTCTTTTAGGTGTCGTTCGACATATTTCAGCCTGAAGTCGAGCAGCAAGTGGATGGCTTCATTGCGCAAGTCGTCTGTGAAGTTGGCTTCTTTTTGAGCTTTTGCCTCCTCGTTTTGCAGCCCGTCGTCCTTTTTTGTCTGTAGGTGATATTCCTCTGCCGTCAGTTCTGTAGCGATTTGGCTTATGGTTATGTCTTCATGATGCAGAAAATAGCTCTCGCTCTTGAAGTCTGGCTCCGTGCTGCGTTCGGCGGCTTCATTGAGCATTTGGTTTAACAGGTCGTTGCCAAGGCTTAAGTTGTCTTGGCTCAGACTGTAGTGCATGTATTGGGCCAAGGTCAAATCGTGCAGCTCGCCTTTTTCGTCTTTCACATTATTATATATTATGCGGTCGCCATAGCGTACCACGAGCTGCATTATGAGGCGGGAGAGCGGAGAGACGGTTTCCGCCTCCACGCCTTCTCTTTGGGGTGAAGGCGTGGTGTTGCCGTTGCGCAATGATGAGGCGTTCCCCATTCCTGCGGCTGACGGGTTCGAGTCGGAGCCTGTCCGGGTAGGCGCATATCCTTTTCCTTCCCTCCTTCCTCTTATGTATGCGTTCATCTGGTTGATGAGCGTGTTCTCGTTTATGCCAATGCGCTGGGCGCAGTCGTGGATGTACGTGTCCCGTAGTATCTGGTTTTGTATGACCGAGATGCTTTCTACAATTGAGTTTATGGCATCGGCACGTTTTTTTGGATCAGTCTCGCCTTTCAGCAACAAGTTGGTCTTAAACTGTATAAAGTCTACCTGATTGTCCTCTATATAATTGCGGAAGTCTGCGGCAGTATGGCTTCGGGCAAACTCGTCAGGGTCCTTGCCGTCTGGCAGAAGCAGCACTTTCAAGTTCATGCCCTCCGAGAGCAGCATGTCTGTACCGCGAAGGGCAGCATGTATTCCTGCCGCGTCGCCGTCATAAATTAGAGTTATGTTGGACGTAAAGCGGTGGAGTATGTGTATTTGGTGCGTGCTGAGTGCTGTGCCGCTGTTGGCAACCACGTTTTGTATGCCGCACTGATACATGGCAATGACGTCGGCCTGCCCCTCTACCATGTAAACGCGGTCTTCCTTGGCTATGGTCTTCTTTGCCTGCCATATACCGTAGAGCTCATGGTTCTTGTGGTAAATGTCGCTGTCGGGAGAATTGACATATTTTTGGTTGACACCCTTGGTGCGCTGGTCCAGCACCCTCGCCGTGAAGCCCACGACCTTGCCGCTCACGCCTATCCACGGGAAGACCACGCGCCCGGCATAGCGGTCGATCAGCTCGCCGCGCTCGTTCTGGTAGCAGATGCCCGTGGCTGTTAGAAACTCGGGCTTGTAGCCCTTTGCCAATGCTGTCTGTCCAAGCGCGTGGCGGTCCGGCAGGTCGAAGCCGAGATGGAAATCGCGTATCACATCGTCGCGGAAGCCGCGCGAGCGGAAGTACTGCATTCCTATTGCCACGCCGTCGGCATTGTTGTGAAGCAAATCTTCAAAATACTTGCTTGCCCATTCGTTGACGATGAACATCGCCTCGCGCTTCGACTGTTCTTCTTTTTCCTCATTTGTCAGCTCGCGCTCCCGTATTTCGATATGATACTTCTTTGCGAGCCACCGCAGAGCCTCGGGATATGTCATCTGCTCGTGCTCCATTATAAAGGTTATGGCGTTGCCCCCTTTGCCGCAGCCGAAGCAGTGGCAGGTGCCGCGTGCGGGTGTAACGATGAACGAAGGGGTCTTCTCGTTGTGGAACGGGCACAAGCCTTTATAGTTTGCGCCGCTCTTCTTGAGCGTTACAAACTCAGAGACGACATCAACGATGTTGGCCGCCGACTTTATTCTTTCTACTGTCTGAGGATCTATCATAGCCGTTTGCAAAGATAGCATTTTAATGAAAATAATAAGAAAAAACGGCTGATTATTTTTTCTGCTTGCTTCAAGTAGCTAAATCTTTAACCGGTTTTTCTTATTAAAAAGGGCTTTATACTTCAAATCTCATTGCACAAAGCTGGGGCTTTTGTGCAATTCTTGGCTGTTTTCATGCCTTTTCTTTTGCAGAAAGACTAAATATTCGTAATTTTGCACGATGTATGACAGTGTAACTGTTGGATAATAACACAATTATATAAATAATAGTATGAAATTGAACATTGTAGTGCTTGCCAAGCAAGTACCCGACACAAGGAATGTGGGCAAGGATGCCATGACGGCCGAAGGAACCGTCAACCGTGCAGCCCTGCCCGCAATCTTCAATCCAGAGGACTTGAATGCATTGGAGCAGGCTCTGCGTCTCAAGGACTTAGATCCGGAAAACGTACAAGTCGGCGTTGTGACGATGGGTCCTCCGCGTGCAGGAGAGATACTGCGCGACAGCCTCTACCGTGGCGCGGACAAGGGATGGTTGCTCACCGACCGCAGGAGCGCAGGCGCTGACACCCTCGCAACCGCCTACTTCCTTTCTAAGGCTGTTGAGAAGATAGGCTCAGAAGTTGGGCACGTAGACCTTGTGATCGGCGGCCGCCAGGCTATCGACGGTGATACCGCGCAGGTGGGCCCGCAGGTGGCTCAGAAGCTTGGGCTCAACCAAGTGACCTACGCTGAGGAGATTGTGAAGGTAGAAGACGGCAAGGCTACCATACGCCGCCATATCGACGGAGGTGTGGAGACAGTGGTTGCTCCGCTTCCGGTGATGGTTACCGTCAATGGCACCGCCGCCCCTGTGCGTCCTTGCAACGCCAAGCTTGTCATGAAATACAAATACGCTTCTTGCCCTATGGAGCGCAAAGGCGACGAGCCTTGGAGCGACCTCTATGAGACACGTCCTTACCTGACCCTCGGCCAGTGGAGCATTGCCGACTGCGGCGCCGACTATGACCAGTGCGGCCTGGCAGGTTCGCCTACGAAGGTGAAGGCCGTGAAGAACATTGTATTCCAAGCCAAGGAGAGCAAGCGTCTTACCGCTTCTGACGAGGATGTGGAGGGACTCGTAAAAGAGTTGTTAGAAGAGAATATTATTGGATAGTTTCCTGAATAAGGGAATAAAAGTATAAAAGCCAAATGTGAGATAAACGAACCATTATTGTAATGGCTTTTATTCT
>CAZEEP010000028.1:39819-44176 GCA_964511295.1 uncultured Prevotella sp.
AGTATAAAAGCCAAATGTGAGATAAACGAACCATTATTGTAATGGCTTTTATTCTAAGCGAAAGCGATTATTCTAAAGAAAAATATGAACAACGTATTTGTATATTGCGAAATAGAAGGCACCACAGTCCAGGAGGTGTCTCAAGAGCTGCTTACAAAAGGGCGCAAACTCGCCAACACGCTTGGCGTGGACCTTGAGGCCGTTGTGGCAGGAACAGGAATAAAAGGCAAGGTGGAGGACCAAATCCTGCCTTATGGCGTGGACAAGCTTTTCGTCTTTGACGGAGAGGGCTTGTTCCCATACACGTCGGCTCCCCACACTGACATCGTGGTAAACCTCTTTAAGGAGGAGAAACCGCAAATAGCCCTCATGGGCGCTACAGTCATAGGCCGTGACCTCGGCCCGCGCGTGTCTTCGTCGATGACCTCCGGTCTTACCGCTGACTGCACGCAGCTGGAGATTGGCGACTATGACGACAAGAAGAGCGGCAAGCATTATGACAACCTGCTTTACCAGATTCGTCCGGCTTTCGGCGGCAACATCGTGGCCACCATTGTCAACCCCGACCATCGTCCGCAGATGGCAACCGTCCGTTCGGGTGTCATGCAGAAGGCCCTTTACGAGGGCAAGGCCAAGGGAGAGGTTGTCTACAAAGACCCCAAGGACTATGTAGACCCGTTGTCATACGCTGTAAAGGTTATCGACCGCCACGTAGAGGCTGCAAAGAACAATCTCAAGAGCGCTCCTATCGTCGTTGCCGGCGGCTACGGCATGGGCTCGAAGGAAGGTTTCGACATGCTGTTCGAGCTTGCCAAGGAACTCCACGGCGAGGTTGGCGCAAGCCGCGCTGCCGTGGATGCAGGCTGGGTGGACTCCGACCGCCAGGTTGGCCAGACCGGTGTCACCGTTCATCCGAAGGTCTACATAGCTTGCGGTATCAGCGGACAGATCCAGCACATAGCAGGTATGGACGACGCCGGCATCATCATCTCTGTCAACAGCGATCCTGACGCTCCTATCAACCAGATTGCCGACTACGTCATCACCGGTACCGTTGAGGAGGTTGTTCCAAAACTTATCAAGTACTATAAACAGAACACGAAGTAAAATGATCGACTCAAAGAAACTACAATATTACCTCAACGACCCTCTGATGAAGCGCATCGTTGAGCTTAAAGAGCGCGGATTCGAAGACAAGGACAAGTTCGACTACGCTCCGGTAAACTACGAAGACGCTATCGAGAACTATAAGCGCATCGTAGACATCACAGACGACGTTGCCAAGAACGTCATCGAACCAAACTCGGAGAGCGTGGACCACGAAGGCCCGCACCTCGAGAACAGCCGCATGAAGTACGCTTCCATGACCTACGAGAACCTTGACGCCACCCGCAAGGCAGGACTCTGGGGCATTTCCATGCCACGCCGTTTCGGCGGCCTGAACCTCCCCATCACCGTCTTCTCCATGCTCTCGGAGATTGTCTCTGCTGCCGACAGCGGCTTCCAGAACGTATGGTCTCTCCAGAGCTGTATCGACACTCTCTATGAGTTCGGTTCTCCTGAGCAGCAGGCAAAGTACATTCCGCGTATCTGCGCTGGTGAGACTATGTCTATGGATCTCACTGAGCCTGACGCTGGTTCTGACCTGCAGCACGTCATGCTGAAGGCTACTCAGGATGCTGACGGCACATGGCGCCTGAACGGCGTGAAGCGATTCATCACCAACGGCGATTCCGACATACACCTGGTGCTCGCCCGTTCGGAGGAGGGCACACAGGACGGCCGCGGCCTCTCAATGTTCATCTACGACAAGCGAGACGGCGGCGTGGACGTGCGCCACATCGAGAACAAGCTCGGCATACACGGTTCGCCAACCTGCGAGCTCGTCTACAAGAACGCCAAGGCAGAGCTTTGCGGCGAGCGGCGGCTCGGACTCATCAAGTATGTCATGAGCCTTATGAACGGCGCGCGTCTCGGCATCGCTGCACAGAGCGTAGGCCTCGAGCAGGAGGCTTACGACCAGGCTGTGGCTTACGCCCGTGAGCGCAAGCAGTTCGGCAAGGCTATCATCACCTTCCCCGCTGTTTATGACATGCTTTCACGCATGAAGGCCAAGCTCGACGCAAGCCGCGCCGTCCTCTACCAGACAGCACGCTACGTTGACATCTACAAGAGCCTCGACGACATCTCGCGCGAGCGCAAGCTCACTCCTGAGGAGCGCAAGGAGATGAAGCTGTACAGCCGCCTCGCCGACGCCTTCACGCCGCTGAGCAAGGGCATGACTTCGGAGTTCGCCAACCAGAGCGCCTACGACTGCGTCAGCGTTCACGGCGGCTCGGGCTTTATCATGGAGTATAAGGCACAGCGCCTGCTCCGCGACGCACGCATCTTCTCTATCTACGAGGGCACCACGCAGCTCCAGGTCGTAGCTGCCATCCGCTACATCACCAACGGCACCTACCTCAACATCATGAAGGAGCTCCTCGCCGAGGAGGTCTCCGAGGCGCTGAAGCCTTTGAAGGACCGCATCGCCAAGTGCATGGATCTCTACGCTGAGGCTGTAGAGAAGGTCAAGGCTGACGGCAACCATGACGAGCACGACTTCCTCGGCCGTCGCCTGTACAACATGACCGGAGACATAGTCCTCTCCCTGCTTCTGCTCCGCGACGCTACAAACGTTCCTGAGGAGTTCGAGAAGAGCGCCAACGTCTTCGTGCGCATGGCGGAGGAAGAGTGCGTAGGTTCTCACGCTTACGTGATGAACTTCAACGCCGACGACCTGAAAAGCTTCATGACAGAGTAAGTGTTCAAGACATGGTAACAGACGGGACATTTTCTGTCCGGTCATAGAAACAGTAACATAATGACGCATGGTTGTTGTGTTGCTGTTTTTTTTGTGCCCCTTTGCCTGTACGCTCCTCAGGCAAGGCCATGTCGTCGTTGTTGTTGTTTTGCTGTTTATTTACTGCTTGTCCTGCTTGCTCCGCCCCTGCAAGTGTACGATTTGCGGCTTTAAAGCCCTCCGGACGGCTCTTTAAAGTAATCGACACCCCCTCCCTCCCCCCCCCTCCCTTTTGGGGATGTGCCGTGGGGTAGGGGCGTTGGGCTCGGGGGGGGCTTTGGCTTTTTGAGTCCTTTTCATCTGTACGACTTGTTTTTGAAAATTATGAGCCGGAACATTTCGTTCATGCGGTCTGTTATGCGTGCGCCGTACTTCTGCCCGAGCATGTCGAAGGAGAGGTTGGTCGTGGCGACGGTGAACAGGCGGCGGTCGTAGCGTTCCTCGAGGAGGTCGACTATGGGTGTCGCGGCGTTGCCGAAGGAGAGCTGCTCTGTGGGCTCGGCCCCGAGGTCGTCGATGCCGAGCAGGGGCTCTCGGCAGAGCGTGTCGAAGTACCGATGGCGTTCGCCGTCGCGCTGCACGTTCTTGGCTCGGACTATGCGCAGCCCGTCGGTGTCGATGCCCGTAAGGGTCTTTAGCGAGCCCGAAACGTAAAGGTTGCATACGAGCTTTTGCAGAGCTTTCATGAGCGTAGTCTTGCCGTTTCCCACGGTGCCCATCAGCAGGGCTCCGAAGCAGCCGTCGTCGATCGTGAGCGTCTCGGCGAGCTGTCGGCAAGCGTCGGCGTAGACCTCGTTGTCTTTCGGCTTCTTGCCCGATGCGCGGACCGCCTGTTCGTACATGTGCGCTAAAGCGCGCCTGACATTTTCCGCGCCTGCTTTAAACTTTATGCCTGTAGCCCTTGGCGAAGTCTTCTGGGTCGATGTCCACAGCGTCCCAGCCACGGCGGCGGTCGTAAACTTGTTGTCTGTAATCGTTTGCATGACAGTTGTTTATTTTTCTGTTGTCATAATTTCCGTCGAGTACCTTCGCGAAGTTGTTCGGGCGAAGCAGCCAGTCAATCGTAGCCACCCACGAGCGGTCGTTTTTGCCATTGAGGAAATCGCTCCCGGCAGCTTTCTCCACCATCGTCTTGAGCGCTTCCTTGCCAAACTCGCGTGCGCGTGCGCCGATGGCGCGTGATCTGGCCTTCGATGATTTCGTGACCGTCGGCATGACTGAGCCTGCCTCCTTGACGGTCTTGTTGAAGAACTCAAAGAAACGTTTGACATCAACGGCCGTCTCGCTTTCTTTTTCTTTCTTTTTTGCATTTTCTTTCTTTTTATTTTTTATATCTTTTATGAGATTGCTTATATTTTTATTATTTACTTCTATTGCGTGCGCGCGAGAAAGTTCGGGGAAAAGTTCGGCTGAAGTTTCGCCGCCGTTTTCTTCGTCGGAAGTTTCGCCGCCGCTTTCAGCGTTTTCTTCGTCGGAAGTTTCGCCGCCTTTGAGCTTTATGCCCCGCTCGTGGCA
>CAZEEP010000029.1:0-41630 GCA_964511295.1 uncultured Prevotella sp.
TACACTATAAGAAGCATGACTTTGAAGGACTTAAAGTTCTACAAGTTAGAACTGGCTTGATGCATACACCGGCGCAATACCATTTTATGAGAAATGCGGTTTTAAACTTCTTTCATCAACAGATGAGAAAGCCCCAACCCGCTCAATGTATTTTGACTTAAAGAACTTTGAATAAGAGTTTTTAATTAATTATGCGTACCCAATCCATTCAATCACATGTTTGAATGGATTGTCTTTTTTTATATGTTTTTCTTTCACCTTTGACGGAATTTGGCACACCTGCTTCCTAACTTTGCCATCGGAAAAAAATAAGGTAAATATGGAGAACCCTTTGACTACGATTTGTGACTGTCTCGGCCCGTTTGTGAACCTTGTAAAAGGAGCAGGCGTTACACTTGCCGACGGCATTATAAACATTGTAGACATCATTTTCTGCAATGACTAATCAACAGATTTGTTTAACAAACAAAAAAAAGAAAGGAAAACGACTATGCAAGAGAAAGGCCCAATAATAGTGCTGTCAGCCATAGCTGTAACACTAATCGCAACAGGAGTTGAGCTGGCAAAGGAAGTTGCACGCCGACTATCTTAGGAAAAATCATTGCGAATACGGCTAACCTATACTTCAAATTCGCTTTATCCAAATTACGTGACGACCGTCAAGCAATCCAATGGCGACCGTCACGTAATAATAGAACAACCGTTATGTTATTCAATGACGACCGTCACGTTTTATTGTTACACCATAATCGTGATATAATAAAGCTTTAAACAAGCTATAATATGGCAAACAGCGGAAGACGGCAAGCCTCTAACCGACGATGGCTTAAGCTTTAAAAAGTGTCATGAAATGGAAAAGGATTGATGAAACCGCAAAAATAAACTGCGGTTTAATTGCAAATTTGTAATATATTCTTTAAACGACCCGAACGACTCGGGACTTGACTTTTAAGATATTCGATTCTGTAACAACTTACAATAATAAATTAGCGAAAGAACATGGACTTAATACAACAAGTGAAAGCATCTCTCGAATAAGCATTTGAAGATCTGATCTTCGAATTGTTACAAGAAGCCATAGGTGAATCAGACCTTGTGGTTGGCGAGCTTAAAGAAAAAGGTATTAATATTGCTGACAGAGACTTGGCTTAAAGCTCAATGCTGATAGAAAGAGACCTGAACGTTAATTGATTTTTACTCCATTTACGTTCAGGTCTTTTTATGAAACTTATACTTCCGAGCAAATGCAGTAGTTACCTCGTGCAGAAGCACTGTTTCCAACAGTCTTTTTTGCACGTTTTTTTATACTATGTCAGTTTTTGGCACAGTGGCTATGTATCTTTGCGGCAATAATATAAAAGCAAAGGCATGAAGGAAGATATACGCAGGCTTGTAGCGCAATTGCCGGAAGACAATGCTGACTACGCTATAATGAAGATTGAGCCGGATTATGAAAACGAGGACTGTAAGCAAGGGGAAATAAAAACGACGGCAACGAGCAGCGGAAACACCGTACGGCAGACAACAATGGCTTAACACAAGGGAAAGGAAACAAGCTATGATGCACAAAAAGGAAAACAACAGGCAACGTGCCGAACGCATGAAGCTTAATCGTGCCGTAAGGCAAGTGATGAGGCGCAGGGCCGGGCTGACGCTTCGCGACAGGGAGGTGTATCGCCACCCCATAAAAGAGCCTAACCCTTGGGCAGACTTCATAAAGCGGGAAAGCTGTTTCCACAGCGACGAGGTTTATAACCTTGACGTTGCCGCAACGCTTTTCCTCGCGCCAAGAATACGCCTGCTGATAAAAGGCGGATTCGAGCAATGCGGCGCTACGCCTGCCATTCAAAGCATTGACGGCAAGACAGCCCACGAAAGCTGGCGCGCTATACTGAAAAAGATACAGTTTGCTTTTGACACGCTTGAAAGCATAGTGGACGACACAGGGCTTTATGACTGGGACAGGGTTACAAGCGAGCAACGCGAAAAGATAGACGAGGGATTAGCCTTGTTCGGGAAATACATGCTTTATTTATGCGTGTAAAAACATTATCCACAAATGTCCAAACGGCATTCATCCAATTATAAATAAGCATTGACATAAAGACCATAGACTGGACAGAGGGCGACCATAGCTGTCTCGGCCTCATGATAGCCAATGGCAAAAGCGCCACTATAGCCTGGGGCGACGGCAGGAAGCAAACCGCGAGAGGCAGGCATGACTGTCTGAACGGCGGGCTCGTGTGGACAAGCATTTGCCATTACTATGCCCATAAGGATTACGGCTACACCATAGACATTCAGGGAGACGACGGTGCTATAATAGGCTTTAGTGGCATGGCAATGTTCGAGCAGGTTGGAGGAGCTGAGCCTGAGAGACAGCAAAAGCCTCGTGTCACTAAAGCTGAGCAAGAACGACAGGCTAAGGAAACTGAGCGTTTTCTTTTGCCACAGATTGCAACGCATAGCGCTGAGCAACAGCTCGCAACTGAACTGGGTTGACCTTCAAGGCACTCATCTTCATCCGAGGGACAAGGAATACCTGATAAAAACATTGGAGCGAAATGAGCCCTATCACATAGAAGAAGATGAAGATTACAGGGAAGAATAATCTCTAAAAAAAGTATCACCTTTGTCATTATTTGGCAAAACTTATATTTAACTTTGCACTTGCATTAAAACAATAAAAACTATGGACAATCGCAGTAAATTCTATTGCTGGCTGATAGGCAAGCTCCGGCGTCGCCGCATGACCTTGCAGGAGATATGCGACGAGTGGGCAGACTCGCCAAGCAACTATAAAGGCTCGGAGATAAGCGTGCGCACATTCCACCGCTACCGCGAAGAAATATCAAGTATTTTCGGGCTTGACATAGAGTGTGACAAGAGTGACGGCTACCGCTATTTCATTCGCCGTGACAAGTATGCCGATAAGGAGATAACCGACTGGCTGCTCAGCTCACTGCGCATTGCCTCGTTGGGTGACATGCTGAAATACCACGACAAGGTTGTGCTGGAGGACGCCCCACAAAACACCGAATACATTGACGATATTCTCGGAGCCATAGACAAGCACTATGCCATAAAATTCCACTATCGCACGGCATACGGTTATGAGCAGGACATGGAGATTGTGCCTGCCTTTATCCGCCTGTTCCACCAAAGGTGGTATGTCATAGGCAACCTCACTGAACAAAACGGGCACGCTCCGAAGCCCCTCCCCAGAAGGGAGGGGAGCAAGACCTCTCCCCCAGCCCAAGACTTCAACCCCCGCGCTCTGCCCTTCGACCGCATCAGCTACATACAGATAGTGTGCAAAAGGCAAGTGCTGTCAAAGAAAACGAAGGAGCTGATGAAGCCCGAGAACTTTTACAACGGCTGCTACGGCATCATACGCCAAGAGGACTTAAGGCCGATTCCAATCCGCATCAGGGCGTTCTATCCTGAAAACAACTATATAGACGAAGTGCCACTGCACGAATCGCAACGCGTTATCAAAAAAGCCGATGACGATTCATACACTGACTACGAGCTATACATAAGACCTACGCGCGACTTCGAGCAGGAGTTGCTTTGGCATGGCAGAAAGATAATGGTGCTCGGTCCCGACGATTTCCGCAAGGAAATGATTGGCATTCTGAAGGATATGACCGAAAGTTACGAGACGGGCAAGAACACAGTGGAAGAATAGAGCCGGAGGCGGAGAAAAATGTAAGAAGAACGGCTGTGTAATCCTGTAAAATCCTTTGTTGAACGCCGAGGGAATGACATCGAATCCTCACTCCAAGTACTATCACTGCGCGCCGCTGTTCAAGGTTACAGTTCTGAATTTTTAATGGTTAAATATTGTATTTATGTGAGGTAAATCTGAAGAAAGAATTACTTTTGCAATATAAACGCATCTCCAATGGCGGTGATGCCGCAAAGCAATACAAAAACATTATAAATCAATATGCCCAACAAACTACAAAAGCCACGGAGGGGATTACAGGCTGTGCGCCGTATTCTCGCCTCTGCTTTCTTTCTTGGAGTTACTTTGCTGTTTTTAGACTTCACCGGTACTCTGCACCATTGGCTCGGATGGATGGCGAAGGTACAGTTCCTGCCTGCCGTGATGGCTCTCAACCTGGTTGTCGTTGCAGCACTCATCATCCTTACGCTCATCTTCGGGCGCATCTACTGCTCTGTCATCTGCCCTATGGGCGTAATGCAGGACGGCATTGCATGGCTTGGAAAGAAACAGAAAAAGAACCGCTACAGCTATTCTACAGAAAAGAAGTGGTTGCGCTATCCAATGCTCGTAGTGTTCATAGCCGTTGCTGCCTTAGGATTTTTAGGCATTGCCGACTTGATAGCGCCGTATAGCAGTTTCGGGCGCATAGCGCAGAACATATTCCAACCAATTTATATCGGCATAAATAACCTGCTTGCCGCTGCTGCCGAACATTTTGACAGCTACGCTTTCTACCATCGTGACGTATGGATTCGCAGCCTGCCGGTGTTCATCATTGCTGCCGTAACCTTCGTCTTCGTGGCTGTCTTGGCTTGGCGCGGAGGCAGAACCTACTGCAACACCGTCTGCCCCGTGGGCACGGTATTATCGTTCTTCGCCCGCTTCAGTTGGTTCCGCGTCTATTTTGACGGAGAGAAATGCCGCCAGTGCTCTATGTGCTCTCGCAACTGCAAAGGCGCTTGCAACGACTACACCCATCTCCGTGTAGACCGCAGCCGTTGCGTCACCTGTGGCGACTGCCTCGCCAAGTGCCGTTTCGGTGCCCTGCACTACGGACATCCGAGCAAAGACATTGCTGAGCATAACAAGGTGAAACTTGCCGACATCGAGGCCAAGGCAAAGGCTCGTGCAGAGGGAATGACAGTCAAGGATGAAGTTGCACAGACCGTGAAAGCAGAAAGCAAACAAGCTGCTCCAAGCACAACCGCAGCTGCTCCAAGCACTCAAAACCCCGACGAGAGCCGCCGCCACTTCCTTCTTGGAATGGCATTGGCTACATCGGCGGCTACAATGGGGCAGGCAAAGAAGAAGCTTGACGGTGGACTGGCTACGTTGGAGGAAAAGCAACTTCCGGAACGCACAACGCCTGTCACCCCGCCGGGGTCACAGTCTGTTCGCAATCTCGCACATCATTGCACGGCTTGCCAGCTTTGCGTAGCAGAATGCCCTAACGACATACTGCGGCCGTCCACCGACCCCGAACACTTCATGCAGCCGGTGATGGACTTCGAGCGTGGCTTCTGCCGCCCTGAGTGCACCCGTTGCTCTGAGGTCTGCCCCACAGGAGCCATCAAGAAGATAACGACTGCCGAAAAGGTGAGCACACACATCGGGCACGCCGTCTACAACCGCTTCAACTGTGTGGCGCTTACTGATAGCGTCATGTGCGGCAACTGCTCGCGCCACTGCCCAACGGGAGCCATCGAGATGATAGAGTTTAAGAAGCCTGACGGCGATATAGCCATGATTCCGTCGGTCAACGAAAGTGTATGCATTGGCTGCGGAGCATGCGAATATGTCTGCCCTGCCCGACCGATTTCGGCAATATACGTTGAAGGGCACGAAGTGCACAGGTTAGACTGACAAATATGGTATCACACTGTAAAAAGTAAAGTCATGGCAAACAAAATAAACAGAAGACATTTCCTTGGACTGCTTGGTGGTGCCGCAACAGTCACTGCCACCGGAGGCCTCATCAGCTGCAAGAAAAAAAACGACGAACACCTCGCTGCTTACGACAACGTGCCCGTGGGCAAGATGACATACCGCACCAACCCCACTACACATGACCGTGTGTCGCTCCTCGGCTTCGGCATGATGCGACTGCCGGTGAGAAATCCCGACGGCAGTATCACGACGACGCGCGTCAATCCTGACGCGCCCATAGACCAGGAAGAAGTAAATAGCTTGGTGAAATACGCCCTGGAACATGGTGTGAACTACTTTGATACGTCTCCGGCATATTGCCAGGGCAACTCGGAGAAGTCAACGGGCATAGCCCTCAAAGCCGCAGGCGTAAAGAGAAACAAGTTCTACATAGCTACGAAGATGTCCAACTTCTCGCCTGAGACGCAGACGCGCCAAGCGAGCATTGAGCTGTTTCAGAATTCCCTAAAGGATTTGCAAACAGACTACCTCGACTACTACCTTCTCCATGGTATAGGCATGGGCGACGACGGCATGGAGACGTTCAAGCAGCGGTTTATCAACAACGGTATCCTCGACTTCCTTGTGGAGCAGCGAAAGAAAGGTGTCATCCGCAACCTTGGATTCTCATATCATGGGGACATAGCGGTCTACGACTACCTGCTGTCACAACACGACAAATACCACTGGGACTTTGTGCAGATAGAGCTCAACTATCTCGACTGGAACTATGCCAACGAGATCAATGACCGCAACACCGATGCCAGCTACCTATACGCCGAGCTGGAAAAACGAGGCATACCAGCCGTCATAATGGAGCCGTTGCTCGGCGGCAGACTTGCCGACGTGAGCAACAAAATCGCCAACCAGATGAAGCAGCGCGACCCCGACCACACGGTGGCAAGCTGGGCGTTCCGCTATGCAGGAAGTCCCAAAGGCGTACTGACCGTGCTCAGCGGCATGACTTATATGGAAAACCTGCGCGAGAATATAGTGACATACTCTCCATTAAAGCCAGTAACGGAAGAAGAAAAAAAGTTCCTCTATAAAGTGGCAAAGGAGATATACGAGCTTCAGACCATCCCCTGCAATGAATGCAACTACTGCATGCCGTGTCCCTACGGCATAAATATTCCGGGTGTCTTCACCTATTATAACAAGTGCATCAAGGAGGGAAACATCACCAAAGACCACCGCGACCCGAACTATACGAAAGCCCGTCGTGCCTTCTTGGTTGGTTATGACCGCACAATACCCAAGCTTCGCCAGGCTGACCACTGCATAGGTTGCGGCAAATGTCTTGAACACTGTCCGCAGCGCATACTCATCCCGTCGGAAATGGTCATGATAAGCGACTATACAGAACAGCAGAAGCAGCAGATTGCCATACGTAAGGAGGCAAACAGCTGATTCTCATGAAGCTGTCCACATGAAGGAGATATGCTATAGCTCTCTCAACTTGTACTCTATGTTTTTGGAGACTCTATGCACAAACTAACGGCTGCAAAGGAATAATTGTCTGAATACAAACAATTCTCCGGGCAACTTAAATGGGAGACTGTCCAACATCTGCTTAGCTTTATAGTCCTTCCCTAAAGCTTATGTCCGTACCTTTGTCTTCTCGCATGAACTTCGCAGCCTTATAACGGTTCATCTCCACCTTGCCTTTTATGAGTTCGGGGATGTTGTATGAGCACATCTGCTCTTCGTAATATTGTTTCGGCTTGCGCTGCGGCAGCAGGAAAGGCTTATGGGCAACACCTCGGCGGTCGATGTATGTTATATATGGGCGTGTGTAGAGCCCGTCGCCGCGACGGCTGCTGAATACTATCCAACGACTATTGCTGCTCCATGAATGGTAACTCTCTACGTCAGAGCTATTGGCTGCGGTCATCGGCAGCATACGTTTTGTCTTCAAGTCCATCATCCACAGGTCGGCGTCCTTATGCCAAATGGAGAATGTACCGAAACCATGACGGGTGAAGCACAGGTATCTTCCATCTGGAGATATGCGCGGAAACGACACGCTCATGCTGTCGGCATGGGCATCATAGAGCGTCTCAATGCTCCTGCCAAAAGTGCCATTGCGGACATCGAAACTGATACGGCAAAGGTTATAGTGTGCCTGGCGGAAGTGAAGGGGCAATGTGTCAACTGCTGCAGCAGAACAAAAATACAATTCTGTGCCGTCAGGCGAGAAGCATGGGAAAGTCTCGTAGCGGGCACTGTCCATGAGCATAGACGTGGATATTATCTCGTGTTTCTGCACGTCATACACTACAACATCAGAATTGCTGTCATACACCTCTATGCGGTTAGGATGGTTCATGAAGAAATATTGCGCAGTCTTGTTGACAGAGAACGCGATATATTTTCCATTCGGGTGCCAGTAAGGATAAACCAATGCCGACATGGTTTCCGGAGTCTTGGTGTTCAGTTTCTCAACTTTTCCGTTGTCGTAGATAAGTGTGCCGCCATTGCGGGCACGCATATGCATCACCATGCGTGACGGGTCACGTGCCGGGAACGAGTGGCAGTTCATGCAATTGTAGCCAGTAAGCTTGTTCTGCATTATCGGTGTCTCGTCATAGTTCTCCAAACACCGCTGGTAGATGCCCATCTCTCGCCAATGACCATAGCCGGGAGGTATGAGGCGGTAGGCTAGATACAGGTCGATGGAGTCGTCAGCCACATGTATGGCAAAAGGCTTCATGCCCTCCCAGCCATTATTGGTTTTGCGGCATACGGTCATTTTAAGCTCTCCGCCTTTGCATGTCTGTAACATTTTTTGCCATTTGCTTTGCGGCATCTCGAAGTTTCCGTCGTTGTCAGCTTTTATAGAGACTGTTTCTCCACCACCTTCCATTATAAGTCCGTATTCACCCTTGGACGTGACGCAAAAGTCGAGTGGAGCTATGTTCACGGGAACCGTTACATCGTTATAATCTGGATATATAGCTGGTTTGTCTTGTGTCTGCTTGCTGATGCGAATGTTGTTACCGCACGAGGCAAACAGGATTATTGCCGCAATGATATATAGGAAGTTGTATTTCATGGTTCTAAGGTTTTATTTTTGTCCCACTGGTGAAAATAGTCATGAGCCTGCGTGAGCATTTGAGGTATTTCTCCTGATTGAGGCAGAGACTTCAGCAGGTCGAACAGCTCGTCAACCATGTTCTGCTGGCGAGCCACCACTGCAAAAGCCACGGCATAGTCTCGGGCTATTGTGTTGCGAGGATTTGCCTTTATGATAGCCAGCAAGTCGCCAAAGAGCACCTCCATCTGTATGAAGCGTTCTCCAATTATGCCCTTGGGCAAGTTACGCTGCTGCCAGCCAAGCTCTGGGTCGTGGCTCACAAGTTCCGGATGCCCTATGAAGCGGCGGTATTGCTCTGCCCAGTCGCTATAAGCCCATGTTTTTGCCAGCATGTTGATGTATTTCTCTGCTACGCTATGGTTGCCGAGGATAAGGTTGCATTTCACCATTATCTTCAGCATTTGCGGCGAGCCATATTGCAGCATCTCGAAAGTGTCGAACGCTCGGTCAAGTGCCGAGGAGACATTACCCACATGATAGTCGAGTTGGGCATAGAGTGTCGTCACCTCAGGCGTGCTGTCGCTATTGCCGCCTGCCACGCACAGAGCCATTGGATGTGGCTGGCGATACTCGAAGAACCGCTGCATGAGCTGGCCTTCGTGAGACAATGCAAGGTTAACGTAATTGCGGAGCAGGTAGTTGTTGCCCTGTGTGGCATCATCACATTGCAGGATGTCGCCCCACTGCCCGGTGTTGGCATCGTGCTGAACACGGTAATAAAGCAGCATCGACGAGCGGTTGTGTTCTTCCGTTTTTACGGTGAAGATGATTGCCAATATTGTAGTCGTCACGGCAATGCTTGATTTTATGGCAATCCTTTGGGGATTCCATTTCCCTAACAGCGTAATGATGAAAACCACTATAAGCATCAATATCCACGAAGAACTATATGCCACAGTCGGTGGATCGATGGCTTCATAATAGAAATAATAAGTTAGAGCCTGATGGTAGTCTTCCAGTTGTGCTGATGTCACTGCCCACACTGCCAGTGCCGTGACAACAATTACGGCTATAAAGCCAAGCGGCATGCGACGGGGCTTGTCAACAATATCAATTACCAATATTGTGGCTACGAAAACCACAGCGACGGGACCTGACAATAGATAGACAATTGCAGCTAGCAAGGTTGCAGTCAGCCACGACCACCGTGGCAGCTTCCTTGACAAAGCTTGCCATGCCCATAAAGCAAGTGAGGCAAGAAACAATGCTGTCAGTCCGTCGTAGTGGTATCGGCTGTCAACAAGATAGCTTATTTGCATTGCTACTGGCATGAAAGTCAATGGCGCAAGCCACCATGCTGCTTCGTTTTTATAAGGTATGGCGCGCCATAGCGCATAAGCACTGCCTGTGCACAGGGCTGCGGTGATGGCGGAGCCGACAAGCGGTTCGACAAAAAACTGTGTGAGCCATTGTGAAAGCAAGAGTGCCAAACCGCCAATAGCGATATAGCGGTTAGCGAAGACACTGCTGTCATAAAGGAACAACTGGTGCTCTTCCCTAAAAAAATAAATGTACTGTTGTGTGTGCTGAAGCCAGACCCATAGCACGAGAAACACTAAGCACACAATAAGCAAGATGAGTGTACGTCGGTTGATTTTCATAATATGGTAAAATGCAAAATGTGGCAAAAGAACTTTTCAGGCTCTTTTGCCACACCTCCAATATCTATATCCTACCTCATAGGTTTATATCCCTACGGATAAATAGGGATGGCTTAGTAACCTGGGTTTTGGGTCAGAGTCGTATTCTTGTCAATACTTGACTGCGGTATTGGGAACAACTTGTTGTACTCCTGGAACTGACGATTCTCAATAACAGCAGTACCTGTGATGGTAGCACGCATTGTCGGGTCAGACTCAGAATAATTTATAGTTCCTGTCACGCGCTTAAGCTCACCGTTCAGACGTTTCATGGCAACCATCTCCCCATTGTTGTCCTTCCACCTTACGAGGTCGAAGCGGCGGATGCCCTCACCGGCAAACTCCACGCCACGCTCGCGGCGGATAAGTTCACGCAGTGCCTCCTTGGTGCCATACTTTGCACGGTCAACCTTAGGCATTCCTACGCGCTGGCGAATCTGGTCAAGCTTGTCGTAAACGGCGGTAGAAGGTCCGTTCAGTTCATTCTCGGCCTCAGCCCATGTCAGCAACACTTCTGCATAGCGGAAGACGATAGGGCAGCACTGTGTATCCCACATGTCTGCATACTGGCTTGCCGGAGCAAGGTACTTCGCCCATGTCAGCGATGTCTTCGATGCGTTGTCGGCGTAAGTAGGATAGTTCACGTTATTTGTTCCGTTAGGATTCTTCTCGTCAAGAGTATTGAAAACTTCATTACTGCCGCCAGTTGTCGTCCATTCACAACCAGGGTAAAGCACTGTCATTGCCATACGTGGGTCGCGGTTATGGAAAGGATGCGTCGGGTCATAGCCGGATCCGGCTTCCTCCTTCGTCAGACCATTGGACATTTCATAATCGTCAATAAGATTCTGTGTAGGAACCACCGAAGACCAGCCACCGTCGCCATTGTTGTAGAGCTGGCCGATGGTATAGAGTGAATATGTACCGGTTATGTTCTGGCAAGCCAGGATAATCTCGGGAGAGCTTTGCCCGGCCACTGTAAATACGTTTGCATAGTTAGGGTCAAGGCTATACTGTCCCAGGTCAATAATCTGTTGAGCAGCATCCTTTGCCTGTTGATACTCGCCCCAATAAAGTGACGCACGCATCTTCATGGCAAGTACGGCTCCTTTTGCTATACGTCCACGCTGAGAAGGTTGGTCGGCTATACCCGTCAGAGCCTCGTTCAGATTCTTCATGATATAGTCGCGTACTTCCTGGTCTGTATTGCGGGGCACCTTAGCTTCATCTGCCGAGGAGTAGTTGTCGATGATAGGCACGCCGCCATAGGCAGTTTCCATCTTCAAGTAGCGCCATGCGCGGATGGCTTTGGCCTGGGCAATCATGTCGTTTTTCACGGCATCGCTGGAAAATGAGCACTTTTCCACATTGTCAAGGAAGGTGTTGCATCGACGTATCATTCCAAAACCGTATAGCGTCCATCCTGGGTCGCTGGCTGAGAAGGTGCCATTGCCAATGTTAGTGAAGCCCTCCCAAGAGAAGTTGTTAAAGCCGTAGTCAGAACCTGCATCCAAATAGAGCAACAGGTCGCTACTCTCCCAACCGTCGTAGCAGCCCACAAGGAACTTGCTGGCATCATCTTGTGTCTGCCAGGTTGAAGATGGCGAAAGAGCATCTTTTGGCGAGGTGGTGAGGAAATCATTACACGATGTCATTGACACCAGTGCCACCGCCACTCCCGCGATATATTTTATAGTTTTCATATTATTCGTTTTTTTAGTTTAGAATGTGATGTTGATACCGAAAGAGTGAGAACGCAGCAATGGGTAAGAAGAATTGCGCTCTGAGGTAGCCTCCGGGTCAATGTTGAACGGCAGATGGTCGAATGTAATCAGATTCTCTGCGCTGTAGTAAAGGCGGACTTTGGTAAGACCAATCTTAGACAGGAGCGATTTGGGCACATTGTAGCCAAACTGCAAGGTCTTCAGGCGAAGGTAGCCTGTGTTCCAAATCCAGAATGTAGACGTGCATTTCTCTATACCACTTGGGCTCTGACCTTGGCGATAGACGCGTGGAAACTCTGCGTCGTGGTTGGTCTCCGTCCAAGAGTTCTTCCAAACTGTTGCAGGGTGACCTGCATCGCCAGCGAACTCACCGACTACCTCGCGGTTGTAGATATGGCTTACGCCTTCTACACCTTGCCAAACTGTCTGTATGTCAAACCACTTCCAACTTGCGCCAACAGTGAAACCATAGGTGTACTTAGGATTGTCCGACTTGCCTGTATATATACGGTCTGCCGCATCAAGCTTGCCGTCGGGCTTGCCGGTGAGCAACTGCTCCTTGGTATTCGGGTCAGTCATGATATTGCCGTTGGCATCCCTCTGATAGCCATTGGTATCCTCGTAGATGAGGTCGCCTGCACGGAACTTGCTTCCGAACGGGTTACCGTACTTTTCGGTGTATGCATTAGCCTCATCATCACTGTTGAAAAACTTGCCGGACCATTTGTAGGCATAGAACTCGCCATACTGGTGCCCCACGGCATTGCGTGCACTACCGTTTGCCATATATGCCACGCCGCCAAGGTCAAGAATCTTGTTCTTGTTGTAAGCGAAGTTTGCACCTACGTTGATGCTCCAGTCCTTACCGAAAGACTTCTGATAGTTGAGCTGAACCTCAACACCACTGTTGCGCATGGAACCTACGTTGTCGTAGTATCCGCCGAGAGCGAACTCGTCAGGAACACTCACCTGCATGATAATGCCTGTGGTCTTGCGATTATAGTAGTCTACGCTACCGGTAAGACCGTCGAAGATTCCAAAGTCGACACCGATGCCCCATGTGGTAGCTTTCTCCCAAGAGATTGACTCAAGACGATAGTTTGATTGATAATAGCCTGGTGTGAGAGTGCCGTCGAAAGGATAGCTTGCGCCAAGGCTGTAGGTACTCATCCAGGGATAGTACTCTGAGAGGGCGTCCTGGTTACCAAGCTTACCCCAAGAAGCACGAAGCTTGAGGTTGCCGAGCCAGCCCTTTGAAGCCATGAACGGTTCCTCTGAGATACGCCATGCAGCAGAGAATGAAGGGAAGTATCCCCAGCGATGTCCTTTCTTGAAGCGTGAGGAAGCATCTCCACGGATGTTTGCCTCGAAGAGGTAACGTCCCTTGTAGTCATAGTTTATACGTCCGAACCAAGACACCATCGTCAGCTCACGGCTGTATCCGCCGTTGGTCTGTGTAGAGGCGTCACCGGCATTCATGTCTGTAAGAAGGTTGTTCGGGAAGTTCTTACGATAAGCCGTGTTGTAGTTGTATTTGTAACGTTCTGCATGCCAACCTGCCAATGCATGGAAGTTGTGGGCGTCAAACCACGACTTGGTGTAGTTGAGCGTTGCATCGAAGTTGGTACGGTGCCAGTCGGCATTGGAATCAGTCAGCTGCGACGGGTCAGAAGCCTTATTGGGATTGTACTGTATGAACTTCTGGAAGTACTTGTAACGCTGATAGTTGGTAACGAAAGAACCTGTCGCATTAAACACGAGACCGTCGATGATACGGTAGTCGAAGCCGAGCTGTGCCGTGAGGTTTTGGTTTTTGCGCCAAACTTTCATGCCAGAGTCGAGCCAGGCTATAGGGTTGCCATCAGAGATAGTGCCGTATGTTCCGTCCTCATACTGATTGACAATCATAGGGGAGATACGGTTTAACTGACGCAGAAGCTGGTCGCTTGAACCGCCATAGTAGGCACTGGAAGCATCTGAATAGTCGTTGTGGATATACGCCAGATTGAGATGCATGGTCACGTCCTTTGCCAGGTCAATGTCAAGGTTGGTGCGTGCATTGAACTGCTCTCTGCCTGCGTTAGGAAGCACACCTTTTTGCTTCAAGTAGCCGACAGATGCTACATAGCGCGCATTTTCCGTGCCGCCGCTCACGTTTATGTTATGGCGTTGCTGCCAACCAGTCCTAAAGGCAAGGTCAGCCCAGTCTGTGTTAGGATAGTTGTAAGGATCACTGCCGTCACGGTACTTCTGTATTTGCTCGTCGGTGTAAGTAGGAGTGAGGCCTTCGCGCGCACGAGCCTGGTTCATCCAGTAAGCATAGTCTGCTGAACTCATGCGGTCAACGATGTCTGTAGCGTTCTGAATGCCGAAATAGCCGGTATAGCCGACTTTTGCCTTGCCGCTTTGACCGCGTTTTGTGGTGATAAGGATGACACCGTTTGAAGCCTTCGAACCATAGATTGCTGCTGAAGAAGCATCTTTCAATACTGACACAGATGCAATCTCGTCGGGATCGATAGAGTTGAGAGTACCGGTTTCTACACCGTCTACCAATATATAAGGTGTAGAGGTGTTCAAGGTTCCGACACCACGGATGTGGATAGAACCGCCGTCAAGGCCAGGAGCACCGTTCAGCCCGGTGACCGTGATACCCGGCATAAGACCTTGTAGACCGGATGATACGTTGGCGATAGGACGTTCCTCCAAAGCTTTGGCATCAACTTGTGCCACAGAGCCGGAGAGGTTAGCTTTCTTCTGGGTACCATAGCCCACGACCACTATCTCGTTGAGGCTCTGGTCATCAGATTTAAGGGAAATGTTGAGAGGTTGCCCGTCCCACTTTACTTCACGGGGCTTGTAGCCTACGTATGAAATAACGAGAGTTGTGCCACGGCTCACGCCGCTGAGGCTGAACTTTCCTTCGATATCGGTGATAGCACCTTTGCCTGACTGACCCTTCACGGTGACGCTGGCTCCTACGAGCGGTTCACCGTCGGTGTCTGTTAGTGTACCTCGTACAGTACCCGACTGTTGGGTGACTGCTTCAGATCTGCCCCCCCCCACTTCGTGTTGAGGTTGCCTGTGCAGTTTGAACTGCCGTCATTGCGGTAAGAAGCGCAGCTCCTCCCACAAGTTGCTTACAGGTAAATTTCATATACAGTTTAATTTTTGGTTGATAAATATTACTTATGTAAATAATTTCGTTAAATGTCCGGTTGACTAAGTTCCTTTGTTTTTCGTTTTCAAAATTAAATAAAAAATGTACACGTTGTACTTTTCACCCAAAAAATTAACTTATTTTACATCTTAAGACCTATTTTCTTTTTAGTTCTTTCGCAGTACTAAGAGAAAAAATATGCCTTTTCGTAATTAATAACTATTTGTAAATCTTTGCTTTACCATAGCCGTCTGCTTGCTGACTGCTATGGTAAAGGATGATAAGTGGAATGCCGCCTACATCATTATTCTTCAACTATTTCCATAGTCATGCTTACATCCTCTTTCGGACGGTCGCCACGGAGCGTCTCTACATTCTGAATCTTTTCCACAACATCAAGCCCTTCTTCAACTTCTCCGAAAACAGTGTACTGGTTATCGAGAAACGGTGTACCACCTATTGTCGTGTAAGCCTTGACTTGTTCATCAGTATACTTGGGCGCACCAATCTCCTTTATCTTCTGTTGAGTTTCCTCCACGAGTCTGTCTTGCAGTTGCTGCAAACCTGCACGGTCACGGTTACGGCGGAAGTTCATGATTTCCGTCCGATGCCCCTTTGCAAGTTGGTTGAAGACAGTCTGCTGTTGCTGCATCTCCATCTGACGCTCCATTTGCTTTAGCTCTTGCGGCTTGTATACCTTGCCCCATACAATGTAGAACTGACTACCGCTGCTCTCACGTTCGGGATTAATCTCGTCACCGAGTCGTGCCGCACTCAGTGCGCCACGTTTGTGGAAAAGCTTCGGATAGACGAACTCGGCAGGAATGGTATAGCCGGGACCGCCGGTTCCGAGCATCTTGCCTTTCGGCGCACCTTTGCTGTCAGGGTCACCGCCTTGTATCATAAAGTCTTTGATGACACGGTGAAACAATGTTCTGTCAAAGAATCCGTCCTTCACAAGTCTTACGAAGTTGTCACGATGTTTCGGAGTCTCGTCGTACAGGCGAACAACGATGTCGCCCTCTGTTGTTTTTATTCTTACTTTGGTCATATCCTTGTTTCTTGAAATAACTCTATATGCTTGCAAATTTAAGCGCAGTATGTAGATATTGCTGATTATCAGTTATTTGTAGTTAATACGATAGAAAAGTGGAGCGGTTCATATTTGAAGACATAAGTAAAAACTGAATTTTAACGACTTTAACTTTTGTAAACCACAATAATTATAGAAATGTGCAAGTTTTGTGCTGACAATATTGCTTGACCTTATATTTATACATTTTTATTTCAAACACAGTTTTGTACATTATCATGCAATCTAATGAAGTTTCGATATTTCAAATCTGACATGGGCATTTTATATAGAACAGGGTTAAAATATAGTTAAATGGTAATTAAATTACCAATTTTACAGAATGTGTTTCTTTATTAAAGAAAATAATTTGTAATTTTGCATCCAAATTACAATAATGACATAAAAATATAATCCTATGATAAGAGATTTCTGGGTAAAGAATTATCTTTCCATTCGAGATAAGCAGGAGTTGAGTTTCTTGGCTAAGGGTCATTCTTCGGAACTTGTTACAGAGGTTGCCGAAGGAGTATTCTTGTACAAATTAGGAGTTCTGTATGGTTCTAATGCTTCTGGAAAATCAAATATGCTAATTGCCTTGAATGAGGTTTTTCGTCTGTTAGTGCTGCCAAAATCAGACACGGCCCAAAGAATAAACGGAAGTATCCCTTTCGTGCTCACAAAGGATGAGCCAACCGAAATGCACGTTTCTTTCTATGCCAATGGTATCAGATACGACTATGATGTAGAATTCAATGACAAGTACATCTTGAGTGAAGCACTGTATTATTATCCGAACAAATCAAAGTCATTGTTCTATGAGCGCACATTTGTCGGTGATAATGTACAGGCAGAAATCAAGTTTGGTTCAAGTCTCAAACTGCTCGTAAAAACACAAGAGAGCATTCGTGAGAACACCTTGAATAATCATAGTGTTTTGTCTGTTTGCAGAAAAGCCGCATTGAAAGAAGATATTGCTCAATTCAATATTCTTCATGGCTGGATTATGGAGAACTATCACGATGTAGATGGGGACGGCGAGAAAGGGCTCGTGGAAATCCTAAAGGATGCTTATAGTAATCCTAAAAAGCGTAAGTTTTACAACACCATGCTTCAAAAGGCCGATTTGAACATCTTGGAATATAAACCTATCATAGAAGATCGCTTTGTGCCTAATGAGTTCCGTGAACGCATCCAAAAGGAAAATATCCCAGAAGAAATGAAGGAGGCACTGCTTAAACCTACTTCCGACTCCATTGCATTTGTCAATCACTCTATAAATGGAGATTTTGACATTCCTCTCAAATGGCAGTCAAAAGGTACTCAAAAATATATACGCATTCTAGAGGCATTATACGATATGATAACAAGTTCTCATGTGTATTATCTCGATGAATTAGGTGAGGATTTACACAATGACTTGTTGTACTACTATCTCAATGTCTTTATATTCAACTCAGAAAAATCACAGTTGATTATCACCAGTCAGGAAACAACACTGTTGTCTCAAGACCTTATCAATGAAAATAGAGGTGTTGTGTGGTTTGTTGAGAAGAACAAGGAAACGGCCTCTTCCGAATATTCTCGCGGTGACTCTTTCGGGCTGCACAAGAATCTGTCTCTTTATAACTCTTACCGCATTGGACGTTTGGGAGCAAAACCAGAGTTAGGTAGTATCTTTATAAATCTGGAGGATTGATATGGGCAAGTTACGACAAGCAGCACTTATATTGGGTGAAGGACCTACGGAATTTTTCTATTTCAAATCCTTGTGCGATGTGCTCAAACGCTTGACCATCAAACCGGACTATCCGAAGCATACCAATATCAAGGAACTGGATGCAAAGATAGCAGAAGGTGTGGCAATGGGCTACAGCAATATCTTCTGCGTTATCGATATGGACACGAAGGATAAAGATCCAGAGCGTTCACAATATCAAAAATTAAAGGCGAAGTATGCCAAGCCCATTAACAAACCCAAGAAAGGCATATACTGCAAGGTGGAGTTCTTTGAGACACACCGCTGCACAGAGTTGTTCTTCCTCTACTATTTCCGTTACACTTCACGTCCATACGAAACACAAGAACCTTTGCTCAAAGACCTAAATCAATGTGTAGAGTATCGAAAGACGATAGAATTCTTCATCAAGACAAAGGGACTTCATGGCTATTTTGAACGAAATGGTGGCAGTCTTAATAAGGCTATGGCCAATGCGAATCTGTCAATGGATGAGAAGTTGAAGAGTGGCAGAGATTATACTTACTCGGAGCTAGGAAAGTTAATGGAGGAACTGAAAGGGTTGGAATGATAATACATTAGAAGGTATATTAAAGAAAAGTTGTTGAATATGAAATCGATACTCGAACTTTCAGAAGTGAAGGCTTATAAGTATTTTATGGAGTCATCCAATTACTGTAGTCTTGACTTGCCTAAATACATAGATTTCTCGAAGGTGCTAACTTATGTAAAGGGAAAAGTCGGTAAGAAAACATTCAAGGAAATTCTTAAAAACGAAAAAAAGATGCCTTCAGAGTATGAAGGTGTTAATCATAGGTTATTAACAAAGAAGGATACCATGTTTACGTACCGCCCTATCGATATTGCCAATCCGTACCTCTATTATTTGTTAGTTAGGCAGATTACAACAAAAGGCAACTGGAAAGAGATAAAACGAGTATTCTCAACCTTTGTCAGCCCCAATATAGATGTAATCAGTATACCAAAAGTTAAGGGAGATAAGGATAAATCGCACAAAGCTGCAGGCATAACTGATTGGTGGGAAAACATAGAGCAAAAAACGCTTACTTTGAGTCTGAAATACCGTTACATGTTCGTTACGGATATTACCAACTGCTATGGTTCCATTTATACTCATACGATAGCATGGGCATTGATGGGCAAAGACCTAGCAAAACAGAAAAAAGGAAAATCCGGCCTGCTAGGTAATATGATAGATACTTATATGCAAGGTATGCAATATGGGCAAACTAATGGAATTCCGCAGGGCAGTGTTCTTTTTGACTTCATCGCAGAGATAGTTCTGGGTTATGCGGACTCTCAGGTGAGCGAAGCGTTAGCAAGTAAAGGCATCGCCGATTACAAGATATTGCGTTATCGAGATGATTATCGTATATTCAGCAATAAAAAAGATGAGTTGGAGAAGATAGCATTTGTCCTACAGGATATACTTGCGAACTTGAATTTCCAACTTAATGCAAAGAAAACCATGCTAACAGACGATGTGATTGGCAATGCACTGAAACCTGATAAACTTGCATACATGAAAAGGCTCCCACTTTATCGTAAGACCGGAAAGCGTATTTATACTACAGTATCTACTCTTCAGCAAGAACTGATTTACATACATCAGTTTGCAAAAGAGTTCCCCAATAGCGGAACATTAAAAAATGTTGCTCACAACCTTCTCTAAAAGATTGCATAAACAAAAGAATTTGGTAAGTGACCCAAAAATAAATACTTGTGGCTATTCTAACTGAAATTGCGCTGGGCAGTCCGAAGTGCTACCCAATAGTACTTCAGTTGTGCAGCGTGTTGATTAATAAACTTTCCACTACATCTGAAAGAGAAAAAATTGTCAATGAAATATATGAAAAATTTCAAATGATACCAAATATCGGGGAACTTCAGATTTGGATGCAAAGAATCACGTATCAATGGGCTAATCCGATTGACTATACGGAATCCATCTGCAAGATTGTTGCCAATGTTCCAAATGTGGTACTATGGAATAATGATTGGGTCGCAGATGAATATAAGGATGCATTCCCTCAATATAAAATTTGTACAAACTGGTTGAGGGATTGTTACACACCTGTTATCGATATTGATGAGGTTTCACTGTTTGATACATATTAAGGCATGAATATTGAACATAAGATGCCAGAAGCCTACCTTAAGCATAAGGTGTTTGATGACTTGAAGTATATGAAGGAGTTCTATGACTCAATTTCGATGAGTTGTTTTAGTTTTGTAGCAACAGGCACTCATGGAATAACTAACTATGCTTCATACGTTTATTCTGCAATTGAGGGAACTCTTGATTCTATTACAATCCTGTTAAACAATGGGAGGATTAATGATGCATACACGCTGATACGAAAACTCTTTGATGATATTCTTCTTGAGATATACATGGACGTTATATTGAAAGACAAAATTAGTATTGATAACTTTTTTGTTCAAGAAGTTAATGAATGGATTCAAGGAAAACATCGTATTCCAAAGACGGATAAGATATTAAAATGTCTAAAAGATTCTCAAAGAACAAAAGATTTATATCCATTATTTGGGTGGAATACCTATTTGAAAAAAAACCGAGAATTGTTGGATGATAGTGTCCATTCTAATCGTTTTAAACTAATGTTGTTGAATTGCAATACGGTTTACATAGAGGACAGGGTACGACATTTGAAAAACTGTGAGGTAATGTTGAACCAACTTTTTCTTATTCATCTATCATTTATATTTCATCTCAATTCACATTATCTGATGGCTTCTGATTATATGGATCATATGGAAATGGAAATGACACCACCAGAAGGAAGTGAGAATTGGATCGCACCATTCGCTCAAGATGCTTTTGATAAGATAATAAAACCACACATGGAAATCGCTAACTTTATTATATCCACATGTCCATTAGAGATTTCATAAGAAATCTTAAGGATAAGTACGTTACAAATTTGACCACGAATTATTAAACTTTTATCGACCATTCTGGCTAAATACGAAATTAAAATTTAACAAAACAGAGGATGGAAATATTGTCGCTATAATTTTGAAAGGTAAGGAACATAAAATCTTCTCGTACATAAAAACATTGCTGCACAAAAGAAAATGGGAAAACGAACCTCTTTAATATGAATTCTCTGGCAGAAACTTGCAAAATGTCTCAATTCCCGTCCGAGATAAAACTACATATTACTTCGTTATCACATCCCTCAAATCCGCATAGCTCTTCACCACGTCATATTTGACAGTTGAGTTGGAGATGGTGGCGAAGTGACAACGGGCACATTCTATTGCTTTCTGCACTGCGGTAGTCCAGAATTTCGTCATCACTATAGCCTTTGGTTTCGGCTACGAAATAGACGTGTTTGATGTTTCTACCATTCTTGAGCACTATTAATCGGGGGTGTGATGTCCAGCAGGAGTGTTGATGTGGAAGCCGCCGGGCAGTTTTGTATAAACAATGACTTCGTCTTGATTTTCAGACACTTGAACGAAATTCATTTTTCCGATACTCTTAGGTGTTTGTCCAACTCACTGACGGCACGCTGGATGAAGTCTTCTGTCTTGAAATCAATAGTGTAATAAGTCTGGTGGTTAATCTTCCGCCACAGTTCCTGAAAATCCTTGCGCTCAAACTTCTGCAAATCAAACATTACCTCATGTGTCTACTGGGCATTCTCAGGCATGACTGCGTTGTGATTGAACACAGCATCCAACTGTTTCACGATGTCTGCCTTATATTCATTGTAATTCTCCCAGAAGTCAAGCATCCTTAGCTGTTTATCGTTGTGATATTGCCGTGTGAGCTGTCCATGCTGCAAGTGAATAAGACAAACTCTGTTGAGAACATTAGTATGATATATGTGCGTTAAGTTGCCATAAATCTATTTGATATATGGTTTCACGGCATCAATACTCCAAGCATAGTTGAGGTTTGCTTGTGAACCATCAGCAAATGAACCTGACGTAATGCCTACTATCTCACCATATTCGTTGATAAGAGCACCGCCACTGCTATCATGGTCGATGAGTGCGCTAATTTGCATAAGATTGTCGGCACGCCACTGAGACACCTCACCTGAGGAGAATGTGTTTTCAAGACCGCGGGGACTTCCAATAGCATACACTTTCTCACCGATTTTAGGTTTGTCAGTAGCAATGGGGATGTAGTTTGTGTTTTCACAATCTACTCGGAATAAAATGAAATCCTCTTGCTCACTCTTTTGTATGACCTCAGTAACTTTGTAGGCTTCATCGCTCCCTACAAGTTTGATTTGCTCAAGACCAATACCAGTTCCCTTGAAAACATGATAGTTACTTACTGCAAGACCTTCGTTGTCAATAAAGAAACCTGAACCTTGGTAAGCATTAGAGCCGTCTGTCGTGAATACCATGAACACAGCACTGCCATAGCGTTCAAAGATTTGTGACCCTTCAAGTTTGTCGCTGGATCGTTTATTCACAATCTTACTCTTACGAGAAGCAGAGCGTGAAGACTTTCTGTCTGAACGGTCAGCCATCGTAGTGCCAGGGCGGTCACGGTCACGACGGTGGCCAGACTTGTGAGCGCACGATACAAAAAGCAATACCGATAAGCATAGTATGACAGCACAATATTTAGTTTTCTTTCTTTTCAGCATCTTCAATAATATTTTTTGGTATTATGTGAATAACAAAGCGTTGATTGTCAATTTCCTTAGAGCCTCTTTCACGCATGAGAGTTGCATCAAGCTGTTTGAAACGTTCGGTGCCTTCACCACCTGTGTAGCCAAAGTTGTATCGACCGTCACCACTACCAGCAATCTGAAACTCGCAGTTTGCTCCAAAATCAATGTGACAAATATCCTTCCAGAACTTCATCAGTGTGAGCGCACGTTGGAAACTCCAGTCGTAGTTGGCATCTGTCAGTTTTTGTGAATTGCGCGAAGCCTGCCCTTCAATGATGAGCAAGTACTGATTGCTTTCGTTTTTATCAAGAAACTCCTTGATTTCAGTACCAGCCCTATGTAGTCTTGCTGTATCTGCTTGCAGGTCTGCAAGACGATATTTTGTTTCTTTGAAGAAACATCTTACATCAAGAACGTATTTCTTGTATTCTGCCTTATACGCAAAGTTCTTTGAACGACCAAGTTCCTTGGTTGATGCTTCCACTTTTTTGATTTCTTCAAGTTGCTTCTCCGTCGCTTCCATACGCTTGTGCAAGAGTACGATAACAAGGACAAAGAGTGTAAGCATGATGAAGAATAGGCTCGTCATCAAATCAGAGTAACTTGTCCAAAAAAAGGATTCTTTCTTCTCTGCCATATAAACTAAACGTATTATGGATTATTGGTGCTTTGTACTTGGTTGTTAGGTGCTAATTGTGATGTGGACGGTATAGACGAGTGTTGAACAGGTTGTGTCTCTACGCTATCAACACTGATTGGAGCGTTCATGATAGAGTCTGTATCATCCGCTTCACTTATGGTAGCAGTGACAGATGGTGAATTATCTTCAGCAAACCAGATGTTGTATATTGTGTTCGAGATACAAGCTAAAGCAATGAGTATTACAGAAACTACAATTGTCCATTTCATCCATCCAGACAATACCTGCGGTGTGGCATATGGAGAAGCTTCACCATGAAAAGAAGCGGCTGTAAGTTCTTTAGCGGTTCGTACCATCGTCCCGTTAACTGACGAAGCCAATGCACTATTAGAACATTCCATGCGGTCTATCAACTGATCAAGTTTGCCTGGTATGCCAGCAATTTCAACCAGTTGCTTTTGCAACATTGGAATTTGGTTGAGTTCAGCACTAAACATGGTGCGAAGTTCCACATTGAGGTTTTCAAATGATTCTTTCTCATCGGCAATAATACGCTTAAACTCTTCGGCTTGCTGAACTATTGTGGAGTTTAGCTCATTTGCATTCGTGTTAGCAGTTTCTTTCAGCGTACGAAGAGCATCTCTCAAAGCAATATCCACATCGGCTGAATCCTTTGCTATTTCTGCTTTGTGACGCATGAAATATTGTTGGATTTCTTCCAAAACATGCAGTCGGTTAGCTTCTTGCTCAAATTGAGTGGTAAAAGTATGGATTGCATCAGTATAGCCGTGAATATCATCCAAATACTCGTTAAATTGCTCCAATTTGTCGGTACATTCTTTCAGTTCTTCAAGTACGCGAACATTTGCTTTTGCCATCTTCATCACGTCCATGTCATGTACGGCTTTGATAACGTTGCCCTGAATGCGGTAGGATTCATTAACCTCACGCAATGCACCGCGCAGTGAAGAGGTGTTCTCAGCAAAAGTGTTGTTGAACTTATTAAGATTCTTCACCAAGCGATTGAGTGCATCGGAGGTATCAGAAGGCAGCTCTGGCAGTAGCTTTGCCTGAAGCCATGCAAGAAAGGTATTCTTGCCGAATTCACCTTGCAGTTTATACCTTTTAAATAATAATGATGCTATGGTGGTTAGCAAGATACCCATGATGCTGGCAAGCATTGCCCATGCGACCCCTGACAACAAATCGTTTACGCCCTCAGCGGCAGTTCCAAAATTTCCAGATCCAGATGAAAGAAGGTCTGTTATACTACCCGTTGTAATAAGAGAACCTAAGCCGACAATCACACCTGCCATCGTTCCTGCGAGCCCGCAATACAGTGGAGTTGGTGTAAGCGTATTGATGTCATTCTCCACAGAATCACAGTGGCGGTCCACTGCATCTTTCAAAAGCGAGAAATCAATCACAGATCCAGAATTATTTTCTAAGTATTTATTAATTGAGTCTTTGATTGATTCAAAAACATTGTTACCACGTCCATAAATACCAGAAACGAAATTCGTCTCAGGATTATGAGCGATGCCCCAAGAATTTTCTTCCGCAAAGATTTTTTTGTAATCTCTCATGCGTAGTACATTCTTCACGAAGAAGAATATTTGTAGAGCAATTATAAACGCTACTATGATAGGAACTAATAGTGACATCTTTACTTAATTAATTTGATTTTAAGTTTTTTAGTAACTTGCCATGTGACATCATCGTACTTTTCACAAATGCCGTAATCTTCAACTTTAAAGGATGTGGCTTCTTCAATAGAGCCAGTATATTCAACTATTTCCTGCCACTTGTTTCTTGATTTAATTTTGTCCAATGAAATGATGTTAAATTCTCCTTTATTCGCACTCTTAAACTTAATAGAGAAGACACAACTTTCTTGGGCAGAATCGAATATTTTCGTGAAGATATTACCACTATTAATATTTGCGTATCCCATTCTGAGATATTCAAGATCTTTTGTTTGACGCAATTGTTCTTGACGATGAGTAACTGATGGATTTGAACTATTTTGAGTTTTGTTCGTCTTACTACTCAAACGTGAAACAGAAGACTCAACAGAGCGTAAACGTGTATCAAGTTTTTGTAGATGTGTGTTTACAGACAGAGAAACTCTGTTACCGTTTAGCCCAGATTGTAATTGACTAACAGCAACTTTCAATTCTGCTATCCTTTTTGACTTGTCCAAGTTGTTGCAAAAAATTTCGTCAACTCTCTCTCTACTGAGGCTTTTTCTTAACAGGGAAAGAACCAGTGCAATGATTGCTATAGCAAGAGAAGCTAATGTCATATATCCCCAAGTACTTTTAGGACTTTCTAACTTAGCGACTTGAACTTTAAGCTCAGCATTTTCTTTTTGTGCCTGAGACAGTGTTTGTGCCAAAGTGTCAACCTTTAACACAAGCGCATTCATTAACGTGTCTTGGGCTGCAATCTTGTTCTTTATCTCCTGAGAAATTCCCTCAACAGGAGCGGCACTATCTACGGAATCTTGAACAGGCTGCTTTTCACTGAAAAAATCACATGAAGATAACGCTAAAATTGTGGCAAGGCACACTACGATATTGATTGCTTTTTTCATCATCAGTTCGGATTTTCTAAATAATACTCTTGAATTTTGCTTGAAAGAGACTGAAGGACTCCCTTAATTGGATAGAACGTAATTGCATCCTCAATGAGATTATCCTTATTTCCAGACTCTTTAATAGAGAGTTCTATACCTTTATCAAGGTATGTTTCCAAGTCCTTTGTGCATTCTTCTCTCGCAATCTTCATAGTGACGTTATCAACACCGAAGTTGTTGTCTAAGTTGAATGCTGATGGCATTTCAGTAAGAGCAAATCGGAAGAAGTCTTTTACAGACTTAACAATATCTGCTTTTTGAGTTTCAGAAATTGACGCATAGGTATAACTTGAACCAGCCAGTTTGCCAGATGAGTCACGGAGAACTAAAGTTTCCGGCTCTTCATCGTAAGCTTCTGTTGCAATCAAGCCACCCTTGCATGTGGATTCCTTAGGATTAGTGCCCTGCTCCAATCCAAGAATATCAAGGGCAGGACCATATTCAGATTCCAAAATTTTCTCGAAGATGATTTTTGTGTATTGACCAAGAATTTTTGCGTCAGACGATATGATGCTAATAATCTTGCTACCATTACCGCTAAATGCTATATGACGAGGTGCTTTCAGCCCTTTTGCCTTTACAATTTGAACGATATGATAAATGATGGCAGTATAGAAGATGATGAACACCACCTTAAACTTCGTGTCATTTTGAAGTATCTTATTGAAATCAATATTATTACGGGCAAGTCCTTTTGTGGCAGAATTATCTTTCAGCGAGAAAAGGAATGATGCCATATTTGCAGGCTGTCCGAGGTTGCTATTAAAGATGTTGACCAGTTCGTTAAGTTCTGGTTTTGACTGAAGAAGTCCGAGAATGTCATTCTTGAACCAGTCTACAATACCATTATTAGGATTAATGTCAGAGAAAGAATCCTCAAAGAGCGAGTTCGCAGCGAACTTAAATGACGTGATATATTCTACTTTGCCGTTTGAAGAGAAGGCAATATCAGTAGTGCCACCACCAATATCCACATTAACGAGGTTCGTTGCTGTCGCATATCTACGGAAGTAGAATTGTATTGGAGCAACAGACTCTGATAGATTTCTTGTCGCACCATCATGGTTAAACAATTCTGTGTAAGAGTCGTTCCATGCCATGCGTAGTTGAGCAAGGCGGCGCGGTGACATGCTGTTTGGATAGAACCATGTGATTTTTGTCCGCGCAAGGCTACCGTTATTTGCAATGACCTTGTTGCGAATTATCATCATGATATTACGGATGTAAGCTTGCATTGCTGATTGTGCATTAGGCTTGCTACTCCATTTGATATTGACCATAGGCTTTGCATTGTATGCAATGCCTAATTTTTTATTGTATGTAATATCGAAATTGATTAAGCCGAATGTTCTTAATTTCTCCGTCCAGTCAGTAGATTTTGCATAAGACAAAGCGGTTCGTGTTGGGAAAGAGAAATCTGAGTCATCTCCTACCACAGCAGGAATGAAATCACGAACCATCAAGTCGTTTTCATCAATCAAATCTAAAGGAATGAGTTTTCCTTGAATTTCACGGAAGGACAGAACAAAGAACTCTGCGAATATAGATTCTGAGTCTTTATAGTTGAAAGAGTCAGAACTATTATTATCAGCTTTCTTAAATTCAATATGTGTATTAGATGTACCCAAGTCAACAGCAAATTCAAAATCTTCCAGATTTTGATGTGTGAGGAAGTTTGGAATAATTACATTGCTAACGCCTCCCTTATTAGAAACTCTGATAAAGTCAAAGTTGCTATTCTGGATTGTATAGGTTTCGGCTTTAAAGTCGAATAGACCTTTTTCTTTGTTTCTGCAGTCAACGGGGATGTCACGTATTATTTCCCCTTCGCGGTAAAAATCAAAATGGAATTGATTGGAGAAAGTACTAACGCAAGAAACTGTATAGATAGCATCATTCTCGTTTTGGAACTTCATGGCAGGCATAACCAAACCAGTAAAGTCGAATGTTGTCATGCCACCAGAATTTTGAGTCTCTGAGACATCTGCTTGCCTCTGGGCATAATAGATACGCTGATACTCAATGTAAGTTATATTACCATTACCCATAATAGGTATGCTTATAACTACATTTACTGAGCCACCGGCAATAGATTCCATCTCAAACGCTGGTTTACCGTCTGGCATAGTTGAGTTGAGTGTTTCAATGGAGAAGTACTTGAAATAAAGAGGCTTAATCGGGAGCAAGAAAGAGGTCATCTGCTCTACATCTTTAATATTCCCGTCGAAGAAATACTTCTTATTCAAAGAATGAGGAACCTTGACTATAGAATCTTCAAGGAAATCTCCTATGGTCAAATATGCAAAAGTTGAGCCTTCATAAGGTAGCGTTCTACGTTCGATGTTAGAAACATTTGGTTTGTATGGTGCTCTATTTGTGTTTCCCCATGTACCATTAGCATATTGCAGACTAGCATATTTATTTCCTGCTTCAACGGGAAGAACAAGAGGCTTCACACCTGCTACGCTTCGTTCGGGACGGATTGTAAACTCGTTTTCAATTTCTCTTGAAGATTTCTTCTTAAACAGAACAGTACCAAGAACTTCAACTTGGTTACTCTGTTGATGTGACTGCACGTCAATATAAGAGAAATCCTTAGCTGATGCTGGGGTAATCTCGTTTAACTTGTTCTTGATTATCTGGTCTGAAATAGCCCTGAATGTCAAGTTAAGATAGTTCTCAATTTCTGGGAACAGGTTTGAGAAGCCGGGGATTGTCTTTCGGAGTGTCCACCATGCCTTAATGTAGTCGAAGTCTCTTTTATAAAGGGGTACATAGTCGCCGTCAAATGGGCGGTCATTGTTTGCAAAGAATATGTCCTGAATATATTCAAGGCTATTCGCACCGCTAAAGAATAACGTTGACGGTGAAGTGGCACCGATGATATTTAATTCATCTGGCCCATTCGTATAATTCAGAAGATAGATGTTCTTCAACTGTCCGAAGTTATATGTGCGAGCATCGGAAACAAGATACTTCTGTAAGGCATCGGCCACATATAAGTGGCTTGCGTTTTGGTCGTTCTTCAGAGCGTCAATCATCACGGACGGATTCCAAGTGATGATTTCAATCTTATCTTTGAATTTATCGATATTGAAAAAGATCTCACCGACATCTAATGTATCTGACACCATCTTATGAAATATGGTGTTGCCTTCCAACTCTCTAATATCACGAGTCGCTCTACGACATACTTCCTTAAAGGCTGTTTTCACAAGATCTATTCTTGCAAACGGAGACGGGATTGAAGTAATTTCATTTTTGGCACTTGCTCCATCGGGATCTTCTATTGTGTCCCGAGCATTGGAATTGTATGGGAATGCTGGGCTTTCGTTCCATTCTCGAATGGTGGACGTTCCCTCTCGATATAATCTAAATACTTTTGACATGACTACGCATTAAATTTTTCGTTAAACAATTTTGTCATGGCAAGGAAGAACATTTCAAGGAACTTGTCGTTGTCTTCTTTACTATGGCATTTCTTGACAGCTGAGTTCAAACGATCGGTCACTAAATCATAATCAGATTTAAGGCTGATTATCTTTTTAGGCTTAACTTCTGTGACGACCTCAAAAGGTTTATCTTTTGTGTTAAGATTGAAAAGGTCTAATGAGCGTTTATTTCTCTTCATTTCGGCAAGCCATTCGATGAACAAACCTGTAAGCTTCTGAAGCTCCGTCATGAAAGAAGACCCGTATAGACCATTGAAGTTGTCATTGTTGGCATTGAAATCCTTAGACGAATAATAGTCAAATTTATGATTCAGGCAGTTGGTCATCATCATGAACTCTGTCAAAGGGGCGAAAAGCAAACGTTTTTGATTCTCGTAGAAGGAGTCGAATGTAACAGAATTAGTGAGATCCTTCAGACCAAGTTCTTTGTTTGACGTATTTGCGTGTTGCTTGTTACTGAAATCCACGATAGCAGTAGCAGCAAGGAATTCTACGAGATGAGCATCGTTTTGCTGTGCTGATCCCCCTTCGTGGTTTTTATAGGTATTTGTAACATCGTCAGCAAGAAAATAAAGCGCATTAATAGAGTTATTTCTGCTGATATTGTTTTCGTAATAAGCCAATGCTGATTTGGTCTTAGAAATGAAGGTCGATGAATCAATCTCGCTTTCATCGTCATTCTTCAGTTTGAAATATGGAAGAATGGTGATGGCACCAATCTCTGCATGGTTAATTAGATCATTGTTTGGGAAGTTAGTTCCAGTGCGAAGAGTTTTCAATAAAAGAGGAAAACCACTTGCACCAGTTCCACCAAAAATGGAACTAATGATAAAAATCTTGTCACCCGATTCGAAGTTGTTGGCGAAATCTTGGAAGTCATTAGAATCCACAATTTGATTGAGTACAATACTCCCGATATTGGGGTTGCCCTTGAAGCCTACATCCATAGACGAGCCGAGGTTCTTTTCAGAGAATAGCATTCTCATCATGGCTTTCGATGATTTATCCATGGAAGGCAGGTCAATAAACTGCAAAAACGTTTTATCATCGGTGTCATTAATACGGAGAGTATAGTTTACAAGAATTTGGGATAGTTCTTTTCTAAAGAAAGTTGACTCATTTTTGGGGTGAATGAAAGGGACGAATGAATAGCCCTGTAGATATTCATAAGGGCTACAGTTCTTGTTAAGTCTGCATTAGAAGCATCTGGGTCGATAATGATAGGCACGATTTTGTCTGCACCCATATTTACACCTGCTGCCATCATCATTGTGAAAGAACGGAGAACACGTGCACCAGTTCCTCCAATTCCGAATACATATAGTTTGGCCATGATTAATAATATTTATATGTTAAAATGGAGCTCGGGAGCAGTTAGTACTCCACCACTTGATAATATACGAGAATATGATGAAAGCTATGATAGCATCGAGCATATTGGTAACTCCAAATGCAAGGATGTCATCTGGGTAGATAGGAAGGTCAACCATCTTTTGGGTCGCAGCATCTTTTTTTACCATTAATCCTGCATAATAATCTTTAAGAACCCATTGCCAGCCGACTACAAAGTTTATCACAGCGTTAATGCCCAAGAATATAAGCCATCCCCACCAATTGTTCAGACGTGGATGATTGATAATGTAATAGTAGCAGACTGCTACTAATAGGGAAATCACCAACATGGTAAGGCCGATGCCAATGAACATGTTGCTTAACTGCTCTGGAGATGATTCTCCCCAAAGATACTCTGCAAGCTCTATTCCAAAGAAGTCTTCGAGCCAGCAGTAGATACTTCCAAAAAAATTACTCATGATATTTAACTTTATTTATTTTTTAATTCAAAGGAGACCGATCCGTATGTAGTTGAGTTCTTATAGGCTTCAGCCACGCCCTTAATCAGTGCCATTAGCCCTGTTGTTTTGTCAAGATTCTCTTTAACATTTTGCCCTGTTGTGTCATCTGAATTAGATACCCATGTTGCCAAATAAGGGTAAGAGAAAGAAACCGTTTCTGATTTTAGGGTCTCGGGATTGGAGATTTCTAAAGTGATAACATGGCTATACGGACTATCTGCTGCAGTAATATCTTCAACCGATGCCACTGCTACTTGTTGCGGGTTAGCAGATTTGTATTGTGCAATGTTCTTATACAGATTGCTGCTTTGCAACGATCCTCTTAGGTTTACGAGCAATTCGACATTTATTTTTCCTGAATGGTTTATTACATAAGTGCTTCTACTCATATCAAATGGTATTTTCTGTGGAGCAGAGTACGCACAGTACTCTTTAATGCCACCGATAATATTCTCGACAGGAACCTTTTGGTTGAATTCAGCCAAATACCTTTGATTACCAATTACCCAAATGTAGTAAGGCCGTTTTACATTCTCCAAAAATTCCCGATTATGTCCACAGAACCAAAATCCATTGAATTTGGAGTCAAGTTTGATTATCTCAACTCCCAGCTCGGGATTTACTGCCAGTGCTTCATTAAACGTGTTTTTGATAGAAATCTGACTGTTTCCTAAAAAGTCTATCGCATTCTGGGGAATGTCAAGGATACAATCTGAAATAAACACAGAAACTGTTCGTTTGCCATTGGCCTTCATTATCGTGTCAAAAATTTGACGAAGGTCTGTATTCGTGCGGTTTCCGCCAGCTTTAGCAAAAGATTGTGGGGTAAGATTTTTAATGTATGTATTTAAGTCCCCAGAGAAAGGGATAACTTTCGAATTGATATAGTACAATGAACAGGATGTGGTCAATCGCTTCAAGTCGCTTACATAATCAAAAACAGCATCTTTTAGATTTGAACCAGCGCACATATATGCATCCATACTACCGGAATTTTCCACATAGACTTTTAGCTCAATGGAGTCTTTTATCCCCTTTGGAGCTGGTACTGCTTCCCATGTCAGTTTTATCTTACTACCTTTCCCAATGCAGATAGAGATAACTGCAATAATGATGATTGTACAGATAACAATCGGAATGATAAGTTTTTTATTCATGAGCTATATATATTATCCTCACGTAAAACTCCCAGCGTAGTGTCTCGACGGGCGACCTAGCCCTTTTTACACTACGTGGGAGTTCTATTATTTTTTGTCTATTGGCGGTGGTCTTTGTCGAGTAATATCCATTCGTCTCTTTTTAAGAGACGGAGAACGGTTGGAGTTTCCTGATATCCCAGTATTTAGCTGATTGTACGGAAACAATTGGCTAAACAAAGTGAAAAATTGGTAGAATTTGCCATAACAAATTGCAGTTTCTTCATTAAATTAAGGTGAAATTTATCCGAAAATAAGTACCTTTGCATTCAAATATCCGTCTCTTAAAAAGAGATTGAGAAATTTGCTAAACAGGTTTCTGGCTACAACATCCCCAATATCATCTTATTAGCCTTGTCCACTACCGACGCCTCAAGGGATGCAAGGTAAATCTGTGTTGTCTTTTCAGAATCATGCCCCATGCCCTCACTAATGACTGACAACGGAACGTTTCTTACCTTGGCAGCACTCGCCCATGAATGCCGGGCTACATACATTGTCAAAGGCCGTTGAAGTTTCAGCATTTCCGACAGGTCTTTCAACCGATAATTGACCAGATGCAGGGCATTGTCATACTGCTTCCGCTCATTCCTTTTCTCTTTGATAATCGGCAATAAATAGGCGGAATTGTTTGATGGATATTTCTTGATGATTTCCTCCATACACTTCTCCCATTTGATGGTAAGCTTTTGCCCAGTCTTTCGCCTGCAATAGGTTAGGATTCCATTCTGCAAATCTGTCTTTTTAAGGTATGCCATATCAACAAAGGACATTCCTCTTGTATAGAAACTGAACATGAACATATCACGCGCAAAATCCAATGAAGATTTCATTGACAAATCCAGTTCCTTCAATGCCTTGATGACCTTAACAGAAACGGCACGCTTGACGGTCTTTTCCACTCCGGTATAAACATGGCGAAATGGATACCTTTGTAGTGTAAGTCCTTTTTCCACGGCACGGTTATATACAGCCCGAAGAATACGCATGTAGAACGATATGGTATTCATGCGTATCCTCTTAGCCTTCAGATAGGCTTCATACAAAAGCATAAGGTCGGAATCCATACCATCAAGCGGAACATCCTGTTCTTTACGAAATTCCATAAAACTTTTGAGCGTTGCTGTATAGGTCTCGGAAGTCCGGATTTTTCCTAATTGCTTCAGCTGGGCTATTACACTGTGCATGAAGGAGAACAAGGAAGTCTCTTTGGTCACTTTATGGAATAATGTAATTACATCATCCGCCGTATATCTGCGTCTTTCCTGCTCTAACTGACGCACAACCTTCTCCAATCTGGACAAGTCCCATTCCAAACGCTCTTTAATGCCGCATAGGATATTGGCACGTGCGCCGCTTACCACAACACTTTCCATTTCCGCATCCCATTCGTATGCGTAAACTTTGTAATCCGTGTTCATCTGGCGGATTACCCTGTTCTGTATAATCTGGAAATATATTCCCCCTTCTCTTCCCTCTACAGTGGAGGGTCTGAACTTTATCTTTATTGATGCCATAATTATCTTCTAACTCCTCTTTGTTTACTTCTACTGATTACAACTCCAGCTGCCGCAATCATACACCTTCGTCTATAGCTCTGCTCATCTTCATCGGAATTTCGTCCATCCCAACGAAGATCGGACGTATCACCTCCGCCACCGGATGATACCGGAATGGGACGACCTCCAATCAGCGCATCGGCAATGGCGAAGAACTGCTCCCGAAAATCAGGAATGGCCAAAACATCCAATAATCCTGAGAGTGCTTCATTAAGTTTGCCGATCTCTTCAGTTATTTCATGGATATACTGACGCAGTTGCCCGTTCTCATTCCTATATCGGTGATACTCCTTGTAGTCTATCAGTTGGTTCTGCCCGGCTGCTTTTACCTGCTTTTCTGCTTCTGCCATATACAGCCTTTCTACTTCAGCAACAGCCTTGTTGAACATGGACTCTATACGCTTGTTCTGTTTCTCCATCCACTTCTCACGCCCGAATGTGGGCGGTACTTCCGTGATTTGTGGAGCGGTAAAGCCTATGCGGTGATTCTTGAACGGGGTGATAATCTGATGCACATTGCCGACATCTTTCATTAAGCAGTTTAGCTCCTGTTGCTTTTCCTGCAACTTACCTGTCTTGTCCAATAGCTTCTCCTGCAAGGCTGATATTTCAATCTCCAGCCGATGCACTTTGCTGTCAGCCTCTTGCAGCGTTATCTTGCGGTCAGAAAGACGGCAACGGACTGCCTGTATCTCATCCTGAAGCCGGGCAATGGAACTTTCAAGATTCTCCTTCATCGTTGTCAGCCCCTTAATCGCCTTCTCCAACTTCTGTTGTTCTCGGTAAAACTCATGCTTGTCCAAATGGCGTACATTGCGGCCTTCCACACTGTCGCCACGCTCAAGCCCGTACTTCCTGCTTACGGTCTCATACAGCGAGGTGTGCATGGCATGAAGGATGGCCTTGTATTCATTCCCGTTCTTCCCGAACTTGGCAGACCACATCACCCGTTCCTTCTTCTCCTTGCCTTTTCTGCCTACGGGGATGACAAGTGCATGACAATGGGGCGATTTCTCGTCTAAATGTACCTGAAAACCGATGACATTCTCCTTGCCGAACTGCTCACAGCACCACCTGTATGAGTCCATCGCCCAGTCCTCCACCTCACGGTAACGATGCAGGTGACTGTTGTCCGCTCCCTTGTTCAGGTTCACAATCTGATCCCCGAACGCCATCTCATGTGTCCGCTCATGGTTCCCTCCGATGATTAATTTGGCACAAATGTTCGGTTGTATCTTGCTGTCAGCCTTGAACGGGTGATATTCCAGTTCGTCCAGCCGTTCTTGTATCCTCTCATCCAGCCGCTTGTCCATATAACCTAACGGATGAATCTTTCCGTCACTGCCAATCTCGAAGTTCAGATGCATCCGTGTCCTGTCATAATTGTTGGCAGGATCTCTGTTGAGCTGGTCTATCTTTCGGTCGTCCCAACGTCTTTCATTCTCGTTGGCCTCACTCCGGCTGAATGATTTTCCGTTCTATATATGCAGGGCCTGTTTCTGTCCTTGTATCATAATTATTTCTGTATTTCTGAGTTTTAAATTTCTATAAAAGGGGAAGGAAGAGCTTGCTCGCTATCGGGGTGCAGGGACAATGTGCGGCATAGCCGCTCCCTGCCTCATGGGACTTTCTTGCTCTCTGGCAAAAAGTCCTTATTGAGTTTAGGACTTTTGCAAAGTCTGTATAAGAGCAAGCTCACGAAATGGACAGTACGTTATGGCGGAGCTGTCGAAGAAAGAGTTTCAGGTGAAGTCCTCTGCATCTTCTCGTACTTGGAGTGCCCGCAATGCCGGAGTAGGTTTTCCGCTATATACCGGTCAATCCATTTGTTGCAGGCTCGGAATGATAGATTTTCGTATATTCAGGACCCAAACAATATGTAAACACTGAATTATTCCTTCATCCGATGTCAAAAGTATCTGCAAACGCAGGATTATTCGTGTTTTGATGTCAAAACAAAACTTTGGCACACGTTTATTCTTACTATCGGGAGGCGATGAAGGAATAATCTTGCGTTTATTGGTATTTTAGGGAATGAATGAAGGTCTTGACGCTCGTTTCTTGATGCTTTCGACATCAAGTGAAGCTCTTGACGCACGTTTCTTATGTCAAAAACTTTTATTCATGCAAGAAACACCGTTTCCAGCATCATAAAGAGCAAAATCATACAGGAAACATGCGTCAACGGCATAAAATTGAATAAAATGAAAGAAAAAACGCAAGATTATTGACAATTTCTCTTCTATTTATTTGGTTTTCCGAGAAATTTCATTACATTTGCTGTAGCGGACTGGTAAAACTCTCTGCACAGTAAACATTATTCACTCTTTAAATCAAAAAACTATGAAGCAGATTGAAGACATCAGTCTCCCGCGCATGAACAACGGCGCACATTTCACTTTCGTAAGCAACATCCTTGCACGTGCCGAGGCTGACACAGCAGTAAAGGCTAAAGCTGCCAACCTTGTAACCGCCCTGCATGATGCACTCGCAGTGGAGGATGAGGCTTTGAAAATTTCGCAGAAGAGCTTGCTCACTGACGAGATTGCCAAGGCAGACGCAGACCGTGACGCACTCTACGCAGGCTACAAAAAGGCAGTGGAAGGTTTCTTGGCTATTCCTGTTGCTGACATGGCACAGGCTGCCACGGAACTGGCGCAGCACATCAAGGACTACCGCATCAGCACCGCAGACCAACTGGACAAGGAAACTGGTCTGCTGGTGAACTTCATCGCCGACCTTGAGGGAAAATTCTCAGAACAGGTGAAAAAGCTGTCACTCACGGCATTCGTCACAAACATGAAAGAAGCCAATGAGCGTGTGCGCACCCTTACCTTGCAGCGCACCAACGAGCGCATGAGCCAGCCTGTAGGCGCATTGAAATCTGCACGCTTAGGCAGTGACAAAGCCTACCGTGAATTGGTGCAGATGGTGAACGCCCTTGCATTGGTTTTAGGTGAAGCCGACTACGCACCTTTCATTGACTATGCGAATACCGAGATTGTACACTACAAGCGTGAGGTGCTCAAACAGAAAGCTGCTGCCGCACAGACTTCGCCCGGCAGTGCCGTGACTCCGCCAACAGAGCCGGAGGAGAATCCAGAATGGTAATGGCTGTATATTCACTTTTGACAAAGGCAGATAGAAAGTAATAACTGTTTTCTCCTGCAACAGGAGTTTGCAGGAGGAAACGGACATTACATGATAAAGAGCTTGCAAAGTATAATATCAAACATGTTTTTATTTACCATAAAAAACGAAAAATGTTGATATCATGCACTTTCCTGTGTCAAGGATACACTTTTCTCGGATAAAATTTGTAATTTTGCAGCCAAATATCGTTAAAAGAATGTATAACCCTTTAAAAAGGAGGTTTAAGAAACAGACATAAAAGAACGAAACGCATTATGCGGTAGCTAATCGATAGATAGCATTCTGCAAGTTGAGAATAAAAACAGCCGTGAATAACGGCACAAATATCAACAATGAAAAGCGTTTCCATTCATAACACTTGAATGAACACATAAAATAAATATTGAGCTTTTAGTTCTTGTTCTCTTTCTCATTGAATACCGCCAATATTCGCTATACGAGGACAAGCAGACTGAAGGTTCACGTTTATAAGGCGTGGACTATTCTATCGCTTGTAGTATATAGTAGGTCACTTGGCGGTAACCGAATGAGAAAGCAAGTTGTAAGAATGGTTGCACGCCTTTTTTATTAATCATTATATTACAATGAAAAGAGCATTTCTGACTATGAACTTAGTCATTTCGGGCATATATACAATATATGCACAAGATGTCATTATAAAACCAAACGGTGATGAGATTAAAGCAAAAGTTACAAAGGTAAATAGTAATGAAATAGAATATAAAAAATGGACTAACCAAGATGGGCCTCTTTATACTATAGATACACGTGACGTATTTATGATTAAATATACCAATGGAGAAAAAGATGTCTTTAATACTGGTGAGAAACAACAAATAACACAACAATTGTCAAATGCGTCAGGTCCTAAATACGTAAAGAAGTTACCTGCTACTAATAATCAGCAACTGATTGAAAGGTATAAGACTCCTGTAAAATTTGCCAAAACTCCTAGTAACAAAGATGCACACTATTTTTTTCCTATAATGTCAATGTCAGATTCCTCAATCGTTTCCAATTCTGACATAGAGATGAAAATCATACCGACTACTGTATGGAATAATAATTATGACAGCTTTGATATAAAATATAGTGTGGAGTTACAGAATAAGACAGACAAAGTTATATATATTGATTTAGCTAATACTTTTAGAATTTATTGTGATGGAACTTCTAAAAGTTACTACAACACAGAACAAACCACTGTAAATCATGGGAGCAGTTCTGGGTTAGGTTTTAATCTCGGAGGTATAACCAATACTCTTGGAATAGGAGGCGCTTTGGGCACTTTAGCTGGCTCAACTACTGTAGGCGGTTCAAGCCAAAATTCGGTTTCAACCACTTATGCAAACCAACGCATCTTGGCACTTCCTCCTCATTCAAAGAAGGACTTAACAGAATACAAACAAGTCAAAGTAAAGAAACATGAATATAAAACCATTTCAGACCTTGAAACATACGAATTTTACAAGGATGATTTAAGAGGACACTTGAAAAAAAATGGATATATATCCTACTCAGAAGATAATTCTCCTTATACGGCAACATATATAATTACATACTCTACTGCCCAAGATTTTTCCGAATACTCGTCATTATATGCAAAATTGTACGCTCGCTATGTTTATGGAGAATTTTGGACAACACTAGGGCCAACAAAAAGAGAGAAAGCAATAAAACAGGTACAAGAATATGTATCTAATTTCTGGGAAGATCCCGGAATCATCGTTGGAGAATGTGTCTATATACAAAAGAAAAAATAGGGTATTTATATATTTACCATTAATTTAACGCATGTGGTAGTAACATTTTTTCATTCCCCTCCTCACTTAGAATAAGTGACATGAGGGAATCTTAATTATTTCACCAAATGAAATGCTGATTAGTAGAGAGTGGAGTTATTGAATCCACTCTTTGCAATAATTCCAATATCAACATTTGTGTATGTTGAAATGGCTTTAAGCAAAGAAAATAATTGGCAGTATAAATGTAAAATCATAATATGATTAGTTGGTTTGTCTTGTGTCTTGTCGTCACCTTATTTTCGGTATCATTTTCACCCAGCTTTGTGTTGGCGACAACAAACTTGTTTCTGCCTGTGACAGATAGAGAACGTGCCATTTGCTGGGCTTGGTGACAGTAAAAGTTCCATTCCCACTATTTCTGTGACATTAAACGCTGTCAAGATACTGCTGCGTTGTGGTGAGGTTCTTGTGACCGACAAGTTCCTTTACGGTATTGGGGTCTGTCCCTGCCTGAAGTTGCAGAGAGCAGAAGGTGTGGCGGCTCGAATGGTAGGTGATGTGCTTGGTGATGCCCGCTGCCTTCACCCATTGCTTGAGTGGTGCCTGTGTCATGCTGTCCTTGAAGCCGGGAAATACAAGTCCCTCCCTTTTACCGTTGTCTATCAATGCCAGCGCCTCGTCTCCTATCGGGTTGTGGACTATCTGCTTTGTCTTCTTCATACGGTCGGTGATATAGAGTGTGCCGTCGGCTTCGGGCTGTATCATTTCCCATGTGAATGGCTTGACATCGCTTTTTCTCAGTCCTGTAAGGCAGGAGAAAAGGAAGGCGGTCTTTAGTATAGGAACCTCGCACGGAGTTTCTGCCAACTGTATGAGCTCATCAGCTGACAGTCCCACCTTGTCAGTCGGGATTGTTTCGGCACGTTCCAGATAGGGACAGGGATTTTCTTTTATCTTCCTGTCACGGTGGGCGGCATGGAGCGTGCCAAGGAACGCAGACCAGTAACTGGCTATGGTATTAGTGTGCAACTTGCGTTTGGTGTGGATTACCTGATGCGTGGTGCGCAGATATTCAAGGAACTTGTTGCACAATTCCACAGTGATTTCGGCAAAGGTACATTTGCCACCTGTGAAACGGTCGAAGTGCAGAAACGCCTGTTCATAGCGCGAGTTCTTCTTTCCTGCATGTTTCTTGAAATAGTCAATGAAGCTGCCGTTGAGTTTGTTACGGTCGAAGAACTCGTAACGCTCATTTACAATCTCCTCGTATCTACGGCATCGCAGGGCTTCGGCTTTCTCCGACAGCCGGGCGTTATAGTCTTTCTCACGTTGTGTCTTCGGATGGGCATAGATGTAGATGCCGAGCGATTCATGGCGCAGCACTTTGTTGGTGGTCTCGTCACGGTAGCCGGGATAATAGTCGAGGAAGTAGGACAGCATCTTGCCGCCCTTGATTCTCCGTGTGTAAAGGTTCACGGTCTTACAGATATTACTCATAGTTGTTCTGATGATTATTGATGAATATTACAGGGTGGAGCGTTTCTCCACGGTGCAAAGGAACTGAATGATATGCCGTTGATAGCAGTAATGATGATAATTGACGGATAATCGTATTATCAATGGAAGAGGAAAGAGTTTACAGTCCCTTAGCTGCTCTTTCCGCCATCGCACGCTCCACATCGGCACGGAGAAACAGGTTTCTAACTCCGACTTTCCACTTCTCGATACCATGTACTTTGGCGATATGGTGAATGTTCGCTTTAGATAGCCCGTACTTTTCCGACACGTATTCCACGGTACAGTAGCGTTCATCTTCCATTATATCCATCTGCCGCAGTTCCGCAAGGTGAGCCTTTGAATAATAGGTGATACCGTATTCTTTCTTTGTGGGAATGCTGTGGCGGTATGCGTAGGCACGAATGGCGGTAGCTTTCATGCCGAATTCTTCGAACACCTGTTCCGTGGTGAGCCATTCGGTGATAGTGGAGGTGTCAACAGTCAGTCCGAGACATTCCTCCACATGACTTTTGCTGTAATAGTTCTTTCCAGCAATACGGCACATGGGTATCTGGTTACGCTTGGCGGTGGTGTAAAGCCACATCTGTTTTACCTTATAAATGGACATCACCTCCTCGCCGGAGAGATAGGTCAAAGGTTCGTCAGAAGCTGGTGTGGTTTCCGGTTTCTTCTGACGCTGCTTAAGAATTGTTGGTTTCGGTCGGTTGCCGAACACTACCTTATTATAAGGGCTGCTCTCTAGCATACTCTCGATGTCAGCACGGCGGATTATTGCCATGCGGCTGCTGATGCGTGAGGCTTTCAGTTTGCCCTGTGCCACGAGCTTATAAACGTACTGGCGCGAACATCCCATAAGGATAGCTGCTTTGGAGAAGGTGAGGTACTCCTGCTGCCCCAGTCCTATAACAGGTTCTGCGACCTTGAGGAAATCCTCATTCCTTCTCTTTCTCTCTTTCTTGGCTTCATCGGCACAACGAACGCAGCAGTATTTCTGCATACCGCTGTTTGACGTGAATGTCCTGCTGCAAAATGCGCATTTTTTAGTTGTTTTCATTCTTCCCTTATTTTAATGTTTTACACTCTTTTCTGTGTATTCCATCGGGA
>CAZEEP010000030.1:0-3654 GCA_964511295.1 uncultured Prevotella sp.
CTTCCCGTCAAGCCCCGAGAAAGGAATGGTGTTCATCATAGTGAACAACGCCGGGGCTGCTGATAGCGTTCATCGTGGGCTGCCTTGCGAGCGGTGGGCCTTGGTCGGCAGGACTGCTGGGGCTGGTAGCGGCATTCGCCGCAGGCTTCTTCAAGGAGATCCTCGACGCGTTCACGGGCGAGGGCGGCGACCTCACGGACCTGCTGTTCACGACTATAGGAGGTGCCGTGGGCTACGGGCTGATACTGATTGCCGCCGCATGACGGCTTTAGCGCCTGCCCGGCAAAGCTTTCGGGGCTGTCCCGCAAAGCTTTCAGGGCATGGCGGCAAAGCTTCCGGCGGACTGCGGCAAAGGCTTTGCCGCAAGGCGCACGGGCGCAAAAGAAACTTATAAAAAAAGAAAAGACATGATAAACGCAACACAGGGAAATTGACGGGGGTTGCACTGTGTACGTGCCCGACGATGCCGTGGCGACATACCAAGCCGACAACACATGGAAAGACAAGAACATAAAGCCATTGAGCGAAAGGCCGGCGGAATGAACACGGCAAGGGCGGGGGAAACGAAAGTTCCCCGGCACGGCTCAGTGTCGGGGAACGGTGAGCTAAGGAAACCGTTAGCAATTAAACTAAGCGGAATGAGCCGAATTTCATGGCAATGTCTTGCATAGCATTGTTGAAAATGGTTTTTTGTTCGGCATTAAGAGAATAAGATTTTCCCCGCACCTTAGTTCCATTGAGGCGCTGAGAAAGCCAAGCATGGCTTTTATGAAAATACTTCTCGGCTATATAAGTGATTGGGATTATACGATAATCCTCGTCACTTATTTGCCTACGGAGGTCGTCAATTTCTGTACCAATATCAGTAAAACCATCCTCCAAGAATTTCTTGAAAGCTTCCTCAGCTTCAGGAGTCTTATGCTCCTTAAACCAAAGGCATATCTCGTCACGCCTTGCAGCACTTTTGGCATCATCTTTAGGCATGAGAGATTTTAATTCCTTAATCTTTGCCTGAATTTCTTCCATGATTTTTTGTTTTTAAAAGTTCCTCCATTGAGGAGGGGCTTGTCAGTTACTGTTGCGATGTTTAAGTAAATCCCGTTGTTTGTAAAGTTTTCTAAGTTCGTCAAGAAAACGATTTGTTGTTTCTTCTTGAGTCTCCAAGCTTATTCCTGATTTAGTAGAAACTTCGTTGTAACGTTTCAGGAGAGCTTCGATGAACTTAATCCGCATTTCAAGGATTTCTAAATCCATAATTTTGAATATCTAATTGCTATTTCCTTAACTCAATGCAAAGGTATATAATGTTTTCGTTATGTACAAATGCTTAGCCAATTATTTTCCCCTGAAAACCAAATATTATTTCAGCAATATAATCCGTATTTTTCCCCCTATTACTTATTATCTATCTTTGCCTTATAAATCATAATACTCAGAGAGATGGAAAACGACACTAAAGAAAAGATACAGTACTCCACGGCAGTGGCGATGGTAGTCTCCGCCGTCGTCCTCGCCTTCATCTGCTTCTTCCTGAACCACTACAAGATCGAGGACTCGGTGCTGTGGTACATAGCCCAGGCGCTGGTATATGCCGCCTCGATATTCGGCATCTCGCTTGCCATCAAGACGAAGATGGGCGAGGTGAAGAACGACGTGAAGCAGTATGTTGACGACGAACTAAACAAGCATAAGGATGCGAAACATTAATCTTATTATCGTACACTGCTCCGCCACGCCTGAAGGCAGGGACTACAGCGTAGCCGACATTGACCGTTGGCACAGAGAGAGAGGTTTCAAGAAAATCGGCTACCACTACGTCGTCTACCGTGACGGCACGGTACATGAGGGCAGAGCCGAGAATGAGATAGGAGCGCATTGCACGGGCCACAACGCCAACTCCATAGGTGTGTGCTATATCGGAGGCATGACAGCTGATGGCAAGCAGCCTAAGGACACACGCACCGAGGCACAGAAGAAAGGACTTCGCGAACTTCTGACGAAATTGAAAAAGAAGTACCCAAAAGCTAAGATTTGCGGGCACCGTGACCTCTCGCCCGACCTTAACCACAACGGGAAGGTGGACAAATGGGAGTGGACGAAAGCCTGTCCGAGCTTCGACGCTACAACGGAATATAAGGACATCAAATAATTATGGATTATGAACGTACTGAAATTGCTGAAGAAATACTGGCTTTATGCCTTGCCCGTCATAGCCCTGTCCGTGGCGCTGGGAGTGCTGGGAAGGCGGAATGGCAAACTGAAGCAAGAACGGGAAAGCCTCTCCGTAGAGCTTGCCCACGCACAGATAGCTCCTCCAGTCGTTCACGATACCATCCGCGACACCGTGCCCGTGAGCACCGCGCCCGTCGTAGTGATGGAAAAGGCAACCTACAAGAAGGAGATTGCCGACAGGCAGCTGCTCAAAGACCTCCGTATGAGGGCGGCGCAGGTGGAAACGCAGCAGCTCACAGGCACGGAGACCCGCGACACCGTGAGCCTGTCGGCAAAGGGCACCGCCGTCTATGAGTACCACGACCGCTGGGCCGACTTCCGCATAGAGGCGAAGCCGACAGACACGCTGCTGGCGTACAGCGTCCGCGACTCGGCGTACACCATCGTATATCGCGAATACAAGCATCGATTCCTATGGTGGAAGTGGGGAACGAAAGGGTACAAGGTGAAAGTTGTCAACTTCAATCCCCACGCCACCATTCGATATAACCAATTCGTAAAGGTTGAATAATGGCACAAGATAACATTTTCAATGCCTTCAAATACTTTGAAGAGGTAGGCAGGCAGAACCGCTTTGCCGTGGAGAATGGCTTCAAGACCGGCCACTGCTCCGGCATAAGCGGCATGCAGGACATGGTGGCGGAGTTTCGCAAGCAGGACCGCTTCATCCTCGTGGATGACACCACCTCAGAGAATACCTTCTCAAACGGTGTAGGCTACTTCCGCAAGGATGTCTACACCATATTCATCGTCGCAGGCTACACCATCGACGATATGGCTGACAGGGAGGCGAAGCTTAACATCTGCAGGGCTATATTCCGGCAGATACACTCACGCCTTATCCATGACCGCGACGAGATGGTATATGACGACAGTCTGGAATACATGAACGTCAACAGCATCTACTCCAACGAGTTCCCCGAGTACTTCATGAACGGCGTGACGGGGCTTTACTTCATGGTGGAAAACAACGAACCCATAGACTTGACCTATGACAGCAGGCAATGGATTGAGGGGTAGCCGTACCGACAAAGACCGCGAGCAGTATGAGCAGCGGTGGACGGAGTTCATGGTGAAGTTCTGGCAGGAGAAGATGATGAAGTTCTCGCCGCCTGTCTACGACACCGGCCGCCTGCACGACACCATCACCGGCATAATCCATCCGGGCAACCCAACCACCATAGAGCACCGCTTCAGGGAATACGGCATCTATGTAGCCGCAGGCACGGGCAACGGCTACCGTCACGGCAACAGCGGTAAGGATGATGAGAACGGCTTGCAGTTCATGCGTGTCGGCAAATATAATAAAGGTAAAGGTCATAGGCAGCGCCGTGACTGGTTTGCCAAGAAGTACCTTTATTCCATCCACCGCCTGAACGACTACGAGGCATCCTTCTATGGCGAAGCCTACCAGGGCTTGAT
>CAZEEP010000030.1:3754-40618 GCA_964511295.1 uncultured Prevotella sp.
ACCGCCTGAACGACTACGAGGCATCCTTCTATGGCGAAGCCTACCAGGGCTTGATGTCCGATGCCCTCGCGGCAATGTTCGGCGATACGTCGGCACTGGCAAGGAACAACAGCGGAAACGCCAACGCGGCAATGTCGTTGGGAGGACTGTAAAAAAATTCCTTCTAAAGTTGGAAATATTAAATTCTTTTTATTAACTTATGTGGCATAATCTCAGGCTGTCCGACCACACTCAGAGCTACTTGGCCGGGGGAGATGACACTGGCGTCGGAGTCGTCTCCCCTTTTTTTCTTAGAGCAACAGTGAAATTCATAAGATAAAAAGATTGATTAAAACAATGTAACAAAGGCTGGTTTTCGCGAGAAAGCCGGCCTTTTCAGTTGCTGGTATATTATTTTTCTTAATTACTATAAAATAATGTAGTTTTTATTTGGCTACTATAAAATATTGTAGTATCTTTGCTATGTCTAATAAAAACAAAGGATTATGAAAGAGAAAATGGTAACAATGAAAGTGACGGAAGATGAGCGAGACCTTCTCGAGGGTATGAGGAACTACAATAAGTCTTTTCCTAACGGATGGCCGGAAATACTTGACTATCTTATAAGGAAGTTCCAAAGCATGCTCAGACAGCCGTACTAAAAACGAAAATCCTCTCCATTCCTTAGGGAGAGGATAATAATAAGAAAAGGAGAAATATTATGGAGACAGTAATGACTAAGCCGGTGGTTATATCCGACATGAAGAAGAGACTTAGCGACATCAACCTTTCGGTGTCGTGGATGGATTTCGCCAACAGATATTTTCACAAGTCATCATCATGGTTCTATCACAAGATGGATGGCATCGACGGCAACGGCGGCAAGGGTGGTTTCACTCCTGAGGAGACGGAGCAGTTGCGTGGCTCTCTCTTCGACCTTAGCAACCGCATCCGCCGTGCGGCAGAAGCTATTTAGGCTTGGCCTTCCTTTGGCCATATTAGACAAAAGCCGCCCGTCGGCCTGCGGGCGCAACAATTCCTGTGCTTCGTGTATGCGCAGATGAATAAATTAATTAAATGAACTCTGGAGCCACCGGCGCGTGATGCGTCGGTGGCTTTTTCTATTTATTTCCTTCCAAAGTTGGAAACATTGGAGATAATTGCTTATCTTTGTGGCATAAACCAAAATCATAAAGGTATGACAGACATAACAAAGGAAGATGACAGGGTGAAATTTTTCTTTCCCCAAGGCAATGATCTGCTGAAGACGCCCATGCGGATAGAGAACCAATACCAGGAAGAGGGGCTGGTGGTGGATTCCATCTGGGATACAGGAGCGCAGTTCTCCGTGATGTCGGAGCATCTTGCTGAGATGCTGAAGATAAGCCGGCGTCCCGGCGGACTTATGGACGGAGTTGGCCAGACCGTAGTCAGCGAGATTGCTTGCGCCATCGCCTTCCCCGGTAACTCTGACTGGTACACATACGTTCATCCGAGGGTGGTGCCAAAAATAGCCACAGGCGTTGATTTCATCATCGGTCTTGACATCATTACCATGGGCGACTTTTCGCTGACCGGCACAAAAGAAGGATTGCTCATGCAGTTCGTCTTCAATGAAGACTACTTTATAAGAAAAGGAGATGATGTCAATAAGAAGTGGCGGACATACAACACCATTTACAACTTGATACGCAAATTCGAGGCTGACGCAGCCAATAAATAGGCTCTCCAACCCATCCAAATGTTAAAACGGCGGATAAAATCAAACTTTATCCGCCTTTTATTTTGCCGTTTCGCTTTTTCTCCCTAAATTTGCCATCGGATTAAAGACAGTGGTAGTCCACTCCGGAGAGCAGCGGTTATTGCTCGGCCTTTTTGGTTTCGGGCTTTTTTATTGCCCAAAAGTGTAGAGCAGCTGCTCTATAGTTGACGATATTTGGCGGTTTGCCATTCCGTAAAGAATTTGATAAGCCCTTCGGGTGAAGTCACTGTCTTTAATCCAGCGGGATGCGCAAGCCGCCTTTCTTGTGTCAACACGGCCAGTGTTTATGGCAATGGATTAAAGACAGTGCATTATGCAACAGACAACAATCGACTTCACCGCCGGTGTCCGTCGGACGGTGAGCCTCGCAGAGAGGATGAGAGAGACGGGCAGAGTGATTAACCGCTGGCTTGACAGCCGCTCGGAGTTCTATAGCCGCATAGCCGACTTCACGGTGACGCGCCGTGTCGCCATCCGCGTGAACCTCGTGACGCTTGCCATCGTAGTGGCAGCCATAGCCATAGAGACGCAGCCGGTGGCTGCCCTCGCAGCAGCGCTCAGCGCCGCTTGGCTCATGTACCGCTCACTCATAGGGAAGAAAGGAGGCAAGAGATGAGCAAGCTGATATTAGATTCTTCCACCGTGTCCCTGCTCTCGGAGTTCTGTGACACCGACTCGCTGACCAATCGCATTGAGCTTATCGACGAGGTTAAAGACCACCTTCTGGAGGAGCTCGGCGACACCGAGGATGAGAAGGCGAAGAAGTGGATCACTGACACCATGCTCAGTCTCCACGAGATGAATATGGACTTAAAGCGCATAAGGAGGGCACAGCGATGAAGAAGGACAACAACAGACTGAAGAAGTTCCTCGACTGGTTGAAGAACAACGACCGCACCGAGGAAGAGAAGATGCAGTGCAAGCTGCTCGACGAATATATGAAGACCCGTGACAACCTGCCCGGAAAGGGTATCACAGGCACGGATCTTGTGGAAGACCACAAGACGACGGAGGAGATTGCCGCCGACCTCTCTTCCATGTATCCTATGGACGAGAAGGTCGTCGCCGGCTACATGTTCATGCACGAGTTCGCCACCGCCACGGCGGAGGACGGCACGGTGAAATGGGCGATTTGGCGGGATATAGACTTCAAGGTGTAGGAATTGTTTTTTTTACCATAATTCTAATTAATATTTGAGGGTGCCGTCCGTGAGGATAGCACCCTTTTTTGGGGGTGTATTTTTGCCACTGTCTTATATAGGTTATCTTTGCGGGCATGAATGATAAGAAACAGCACGCCATACACTTCTCGGAGATGCAGCGCCTCATGGACACCGCCTACCAGCACAGCCAGACGCTTAACATCATAGCATGGCGCGGCGACGGCCACAAGGTGGAGTACCGCGGCTGGAAGGTGTACCACCACTACTGGCGCGGCGGCTACGTGAGGATTGTAAACCCCGTGAGTCACCAGATACGCCTGGTACCCGAAATATTCATCTTGGAGATTAACGGATTGAAAGTTTACCTATGAGCAATAACGAATTTGAACTTGTAAAGACAGGGCAGAGCGAAGGCGTGCAGCGCTTCCGCATTGTGCCGCAGGGCGTGGGTACGGCTCTCGCCTGCGATTCTATCTCGCAGGAGTACGGCAGCGACTCCTGTACCGTCTTCGACGAAGACTACGGCATCGTAAACATCAAGCCGCTCACCATCAACGGCAGGGGCTATCAATATGTCCCCTTCGGCATCGACGACATGCTGCCGCACACCATACGCAAGTATGTCCTCGGCAACATGATCACGGCACAGTGCCAGCAGTTCAACACCATCTGCTGCTATGGCCAGGGGCTGCGCTTCGTAGACCGCAAGGAGAAGAAAGATGTCGACGATGCCGACATCCGCGACTTCTGCCTGCACAACTCCTTGCAGGAGTGCTTTGCCGAGCAGTGTACCGACATGCAGATGTTCAACTTCTCCGTCACCTGCATCATCCTTACGCGTGATGGCAGCCGGATAGCGCAGGTGCGCCACAAGGAGGCTTGCTACTGCCGCTTCGAGTATGCGCCGAGCACCAAGACGGGAAAGATAGAGCATGTCTTTTTCGGCGACTTCCGTGTAGGCCACTTCAACGAGAAACGCATCGAGGCAATACCGCTGCTCGACTACTGGGACCCGCTGGGCGACCTCGAAGTGCGCATGGGCAAACGTATTGACCCTGCCACTGGCATGCTGCACAACAAGCCGACGAGCGACCGCAAGTTCGCCATCCTCTCACGCATGGCGACGCCCGGCTATCAGTACTACCCGGTACCGTACTATTCGAGCATCTTCCGCGACTCATGGTATGACATCTATCGCTTGATAGGCATCGGCAAACGCTTCATGATAAAGAACACCTCTGCCCCGAGGGTGCAGATTGAGGTACACGAGGAGTACTGGGATAACGTCTGCGACAACGAGCATATAGAGGACGAAGAAAAGCGTGAGGAGCGCAAGAAGCAGGAAAAGCAGAACATCATCGACTTCGTGTGCGGCGTGCAGAACGCCGGCAAGGCGCTCATCACCGGCTACTACATAGACCCCAACGGCAAGGAAAACCGCATGGTGCGCATCATCAACCTCAATGACCCGTCGAAGAAGGAGGGCGGCAACTGGTCCGACGACATGCAGGAGGCCGCCAACGCCCTCTGCTTCGCATACGGTGTACATCCAAACCTCGTGGGAGCCACGCCGGGAAAGAGCCAGATGAACAATTCCGGCTCTGACAAGCGCGAGCTTTTCACGCTGAAACAGGCGCTTGAAAAACCATACCACGACGTGATGGCAAAGCCCTATCATGTCATCCTGCACTACAACGGCTGGTCAGACCGTGCCACCGTCGACGTGCCGATGCTCATGCTCACCACCCTCGACGAGAACAAGGATGCGAAGAAGGTAACAGGAAACTCAAACTCAGACAACGATGGAAATAACGATAACCAAGGATGATTTCGAGAGCGCGCTGCCCGTTGGCGTGAGCTCTCATGACGAAGTGTTCGACAGCGTGCGCCCTGCTATAGAGATGTACGAAGGCCTGCTGCACCGCGAGCTGCTCGGCGTGGCAGGCGAAAGGCTGCTTGAGGAACAGGACGACATGGTGGCGCTCGTCTTCTACAAGCACCTCGTATGCCTCGGCGCGTTCCTCTCCGTGATGCGCCAGCTCGACCTCGTGCTTACGCCTACAGGCTTCGGCGTCGTGAGCAACGACAACCTCTCGCCGGCAAGCAAGCAGCGTGTCGACGCTCTGGAAGGCCAGCTGCGCACACAGTATCACAGGACGCTTGCCATGACGCTCAACCTCATGCGCAGCGAGAACTGGGGAGCCACGCCGCAGGCACGCCACTATATCCCCCGCGTCTACGACGAGTACACCTATTTCTTCACCACCCACAAGAACGCGTCGTCCACCGACTGGGATGCCTACCGGCAGACCATCGACGATGCCGACGAGATGCTGCGCACGAAGATGGGCGATCGACAGATGGAGGACATCCTCGATGCCTTCCGCCGTGGTGACGAGAACCGCATGGAGCCCTACCGTGAGGTGATGGCGCTGATAGTGAAGTTCACCGACACATGGGCAGTCAAGGGCACTGCCGCGCTGAAGCTGCCTGTCTACCGCCGGCTGATGCGCATCATAGACAGTGAGGACAACAAGGATTTTTTCAAGCTATACCGCGAGAGCATAGCATATAAAGCCAACCACTATGAGCCGTACAAGAACACAGGGGACAGCGCAGGCTACGTCTTCAACGGATAACGAGAAGCGCACCGTTACCGTCAACCTTACCGCGCCGACATCGTGGCAGGAACTGACGCAGGAGCAGCTGCGGTATGTGCTGCGGCTGCTGGTGGAGTTCGGCGACGGAATCACTACAAAGGTGATGATGCTTGTCAGGTTCTGCGGCATAGAGGTGATAAAGCAGACCCGATTAGGCTGGAAATGCAAGGTAATGGTTGACGATAAGCCTAAGATAATCTACTTGCAGAAATGGCAAATACACAGTTTCATCCATCAATTCGACTTTATCGACACGTACGAGGACATGGACTGTAGGTTGGATGCAGTCTGTGGCCTCGCGGCGGTCGACCCTTTACTCCACGGGCTGTCGTTCGGCGACTACCTCATGGCAGAGAAATACTACCAGATGTACATGCAGAACAAGAACGAGGAGCTGCTCGACAACCTCGCCGTATGGCTGTATGTTGACGACAACGGCCTTCACGCGGGGCAGGAAAAAGATATGTGGGTGGAGAAGATGCGAGGCAAGGAGAAAGTTTCCAAGTTCGTGCATGTCTCCAACGACACCGATATGGTGCTCTCTCCGGAAGAACGTTTTGGCACCTTCCTTTGGTACTCGCATGTGAAAAGCGTCTTCTCAAAGCACTTCACTCACTTTCTACGAAAGGTGGATGCTGATGGCGGCGAATCCGTCAATGGGATAATAATAATCGAGCAGTACAACGTGCAGCTGCGTGCCTTGACGGACGGCGATGCCACGAAAGAAGATGCCGTCCTTGCGCTCGACTGCTGGCGTGCCCTCACTGAGCTTGACGCAAAAGCACGCGAGGCAGAGGAACTGGAGAAGATAAGAAAGAAGCACTGATAAATTTTACCGCAACTTTTGCAGCGAAAATTTGCGCAATCCGAATATTCTTCGTATATTTGTGGCAGATAAAAAAGCATGCCGCCAATGTTACTCGAACTGATGTTTTCCGCAATCGCCGTCTATGGCAGCGCCGCTGCCTACAAGGCTGGCAAAAGCCTCTTTGGAGGCCCTTCAAATTGTGGCTTGCAAGACAAGGACGGGAAGTATGTGTTCAGGGGCAAGAAGTATGACACCCTTGAAGAATATAGCGCAGCCGAGTGGCGGCAGATGGAACGCGACAGACTGAAAAGAGTTGACCAAGTAATAGCCAGGGGCGGCAGTGGCCCTTTGGACGAAGCCGAGCTAAGGGCAAAGGTCAAGGAATGGGACGAAAAAGGTATTTAAACGTATTTTTCTATAGCCATAAAGGGTGCTAATTTTGGAGAAAAATCCAAGTTAGCACCCTTATTTTATGGCAAACAATACACAGGAATTCAAGACTATTATTTCGCTCAATGCCCGGCAGGCAAAGGACGAGCTGAAGCAGCTGAACGATAGGGTTGACACGCTCAAGAAGAAAAAAGACGATGCCTTGAGGAATGGCGGCAGCTGGTCGAAGCAGGATGCCAAAGACCTGAAACAAGCCACGGCAGCCGCCAAGGCATACGAGTCTACGGTCACCAAGACCATCAACACGCTCACGAACATGCAGAACGCCAGCGTGGGCGAGGTGAAGGCTGCCATGAAGTCCCTGAAAAAGGTGATGAATGACACCACCGACCCAAAGGACTACCAGGCGTTGGAGAAATTTCTTGACCAGTGCAAGCTGCGCATTAGCGGCATGTCAGACGCTACAAGGCTTACCGCCGACGAGATGCGTAATCTGATGAACGAGTCGCAACTTGTTGCCAAGGTTCTTGGCAACATCAATACTTCGTCTCTGAAAGACTTGCGTGAGGCAAGGGCGGCTCTGCAAAATGGTATATCAAGGGTTGACCCTACATCCGATGCCTACAAGCAGCAGGAGGCGAGCCTTCAAAAAGTGCAAAGAAGAATTGGGCAGATAGAGGCTGAACAGAAGAACCTTAATTCCCTAATGGACGAATATGACGATGAAATCAAAAATTGTCGTAAGTCAACGGAGGAAATCAACAGGCAAGACAAGCTGATAGCACAGACCATGAACAACCTTTCCAAATCCTCCATTCGTGATTTGGAAATGTCGAAGAAACTTGTCGAGCAAAGACTTCGGTATACAGAACAGGATACCGATGAATTCAAAAAACTCACCCAACAGGCAAAGCAGCTGAACACTCAGCTTGAAATGGCAAGAGGCAAGTCGGCTGCCACGCAAAGCACGTGGTCTAAGATCTCGGGGTTCCTTAATAGAAACTGGGCTGCCTTTACGCAAATAATCGGTGCTGTCACCGGTCTTACCGTTACCATTCGCCAATGCACTCAGGCATACGCCGAGATGGAAGACTCTATGGCAAATGTCCGCAAGTATACAGGTCAGACCGATGAGCAGGTGCGCATGATGAACGAGGACTTCAAGAGGATGAACACCCGCACGTCTCGTGAACAGCTCAACGAGCTTGCCGGCGCAGCAGGCAGGCTCGGCAAACAGTCGAAGAAGGACATAGAAGACTTCGTTGATGCTGCCGACAAGATTAACGTAGCCCTTGGCGATGATCTCGGCAAGGGAGCCGTAGATAAGATTGGCAAATTGGCAAATGTGTTCGGTGAGGAAGGCAGGCTCGGACTTAAACAAGCCATGCTGTCTACGGGTTCTGCCATCAACGAGCTTGCGCAAAGCTCATCTGCCAACGCAGGGTATATCGTCAACTTTACTGCCGACCTTGCTGGCGTAGGCAGGCAGGCTAACATGACCCAGGCACAAATCATGGGTCTCGCCTCTGCCCTCGACCAGAACATGCAGGAGGAAGCTACGGCTTCAACCGTGTTCTCGCAACTCATAACCAAGATGTACCAGGACCCGGCAAAGTTCGCCAAGATAGCCGGACTGGAAGTTTCCAAATTTACCAATCTTCTTAAGACGGATGCCAACGAGGCGCTGCTGGAGTTCATGCAGAGCATGCAGAACAAAGGCGGCTTCGCCGAGATGGCTCCTATGTTCGAGTCGATGAACCTCAATGGCACGCGTGCCGTCGGCGTGCTGTCATCCGTCGCCACTCATCTTGACCAGGTAAGGACAGCGCAGGATACCGCCGCCAAGGCTTACAGGGACGGCACGTCCGTGCTCAATGAGTTCAACACCAACAACAATACTGCTAACGCCGAGCTTGACAAGGCAAAGAAACGGTTCAGTGATCTAACCATAGAGCTTGGTCAAAAACTCGTGCCTGTGGCAAGGGTGGCTATCAGCTCCGGCAGCCTTATGGTCAATGCGCTGGAGGCTATAATGTCTTTCGTGGTAAGGTTCCGTTCTACGCTGGCAATGCTTACGGTGACCATCGCCGCCCTTACCGTGGCGAGAAACGCTGATGCCATAGCTACGAAGCTGCAGGTGTTCTGGAACGAGAAGCTGGTGCCGAGCCTGAAAAAGCTGTTCACGCTCGTCAAGGCTAACCCGTACGCGGCATTCGCCATAGCCATGACAGCTGTCATAGGGCTTGTCATAGACTTGACACGCAAGACGGACGCCTTGACCGTGGCACAAAGAACCTTGAACAAGATCAGCGATGAAGCCAAGGTGAAGACGCAGGAACAGGCCGACAAGATAGATGTTCTTGTAAAGGCTGCCAAGAATGACAGGCTTTCTATGGATGAAAGGAAGAAGGCTATCGAGGAACTTAACAAGATCATACCCGGTTATAACGCTCAGCTTGACGAGGAAACCGGCCGCTACCGTGCTAACGAGCAGGCTCTGAAAGACTATAACAAGCAGCTGCAACGCAAATATGAGCTTGAAGGGGCTAAGGACATGCTCCGCCAGCTGGGAAAGCAGAGGGCAGAGGCCACCGTCGCCCTTGACCAGGCACAGAAGCAGCTTGTCAGTGCTGCCAATGCCGGCACTGGCATCACATACACCACTTCGTGGGGCATGGTGGGCAACACTACACAGGACATTGTAGACAAGGCACAGCGGAACTACAACAAGGCAAAGCAGGCTCTTAATGATATTACTACTCAAATACAGGCTATCGAAGACAGCTATGGGAACGACCTGCAAAGGGATGCCGTCAGAAATTCTTCTACTACTACGACAACCACCAACACCGATGGCGGAGACGGCTCGTATGTAAGCCCGAAAGAGCAGAAAAGACTTGATGCCCTGAGGAAAAAGCAAGAGGCGGAAGCTAAGAAGCGCGCAGCTGCTGCCCTGAAGGCAAGGAAGGCAGAAGACAAACAGATAGAGGCGGAAACTGATCTTCATGTTGCCAAACTGCTTAACTCTTATTCACGAGGCGAAATAACGAGGGAGGAGTTTATCAGCCAACGTGAGGAAGCCGAGAAGGACGGCATCGAAAAGCGGATGAGCCTTTGGGATAAGGAGAGTGCCGAATACAAGAATCTTCAGACCAAGGAGGAAGATGCCACACGACAGAAAGTGGATGCCATAGCGAAGCTCAACGCCAGGATGGCTGAGTCGGACTATAGAATGGAAGAACAGAGAATAAACCTTGCGTATGCCACCAAGGGCGACCCGCTGTATATGGACGACGACGCAAGGGAAGAAAGAATCTTCCAAAATGAACAGAAGTATATAGAGAAACGCATTGCGCTGGCAAAGATAGGCAGCGAGGAATGGTTCGACCTGCGTGACCAGCTCGAAGAAAACGATAACGAGCATCGCATAAAGCTCGAACAGAGGCATCAGGAACGGCTCAACCAATACCGTGAGCAGTTCGGCAGGTTGGACATTGACGCTCAGGAGAAGATTGCCCTTGACGGCTTTGACAAGATAATGGAAGCCGAGCTTGCCAAATACAAGGAAGAATCTGATGAGAAGCTAAAGGCTGAAAGGGAGTTTCAGGAGATGCGCAAGCAGTTGGTACTCTATTATCGGGAGCAGGAGTCGGAGCAGAACCTGAACAACTCGGCTGGGGAAGTCATGAGGCGCAATGCCGATTCCATATACAAGACCGCATCAAACAATGCCAGGGCTGACTTTGAGAACGGGAATCCGGAAGGCATGGGCGTGCTTGGCTATCTCGGCTCCGATGTTACCATCTACAGCTCTACCATTGAAAAAATAAAGGAGATGGAAGCCGAAGGCGTGGCTTCACACCAGGAGGCTATGGCTGCTATGGGGCAGGCTACCGCAGGCTTGTGCGAAGACATAGCCGCGAAGATGCAGGCGGCTTATAACGCCGTGTCGCCTATCATGGATGCCATGTCGTCATACTATTCGGCTCAGTGCGACATCGAGGTAAGCCAGACGGAGAAGAAGTATAAGAAGCTAATTGACAGCGCAGGCAACAACCAGGTAAAGCAGAAGAAGCTGCAAGAGAAACAGGAGCAGGAGATTGCTGCAATAAAGAATAAGTACAATCGCAGGCAGATGAAGATGCAGATTGCGCAGGCTATAGCCGAGACGGCAATCAACGCCATCAACGCCTACGGAAGCGTTTGGTCCTCCGACATGCCACTTTATGTCAAAACCGTGCTGGCACCTGTCATGGCTGGCGTAGCCCTCGCAGCAGGTGCCATACAGATTGCCACCATCAAGAAGCAGCATCAGGCTCAGGAGGCTGGCTACTATGAGGGCGGCTTCACGGGTGGCAGCAGCTACCGTCGTGAAGCCGGAGTGGTGCATGAAGGTGAGTTCGTGGCTAACCATCAGGCGGTGAACAATCCACAGCTGCTGCCTGCCTTCCGCCTGCTCGACCAGGCACAGCGAAACAACACTGTTGGCTCGCTCACCGCTGCCGACGTGTCCCGGTCGATGGGCGCAGGCGGCACTGCCATAGCCTATTCTCCACAGATAAACGTTACCAACGACAACAGCGACATTGCCGGCACACTGCAACAGGCGCGCGCCACCATCGACAGCCTCGGCGCGCTGCTTGCCAGCGGACAGATAATAGTGAGGATGCCAGACTGGGACGACTTCGACCGCAGCCGTGAACACTGGGAGAGAATAAAAGGAAACAAATAGACAGTTCAGTATACCGTTGCATTGCATCGGCTAAATACAATAGTTTATGATTATATGTACTCTCGACGGGAAGCTCGCTTACCCGTCATCGGACAAGATAAAGGTGACATACGAGAACCAGTTTATCAACGACTCGGGTTCCTACACCTTCGACATCACCTTCCCCATGTCGATAGCCGCCAACAGGGGCATCTTCAACAACGTGCAGCGCATGGACGTGAAGAAGACGATAAAGGACTTCGAGACTTGCCGCCTCTATGCCGCCAACCGGCTCATCATGTCGGGCAAGGGTACCGTCACGTCCATCACGCAGGACAAGGTGAAGGTGCAGATAGTGGGCGGTAAGAGCCGCATAAAGTACAACTCAAAGTTCGACAGCCATTATATCGACAAGGTTGTGAAATGGGACTGGGACGAGATGTTCGGCTCTTTTTACGACGACAACCTCGCCTACCTGAAGCCGTATGGCGGACACAGCACGTGGAGCGACGGCTATGACCACGGCGCGCTCATCTTCGACCCTACGAAGCACAGCTTCCTCGGCATAGAGGGCAAGTTCAGCTTCAACCCTATCCTCAATGCCACGGAAAACGTTTACAGCAACGTCATAATGAACTTCAAGCAGAACGACGGGACGTTCAAGCAGGTCGTCATGGATCTCGCATGCCAGCCGTGGCTGATGTTCACCATAAAGAAAGTGCTTAAAGGGGAAGGATATACGCTCGTAAGGAACGACTTCGACAAGTACCCGTGGAACCGCCTTGTCATTGCCAATTCGGCTACAACGTCAGAGCGTACCGCCATGAAAAATGTACTGCCGCACATGTCTGTCTACGACTTCCTCGAAAACGTGCGCAAGCTCTTGGGAGGAACCTTCATCTTCGACGAAGACACAAGGAAGGTGTCGCTCATTGACAAGAACGAGGTTTCGGACAATACGGCGGTGGAGTATGACACCGAGGACGACTTCACGGCGGAACGGCAGAACGACGGGTTGGAGTCTATGGAATCGTCGAACGTGAAGTATGGTTTTGACGACACAAGCGGCAGGGACTGGAAAGACGTCATGCCAGATGACATTCTCAAGCAGTATGACATAAAGGACTATGACTCGTTGAAGGACATGAATGCAGCAGCCGACAAGATGGATGAAGGCACTCGGTTCAGAACCATATTCCGCGTCAATGGCGACTATTATATTTTCCGTGGAAGCTCAGGCGGCGCAGGTGGCGGCGGACATTTCGGGACATGGGGAGGAACAGGAAGCAGCAGCTCCCTCGACGGAGAAACCTATGACGGCAAGGCTGTGGCGGTCGGCTTCTTCAACCCTGTCATAAGGGACGAGGACAGCGACAACTACGAGGAAGTGAACATTCTCCCTGCGCCATGCGGCATCGAGGACAAAACGGAGGCAGACAAGTCGGCCCGCGAAGACTACTATACGAAGCACATAACGAATGCCGTCAAGGACGCATACAAGGAGTGGTTCGTGCCGAAGGCTGACACGCAGGAAGCAGTCGCCGATGACACCTACACCGTATACGAGGCATTGTTGTCAGGGGGAGATACCGGGACAAAAGATTCCGATGCCGCAAGCGATGCCAAGCTGCCGGTCTTCTTCCAGAGCAAATTCATCATAGACGCTACGAACAAGAAGATTATTCCGGTAGGGGCTAAGCAGGCAGGCGTGGCGTACATGCCGCTCGTCTATACTGACTACCGCCAGCTTGAAAGCTTCTCCAAGGACAGCTCGTTCGATGAAAAGATGTCATTGTCATTCAAGTCGCTTGGCATAACCGCCGGCGGCAACGCTGCGTCGATAGACTCGCACAATGAAATCACCATCATGTTCCTGACCGACGAAATACCCGACCCGTCGAAGATATACGTCTTCCACAACAAGCGCTACATCTGCTCTAAAGTGGAGCTGAGCGTTACCGACGACGGCATTGACAAAGTGAAGACCGGATATTTCTACGAAATACTTTGATTGTTGTTTTCATTGTTTTTATTTATTAGATTTTGTTTTTATCAAGGGGAGCGGTGAGAGATTCATAGCTCCCCTTTAAAGTGCTTGGTCTCTTCGTGGGCAAACTTGGCACTCTTCAGATACTTGTTGGTCACGCTAACATCGGAATGCCGTGCCTGGTCACGAGCAACCACGATGCCCTCGGCATTGGCCAAGTCCCTTATGCCGGAGTCCTTCAGGCTGTAGAACTGGTAGCTCTTCGGGAAGTTCAAAGCCTTTCTCACTTTCGCCCATTCATAGCGGAACTGGTTGACATAAATTTTTTCGGGACCGGGGCAGAGCTTATGTCCGAATAAAAACTCGTTTGACGAATGGTCAAAGACTTTTTGCTCAATCATAATTTTCAACACCTTATCATTGAGTGCGACTACTTGACCCTTGCGGTTCTTGGAGAACTCTGGATGAATAAAAACAGTCTGCTCCTTTATGCTGATGTCGCCTACCTTGACAGAGCGAAGCTCATCCGGACGGATGAAACAATAGTACTCCATCATGCAGGCAAGGTAGAACGGCGGATTATACTTCTTCGTATAATCCCGAAGGCGTACAAGGTCGTCGGCAGCCAACGGGTCCCGGAACTTCTCTTCCTCTTTGAGCATGTGGATGTCGTCGATGGGGTTGTCATCGATGTACTGCCTCTCCTTTAGCCACGTGGCAAAAGTGGAGAGCCAGGTTCGATAATTATTCCGAGTCTTTGCCGAAACGTCTTTATCAAGAATAAGGTAATCAAGGAAGTCAACGGCAAATCCCCGGTCAAACTGATACACGTACTTTATGTTGTTGCCCGTCTCCTGCAGGTAGACCTTCAACTGGTTAAGCCGGCTTCGATAGTCGACGGCAGTCTTTTTCTTTAGGATGCCCTTATTCTCAGCGATAACGGTATAGTCGTGGTACCGCTGCAAAACGGTGGAAAATTCAGTGAATTGCCGTGTCTTCCTTGCGTTGACAAACGGGTTCCATCCTACCTTCAGTTTCTCGAAAAGATTGTGGATTAAAATAGTGGCAATGTTCTCACGGTCCCGTTCACTCTTATAGCGGTCAAGCATATATTTCTTCCGGCGTAGCTTGCCACGGGCAGGGTCGTATGCGAAAAAGTCCACATACCACTGCTTGCCTTTATGCAGCCGTGGTAATGTAAACTGAACTATACATTTAGATGAAATGAGGTCTTTTTCTAAACGAGACATTTTTTTACATTGTTCGGCTAAAACTAAACAATGCTATCCAACAATGTGTCCGTAAAGTGTCCGAGTATAAAACCCGAAAACGCTGGAAAGCCGATAAAATCGAGCTTTTCAGCGTTATAGTTGCGGAGGCAGGACTCGAACGTGCGACCTCCAGGTTATGAGCCTGGCGAGCTACCAACTGCTCCACTCCGCGATATACCAATAAAGTTATACACCCCATTTCTGAAATGCAGGTGCAAAGTTACTGCTTTGTTTTGGAATAACCAAATTTTTTGCAGTCTATTTTATTAGTTAAAGGTGTTTTTATGGGAAACAATCACTTTTTTATGGTAAGAATTGCCACAAGTAACGTGTTTTTGCTTTGTGATTTCCACTTTTTTATAAACTTAACGATAACTTTTTTTGTAGTTTCAGGAAATACCATTATTTTTGCACATATTTTTTATATGTGCAAACCAAAGGACATGTCAATTTCTAAGACAAGACAAAAGCTTGTGGACGTGGCGCGGCAGTTGTTCGCCAAGAAAGGGCTCAACGGCACCACGATGAACGATATTGCCGTGGCTTCGGGCAAAGGTCGCCGCACGCTTTACACTTATTTCAGTCGCAAAGAAGACATCTATTATGCCGTCATAGAGTCGGAGCTTGAGCGATTGAGCGACAAGCTTGACGAGGTTGCTTCCAAGCGTATCAGGCCGCAAGACAAGATCATCGAGTTGATTTATACTCATCTCATAATGATAAAGGAAACGGTGGTCAGGAACGGCAATCTGCGAGCTGAGTTTTTCCGCAACATTTGGACTGTGGAGAAAGTGCGCAAGAATTTCGACGAGGACGAAATGGAAATCTTCCGCAAGGTATATGCTGAGGGCAAGTCGGACGGCGAATTTGATATAGACAACGTGGAGATGGTTGCCGACATCACTCACTATTGCATCAAAGGCCTTGAGGTGCCGTTCATCTACGGTCGTCTCGGTCACGGGCTTACAGAGGAAACGTCGCGCCCGCTCATAGCCAAAATAGTATATGGCGCGCTGGGCAACAAGCACCAATAATCAAGATACCCTTTCCATCTTATTTATATAAATGCCGCACATACAATGAGCCAAAGTTTATTGGAGCGTATTAAGGGCGGAGACCAGAGAGCCTTTGAAGAAGTCTACAAAACGTTTTATGCCGACCTGTGTAACTTTTCTTATACCATCCTTCACGACCACGCTCTTGTGGAGGAAACCGTAGACGATGTTTTGTTCTACCTTTGGGACCACCGCAATGAAATAGAAAAAACTGTGTCGCTCAAGTCATATCTCATGCGCAGTGTCCACAACCGCAGCCTCAATGCCAAAAACGCAAAGGGCAACCGTGTCATGCGCAATAACACGGTGTCCGTAGAAGACATTGTGGAGTATGTCGGAAGCCTCTTTGACGACAACCATCCCCTGACTCTGTTGCTTCGCGATGAACAAGAGAAAGTCATCCGCTCTGCCATCTCCAGCCTTTCTGCCCAGTGTCGTAAGGCCTTTGAATTGTCACGCAACGAGCACCTCACCTATGCCGAGATAGCGGCAAAGATGGGAATTTCGGTTAACACCGTGAAGTATCACATCAGTCACGCCATACAAGTGCTTGCCGAGCGTTTGCGACCATATATGGTTAAAGGGCTATTGCTACTGCTGTGTTATGATATTGGTTAAAAAAGCGAAACGTACCTACTTGAAGGTTGTTAAAATTGTGCCTTACTAATATAATTGAGGTCGCAAAATGTGTAATATTAAAACAGGATAATAAATATAATGTTAAACGACGATATAAATCTGCTGATAACCAGGCTGATGGACGGCACCATCACTACGGCGGGCTTTGCCCGGCTCAAGGCATGGACATTGGAGAGCAATGAGCACCGCGACAAAGCGCGCCAAAGTATAGAAGCCCTCTGTTCGGCATCCGCCTTGGCAAACGGGCAGCCTTTCGACGCGCAGGCTGCCTTCAGCCGTTTTGAGAAGCATGCAAGTACGTCAGGTGAAAACGGTCTTGAGGAAGAACAGCCACAGGCAGGCGGCGTGCGGCATATACGCATTTGGCTCAGACGGATAGCTGTCGCGGCAGTGGTTGCCGGCATACTGTGGGGAGTTTACCACATGGGCGGTAACGCGGTGAGAAACGACTTTGCCGACATTGTGACCGAAGTGCCTGCCGGAGCCCACATCAGTCTGACATTGCCCGACGGCACGCACGTTACGCTCAATTCTGAAACCAAGTTCAGCTATTCCCAAGGTTTCGGCATCTCCGACCGCATCGTCAAGCTGAAAGGGGAAGGATATTTTACAGTCAGACATCGTGCCGACCTGCCATTTGTCGTGGAGACTGGCGAGATGATCGTAACGGATCTTGGCACCGAGTTTCTTTTCAAGAATTATGATACAGACTCCTGCGCCACCATAGCCCTCTATGCAGGCTCGGCACGCATCGACAGCCGTCTGGGGCAAGGCGGAAGCATGACGCTAAGCCCTGGTGAGCAAGTATCCATGAACAAACTGACGGGAGAGATGGTGAAGACCAAGGCTGCCGCCGACGGCAACACCGCACGGCAGATGAGCGAACTTGTATTTGAAAATCTGCCTCTCTCTAATATAGCCAAGGTGCTCAGCAGGACTTATGGCGTAAACGTCACCGTTGCCGACTCCGTAACCGATAAGACATTCTATTGCGTTTTCAATCGCCAGACAGACACTTTGCAAGACATTCTCGAAGATATGGCAAAGACCAAGAACATACATTACAGGAAGACCGCCAACGGCTATGTGCTGTACTGAAACGCATGCAGGATGGAGTTGTAACTATTCGGTTGCTGATGATTTGTAAGTGAATGCTAGCTTTGCCATGTGCTGAGGAATATATCCTTACGGGTTTTGAACAGCGTATAAAATATAGTGATTATTTTTTACAAAGTCTCTTTCATGAGCAGCGTTTTTGTCATCAAGGAGTACTTTGGCTCGAAATACGCGATTCTTGGCAAAAGTTGCAATCTACTGATTGATAGCGACTTACGAAAGTTGTCCGTTTCCAGCTACTTTCGGGCTTCTTCTTTACGGCGTAAACGTCTCACCTTTACGCCGTAAAGAACACTTTTATACGCCGTAATCATCACTCGTTTACGCCGTACAGATGGCATAATTACGCCGTACAGGCAATGCTCGTACGGCTGTCGTGACTGCTCCGAGGTTACGGCACACCAAATGTTAAACGTTTTAACTTCTACTTTGCCTATCTCAGAGACCACTGTTTTTTGTCAGTTTTCTTTACATATCCAGTTTGTTGGTTATGTCGTCCGCACATCAAAATGGCGTAAATGTAATGCAGGACGGCCACGAGAACCGCGCCCTGTCTTCAGCCGATACCCGAATATCAAGAAAGTCATTCTGTTCGGTTCACGTGCTAAAGGTAACTATCGGACTGGCTCTGACATAGATCTTGCCTTGGTAGGTGACGGCATTGACCATAAGGAAATCCTGCAAATCTATAATGACATTGATGACTTCGGTTTATTGTACAGCATCGACTTTCTTGACTATAACCAACAGAAAGGCAAGCCGATAGGTGAGCATATAGACCGAACAGGAAAGCTGTTCTATCAGATGGAGTAAAACTCATTTAACCTTTTTGTTGAATGAGTGTGTATCAAATGAGCCTGGAAGGCTCATTTGGGTGAAGGAGGATGTTCATATAAAAATGCTGATAGTTGCCGATAAATATAAAATTAGCCTATAATTGCTGTTTAAAACTTATTTCTTATAACGGCAATTTCCTGCAATTCCCAGCATTTTTTCATAAATTATTTTTCAGTACTCAATAGATGAAATTCATGAGAGATTCATGGATAATCATTTATCTTTTTCGTGGTTTCATCGTGATAAGTGGTGCGAGCATTTCTTCCATAGAAATGCCGCCATGCTGGAACGTGTTTTTATAGTAGGCAACGTAGTAGTTGTAGTTGTTGGGGTAGGCGAGGAAGCTGTTGCCCGTAGCGAAGACGTAGGTTGTGCTCACGTTTGGCGTGGGCAGGAAGGCTTTGTGCGGTTCCTTTATGGTGAAAAGCTCCTTCGAGTTGTAACCGAGATTCTTGCCGAGCTTGTAGCGCAGGTTGGTGTTGGTGTTTCGGTCGCCTATTATCCTTACGGGCTTTGAACAGCGTATGGAGCCGTGGTCGGTGGTCAGTATCACGGTATAGTCGCTTTCGGCAAGTCGCTTTAGGAGCTCTGCCACTGCCGAATGGCGGAACCACGACAGCGTGATGCTGCGGTATGCGCTCTCGTTGTTGGCAAGCTCTCGCACCATCTTCGACTCTGTGCGGGCATGCGACAGCATGTCGATGAAGTTTATCACGACAACGTTTATGTCGTTATCCTTCAGTGAATTGTATTGTTGCAGAAGCTTTTCGCCTCCTGCTGAATCGTTTATCTTGTGGTAGCTGAAGGAGTCGTGCCTGCGGAACCGTTCTATCTGTGTCTTTATCAGCGGTGCCTCGTTGAGGTTCTTGCCTTCTTCTTCGTCCTCGTCAACCCACAGTTCGGGAAACATTGAGGCTATCTTGTCAGGCATGAGACCGCTGAAAATGGCGTTGCGGGCATATTGCGTAGCCGTGGGCAGGATGGTCATGTACATGTCCTCGGATATGTCAAACTGGTCTCCAATCTCGTTAGCGAGCACGCGCCATTGATCCCAGCGGAAATTGTCTATCACGATGAGGAACACCTTCTCGCCATTGTCTACACGCGGAAAGATGCACTCGCGGAAGATGTCGGGGCTCATGAGGGGCTTGATGGGTTGTGGGTCGTGGGCAGAGAGGCGTGATTTGAGTCCGCCGCCCGTGCTGTATGCTTTGCCATAACTTTTCATCCAGTCCATGTAGTTAGCCTTGACGTATTTGGCAAAGTCGGTGTTAGCCTCCTCTTTCTGCATCTGCAAGAGGCTTGTCATGCTGCTTTCCGTGGAGCTGAGCTCAAGCTCCCAGTGCACCAGCCGGCGGTAGATGTCCATCCATTCGCGCCATTCGCGGCAGCTGTCTATGCGCATAGCCAACTGCTGGTATTCTTGTTGGTAGCTGCTCTGCGTGACTTCGGTCACTATCTCGCGGCGGTGGATGTTCTTTTTCAGCGTCAGCAGAATCTGGTTAGGGTTGACAGGCTTTATGAGGTAGTCGGCTATCTTTGAGCCTATGGCTTGGTCCATGATGTTTTCCTCCTCGCTCTTGGTCACCATCACCACGGGCGTCTGAGGCTGTATTTCCTTTATGCGCTGCAAGGTTTCCAGCCCCGTCAGTCCGGGCATCATCTCGTCGAGCATTATGAGGTCGAACGTCTGCTGCCGGCATTCGTCTATGGCATCGGCACCGTTGGTTCCTGTTATTACCTTGTAACCTTTGCGTTCCAGAAATATTATGTGAGCTTTCAAGAGGTCAATCTCGTCGTCTGCCCAAAGTATCAATCCGTTGTTCATAGTTTGTTTGATATTTTAAAAGCCGTCCAAGTCATAATATTCGTCGTCGAGGTCGAAGACTTCCGGCTTCTTTACAGTCTTTTTCTGAGTCTTTTCGTCTGTCTTTTGGGTAGTCTTTTGCTCTGTTTTTTGGTCGGCTTTCTTTGTTCCCTTATTCTTGTCTGTGGTCTCTTTCGTTTTTGCGTTGGCTGCCTTTTGCGGTTGCGCCTGTTTTACGGTCTTGTTATTGGAAGGTGTTGCCGTTGACGCAGGCTTCGCAGTGCTCTTTGCCGGCAGCTCGTCGTCATCCAATATTATGTCTACTCCGCCGCTTTGTATAGGCTGCTCTATTTCTACATTCTCGCGTTTCTGCTGCACGGGCGCAGGCTTCTGCTGCGGTGTAGGAGTCGTCTGTTGCTGCATGGGAGCAGGCTTCTGCTGTACGGGAGTTGGATTCTGCTGCGGCGTGGGCACAGGTTTGGGCTGCTGTGCCGGCTCAGGCTTGCCTTCGCTTTCCGTGATGACAGTTGTCGTTTGCGGCATGGGCTCAGGTTCTTCGGTTTCTACAACAGTGGTTCCTTGTGGCGCAGTGGCAGGCTCATCGACTCCTACGAACGTTTCGTTGAGGAAGTTGTCAATCTCTGTTTCGCTTGGCTCTGGCTCCTGCTTGTCCGGCTGTTGCGTGCCGGGCTCTGTCACCACCTCGGCAGGCTCGGTGAGCAGATGGAATGTAGATACTTTCAGCGGAGCGAAGTGGCGGTTGTAGAATTTGCTGTAGTCGTCATAGCTGTAAACCGTGCCGAGCAACGCAAGGTTCTCGTTGCTTATGATGACGGGGCGTGCCTTGCCAATGAGCTGTACAAGCTGTTGCTGGGAAAGCAACTGGCGGGCATATTGCAGTGCTTCGTCGTAGCTGAGGAATCCTGACACCCTCATGCGGTGCATGTCGCCTTCGTCGTCGATGGTGATGTCGAAGTCGCGCACGAGGAAGCTTGTGAAGTTGAAGCGTGCCAGCTGGTAGAGCAGCTTGTTCTCGTTCACCGAGTCGGGGCTGTAGACCAGCATAAACGTGAACGGTGTGTTGCGCTCGTTGCTCAGTTGTTTCTGGCTCATCTGCGCGCTGTCGCTCACCTCCACGGTCCTTCGTGCCCAGAAGTTGCCAATGTCGAACTTGCCGCTACGCAGCTTGCGCCCTGCCTTCACGCCGTTTATTATCATTCCCGCCATTTCCGAAAGCTTGCTTTCAGGATATTTTGCCACAAGCGAGTCGAGGTCGTTGAGGCAACCGTTGGCATCGCCGTTGTTTAGTTTCGACAATGCGCCTATGAACATGAACTTGTCTCGGTTGGCTCCGAGGGGGAAGCGTTCGGCGGAAATGGTACTGTTGGCGGCAACTATATGTGATTGGTCTTTCTTGAAAGCTTCGTATGTGGCTGCATAAAGTGAGTCTTCAAGATGCACGCCTTCGCGTGCGTTTGCGGCAAAGTTGGGGTCGGAAAGCAGCATTGTCCACTGGCTCTTTGGGAAGCGTGCTTTCAGCTTGTCTATATACGATTGCGCCACTTGCGGCTTGCCCATCCTTGAATAGAGCAGGAAAAGATGGTAAAGGGCATCGTCGGTGTGTTCATATTGCGGATAGTGGTCGGTGAGCCGCCGCAGGGCACGCTCGCTAAGGGCAAGGTTGTCAAGCTTGTCCTTGAAAATAACGCCGCTGTGATAGAGCCCGTCAGTGAGCGTAGCGTTGCTTGCCTCGAGCTGTTCGGGTGTCAGGGGTATCTGCGCAAGATAGTATTCGCGGCGGTGCGGGTCGTTCTGTGCGCTGTCTTTTACCTGTTGCAGCGAGTCTTCATGCTGCTGTGCGGCAAACAGTGAGTCGCGCTGCTCGTCGGTCAGTTCATTTTGTGCCATGCCGTCCATGCCCAATCCCGCCACTACGGTTTTGTTCATGCGTTGCCAGTTGTCCACATTCTCACGCTTGCCCCATTTGCGCTGAAACAGCTGCTTTCCCTGCTGCACAGCCATAGGGTTGTAGAAATACCATGCGGCTGATTGCTGGTTGCCTGCTTGCCGTTGTGCCTGGTTGCGGTTTGTGGTTTGCGCGTTCCGGTTGCCTACGGCTTGGCTCTGGCTCAATGTCTGTTGGGCTTCCTGTTCCTCCTTTGCCCGTTGTTCTTCCTTTTCTTTTTTCTTCAAAGCCTCTATCACGCGGTCTATGGCAGCGTTGCGGTGGGCTTCGTCCATACGGGCGAGCTCTTGCAGCGAGTCTTGCAGGTGCACAGCCTCGGTGTAAGGCACAAGCTCGTCGAGCACTTTTGAGCGTTCGGACAGTTGCTCATAGTCGGGGCGCTCCTTGTCAAGCAGTCCTATTGCCTCGCCGTAGCATCGCTGCGCGTCGGCAAACTTCTCCTTCTCCCAATAGATGTCGCCGAGCTTGAGCAGCAGTACGCCCTTTTCTATTCCTGAGCGTGTGGCTTTGACGTTGCCCTGTTCGTAAGCGGAAATGGCTTTGGCAGTGTCTTTCTGCGAAAGGTATATGTTGCCAATGGCATAATACACTTGGTCGAGATATTCCTTGTTGTTGTCGCTTCGCGCCATGCGTTTCAGCCTGCTTATCATCTTGCCCGACTGCCCCGCCGCCAGTACTTCTGTCTGGGCAATGCGTGCATTAAATTCCAGCTCGTAAGGAGGGTTCATCCTTATTGTGTGGCTGTATGCTTTGTAGGCTTCCTTATTGCGCCCCAAAGCCTGGCATATCTGTCCCATGAGGAACCATTCGCGCGCCTTTTGCTTGCGCCTCATCTCGTGGCGGATGACGTTGCGCAGATAGGGTATAGCCTTGGCATATTCCTTGGTGTGCAGGTAATAGTCTGCAAGGGTGTAGTCCCATTCCTTGCGAGCCTGCCAGGGTATGGAGTCGCGCCTTTGGTTGCGAATCACGTCTTCGGCATCGTAGAGAAAGTCGTTCTCAATGTAGCTTTTGGCTAACCATGCGCGGGCACGGGCGTTTATGGCAGGTTGGGTTTCGTAGAGGCGGCTCATATAAGCGAAGGTGGACGCTGCGCCGTCAAAATCACCTTCGTGAAACTGCGACCGCCCCATAAGCATCCATGCTTTCCAAAGGAAAGGATTGTATTCGCGGCGGTTGAGCCACTCGATGTCGCGTGCCGTCTTGCGCCGGTTCTTGTTCCATTCAGGCCTGCGCTTTATGCTGTGTTGGTGGATTGCCTTCTCCGATTTCTGTATTGCGCGGTCGAAGTTGGCTTTGCCGAGCTCGCGGCTCTGCTTGTTGCCCACGGTGTAGAGGGGTATTATCTCGGTGTAGTTGTCCTTGTTGCTGTTTTCTTTTTCCAGGGAGCCGTCGATGTAAGCCACTGACCCGTTATAATAGGTGTTGTAGCGAGCGTTAAAAGCATGCCACCACCGCGAACGACTTGTGTTTTTCGTGGTGGAACAACCCATTGTCACTGCTATCATGAGCAGTGACAAGAGGGAGAAAAATATTTTGCGTTTCAATGGCACATTCTTATAACGCCGTTAATGGGAATTTAGTCTACTTTCCCAGCTTGTTTTCTTTCTTTTTCTGATTATTTTATTCTTACGTTGTCGATGAGGTAAGCCGCCCGTGGCACTTTATCGTCACATCCCGGCAAAGGCGGTGCCGGGTTTGGTTGGGGGTGTTGCGGTCGGGCAGGTTGCGCCATTCGCCTGTACGCAGGCTCAGCCTTGACACAGCTTTCACGGCGTGAAGCGGTGATGCTTCCTTTCCGTTTATCATTATTTTGTCGCCATTAATTGCAATATAAAGATGAGTCCACTGCCCGACAGTGTAGTTGTTGTTTTCGTTTTGTTTGTGTGTCTGTGTTATGTTGTCGATGCCAGCGCAATGTATTCGTCCTTTATGTCGTCCGGCATGTTTATGCCGCGTAGGGTGAGGCTTCGCCCCCATGTCTTTACCTCCGTTGGGCGCAGCGTCTCCAGCACTTCGGCAAATTGTGCCGTCTCGTCGTCGTTGTAACTGTCAGACGGTCTGCCTTTGTAAGCGTCGAGCTCCTCGTCGTCAAAATATTCTATTGGCTTTGTGGCTGCCTTCATGGTGCACACCTGTTCGCACATGGCGTTGTCGCCGTTGCACGACGTGCAGTCTCCTTTGCCTACGACAATAGCCTCGTCTTCGCCCCGCTTGTGCGAGATGAAGCCGAGCAAGGCGCACAATGTGCCAAGCAGAGCAAGGGCTATGATGAGGATAAACATTTTTCTAATTCATAATGCATAATTCCATTACATAATGTATAATTTCATTACATAATGTATAATTTCAAACTTCAAACTCCTAATTCCTAACTAAACACTCCTAACTAAGACCTTAGCTTTTTGCATGTCGCTCCAGAAGTCGGGATAGGACTTGGTGACTACTTCGGGGTTGTTGATGCGTAAGCCGGGATACTTTATTGCCAGAGGAGCGAATGCCATCGCCATGCGGTGGTCTTCGTAGGTGTCTATGCCTTTGTCAAGATGAGGCTCGCATTTGCTTCCGTTCCAAACAAGCTCAGAGTCATTCTCAGCGTGTATCACGAATCCAAGCTTTTCCAACTCGTGTTGCAGAGCCTTCAGCCTGTCGGTTTCCTTTATGCGCAGGCTTGCCAGTCCGGTGAAGTGGAAAGGAATGCCGAGGGCGCAGCATGTCACCACAACGGTTTGCGCCAGGTCTGGGCAATTGAGGAAATCGTATGCCAGTCTGTCGACGTGCTGCGTGTGGCGTGACAGCTTCACGGAGGTGGGTTGTGTGGAGTGGGGGACAGCGAAGGTGGTGCGCACGCCGAGCAGTGAGAAGATGTAGCGTATCACGGAGTCGCCCTGCCGTGAGCTGTCGCGGAGCCCGTGCAGCGTCACGTTTACGTTGCCCACGGGGTAAAGCGAAGCCATCTCATACCAGTAGGAAGCTGCGCTCCAGTCGTTTTCTATGAAATACTGATGCTCGGTGTACGGTTTGGGCTTGACTACTATAGTGTCGGCATCAGCCCAGTCTACCTCAGCCCCGTAGGCGTGCATCACGTTAAGGGTCAGGTCGATGTACGGTCGTGAGACAATGCCGCCCGTAAGGTTGAGCGTGAGCCCTTCCTTCATCATGGGCGCAATGAGCAGCAATGCCGAAATGAACTGCGAGCTTATGTTTCCTGGTATTTCGAGCTTGCCGCCAATGAGCTTGTGCCCGTGTATGTGGAGTGGGGGATAGCCGTTTTCGCCTTCGTAGTTGATGTCGGCGCCAAGCATGCGCAGGGCATCCACCAGCACGCCTATGGGCCGGTGTTTCATGCGCTCGGTGCCGGTAAGGATGTGGTCGCCGTCGGTGCATGAGAGGTAAGCCGTGAGGAAGCGCATGGCAGTGCCTGCTGCGCCGATGTCGATAGTGTGGGGCTTGTTTTTCAATGCATTTATAAGTACCCGCGTGTCGTCACAGTCAGACAGGTTGTCGGGAATGGTTTCGCTGCCGCTCAGCGCGTGTATTATGAGCGCGCGGTTGCTGATGCTTTTTGACGCGGGTAACTGTATGTCGGCATCAAGGTATTCGGGGGCGTTGATTTCGTATGTGGTCATGAGTTCGTTATTTTATGGTGGTAATCTTGAGGTTAATGGGGCCTTCTACGATTGACGCGCGGGTTGAAGACGTTGCGTCCATCTTTGGGCCAGGGATGAGCGGACTGTAGTAGAGTACGTTGCGTATGCGCTGCTTCTGTTCTCTTGTTATCTGGAAGCCGAGCGTGAGGCTGTAGTCCATGATGTTCTCTGAATTGAACCTTACCCCGTCGCACGAGTTCCGCGCAAGCAGGAGGTTGGCGTTGAACAGGTCGTTTGCCGAAAGCCCGGAAAGGTATTCCATGTACTCATTCCGGTTGTATGAGTAAGTGTCGGCGCAATAGTCGGTATCGCCGCACGAGTCTACAGGCTCCACGCTTCCCGCGTTCTTGCTCTCTGTGAAGGCGTGGTACAGGCCGAGATAGTGGCCCAGCTCGTGAGCCATTGTCACCACTATGTCGGCAGAGCTGAGCGTGGTGGCTTGGTGGTCGGGGCGAGTGTAGCGGTCGCTTTGGTAATAGCCGCCGTCGTCGGCCTGGTTGGCGTAGAGGCTGTTGATGGCTGAGCAGTAGGCAAAGCGCAGGTTGCTTTTGGTGAGTCGGTCTTGCGCAATGGTCTCCAGCCCTTCGAGCTTGTGGCTGCCCTCGTGTGTATAGGGCATGTGCGAAATGCCGAGTGTGGTCTCGCTGGCATTGCTCTGCTTGAAGTTGAACATCATCACGTTGATGTAGTTGTTGGGCTCCCAGATGTATTTCACGTTGTCGCCGCTGTTGTCTGACATGAATTTGTTCACGTCTATAGGGTATTCGCCCGTATAATGCACGTACTCCACTCCCGGGTAGCGCATCGTCTTGCCGTTTTCGTCCTTTGTGGCAAGCACGAATCTCACGTGCACGTTTTCGCTTCCGCCATACACGCCGCCTTCGTATATCTGGTTGACATATTGCAGGAGGTTTGCCAGCCGCTGGTAAGGTATGTATTGCTTGGGGTCGGCTTGGTTGCTGTAGAGCACGTGGAATATCACAGGCAGCTCGTAGGTATAGTCGCTGTCAATGTGCTCTACAGTTTCAGTCTTTTTTTGCGTTGAGCCTGTTTCTTCGTTGTCGCTGCCGCATGACACCAGTATTGCGAGTCCAAGCACGAGGGTCAATAATATTTTTTTCATGTCCTTTACCTTTGCGCACTGCAAAGATAACGATTATTGCCTACAACCGCGTTTCGTGCGGCATTAATAATAATTAAAAAAAAAGATGTCAGGAGTATTAATAAAAAAATATTGGAAATTTATGGATAATTCAATGAGAGTCCATGTTAAAGGGGAAGGGAGAAATTTGTCGAGAATGATTGTGCGCAATCGCTCAAATGTTGAAGCGCATACGCCAAAGGGTAGGGTGGACATTGCCATTGCATGCATTAACCGTCTGTACGTAATGGAGTGGAAGCTCAATTCTTCTTAGCAAAAGGCAATGCAGTGAATTGATTTTCGTGACTCATTATCCTGTGCATGTAGTATGTAATGACGTTAAAGCGAGAATAAACATAGTCAACTACCTGATGCTCAACGTGCTTCCCTTTTTCTACCATACGCTCCTGCCCATTGGCTTCAGCTCGTCAATGATTGCCTTGTCAAATATGTTTAACTGGTCGCTGACCGAGTTGGTAGATTATAGGGTCAACTATGTTTATAATGTTTTTCAAGTCGTGTGCAAAGGTCTTGGAGAACATCTTTGCGCCTTTATCCCAAAGATGTACGTGGTCTTTAAAGTAGTGGGGGCGGTCGAGATAGAGGCCACAAGTATGATAATCCATAAAAGGAATGCCACGCTCTATAGCGAAATCTTTCAGTATGCCGTAATAAGATCCACCAACTTTTGTAAACTTAGGGGAAACGGTAAATATCAGTTTTATTCCATTGCTTTTGCATAAAGAACAAAAACGGTCAAGGCATTCCAATTTTTGCTGGTCAACGATAGTATCCCCCTCTTCCTTATAGGCTTTGGTGGGGAACTGGTTTGGTTTAGGCAAAGGCATATAGCCCTTGTCCGCATTTTTCTGTCTGTTAATGACGAGTCCCCACAGGTTTGATGCCGCCTTGGCATTGTAACGATATAGATGTGAGATGCGGTATTCATGATAATTACCAGCGAGGCGATATATTGAATCGGCTTTGTCGTTGCCAAAAAGCGGTGCGAAGAAACGAGTGGCAGAAAAAGAATTCTTTTCCATATTATAGTCGGAAGGTGATACTTCCAAACAAATAACCTTGGGTTTGCACCTATTTAATAGGTGACACAATACGATATAGTCTGAATATATGTTGTCGGCTCCACCCACGCCAGCATTATATACCGACATTTTCAGGGTGTCCTCAAGGATGGAAGGAATATAATGGTGATGGCATCGAGAGTTTCCTATAAGCACCACGTTTTCATGAATGTCATTTTTTAGGTATTGCAGTTTAGGAGCCAAGACATCTTTTGATTTTTTATTTACTTGGAGCATTATTGTACCGCCGATTCTGTCAACAAAAAACAGACCAACTATTATTATGGATATGAATATAGCAATTTTTTTCATACACCTGAATCCTAAAATTGGAAATAAATGAACTGGCCTCCGTCAAGAACGCCGAAAAGCATTACAAAAGCTATCATCGTTATGATATAAAAACAGACAGCTAAGGAAGATTTCTTTAGACGAGCCACTGGCTTCCACGAGAGTTCTTCGGCAAAATCCTTAAGGCATAAAACTCCTATGGCAAATAGAGCAAGAGAGATTTCCGTGAACATTGAGAAACTGATATTAGGAATGCCAAAGTTGGTAAAAATTCCTTTTATGACCATTATGGCATCAGAAATGTTGTTCGCGCGGAACAAAATCCAGGCGAAACTGACTAATATAAATGTGATGGCCCAATGAAAAATCATATTTGCGCCAGTATATTTCCTGTGATTTATGCCTAACGCTTTTTCAACACAGAGAAACATGCCATGAAGAGCACCCCAACAGAAAAAAGTCCAATTGGAACCGTGCCATATTCCACTTATAAAGAAAGTAATAAGCAAATTAAAATAATTTCTCCACCTGCCGACTCGATTGCCACCGAGAGGAATGTAAACATAATCCTTGAACCATGTGGATAAAGATATGTGCCATCGCCGCCAAAATTCGCCGACACTGCAAGAGAAATAAGGCCTATGGAAGTTTTCCATAAGTTTGAATCCCATAATCTTGGCAGCTCCTATTGCTATGAGTGAGTAGCCCGCAAAGTCGCCATAGATTTGGAATGAGAATAGGAATGAGGCCAATATATATGCTCCGCCATTATGTTTGTCAACATTGTTGAAGACAGCGTCCACATACATGCCACATCGGTCGGAAACCGCTAATTTCATAAAATATCCCCATACCATCAATTTGATACCGGACATTATGGCATCGTAATTGAAATGATGCTATTTCTTGAACTGGGGCAATAGGTTGCTCGACCGTTCGATGGGGCCTGCGACTAATTGTGGGAAGAAAGATACGAATAAAGCGTATGTCGGGAAATCTCTCTCCGTCATGGTAGTGCCGCGGTAAACGTCAATAGAATACCCAAGTGCCTGGAATATGTAAAAGGACACTCCTACAGGTAATAACAAGCCAAAGTTTGGCAGGCTAATTGCCAAGCCACTTGTCTGCAATAGCGTATTGATGTTTGTTGCAGCAAAATTATAGTATTTGAACAAAAAAAGCATGGCAAGATTCAAGACTAAGCTAAACACAAGAAAGAACTTTTTCTTTCTCTTGTCTTCGTGGCGTGAAATGCCTAATGCTGCAAGATATGTAATTACGGTGCTTGCCAACAGTAATAAAGCATACGCAGGTTCCCAATTCATATAAAAATAATAGCTTGCAGCGAGCAATAATATGTTTCTCGCCCTTGGCAGACTGGAAGGAATGCTGTAATACAGTAAGCAAACTGTCGGGAAGAACAGTAGAAAGGAGATAGAGTTGAACAGCATATATGTCACTTGATACGCCCGTTGACCCCGTTTGGACAATTCATCAAAAAAGTTGTATTGTTAAGCTTGTTTTTACGAAAAAGCGTGGGTCGCTGTACTGTCACCCGTCCTATGCTGAGAGGCCTTCGCATTGCCCATTGCCGTCAGAACGAGCAACGCAGAAGCCCACGCCGATATGTACAATACACCCATAGATGTACGCCTCCAGCAAGGTGGCGCACATCACAAGTAGATGAATACACATCCACAAGGCATCTACCATAGCTCTGTCCTTTGACGGCAATTGAAAGTTGCGAAGTTTCTCAGCGTCAAGAACAAGCGTTAGTAAACGCTTTCCCATATATGTTTCCCACCCTTGGGGCTTCTGCGAAAAACATCTGCCTTTTGGGAAGGATAGCGCAAAGGTACAAATTTTTAATTAATTCTATTGTCAGAATGCAAGAAAAATAAAAAGGACTCACACAAAGGCATTTTCATTATGCGTGAAATGCCTTTGTGTGAGTCCTTTTTTGTGTTTGTAGTAAACGAGTGTAGTTTTTTGCTTCTGCAAGCATTCCTGCGGAAGCAAAGATACTTTTGTACTTAAAACAATCGTTGCTGTGAGTGCAATCCTTCAACGAACGTATCGAACGGAGGATTTTTCACTGTGAGATTGTCGTGGACACAGAGAAGGTGAAGCGCGAGGAGAAAGTCTACAAGAAGATACCCGTCATTACCGACTTCACGGACGAAAACGGTAACGACCGCATGAAGGAAACGGTGCAGGCGAATCAAGGAGTGGGGAGCAGATTGTCGCCGACGAGCTGGAACGCATTACCAACGACGAAAATCTGAAACATTTGTTATAGCAGAAGGGGTAACCCTTCTCGAAGCTAAAAACGGTTGATTCCTTATTGTCAACTATTTTTGTTTGATTTTGAAAAATCAATCGTTTTTGTTTGATTATTGATTATAACTGGCAAAGAATATGGATAAGATAAAAGGTGTTATTACAGGAGATATTATAGAGTCTTCTGCCATACAGATAAAATATCGGGACTTCTTGCTGGAGTTCATTCGGAAGATAGCCGATGAACTGTCTGTAATTGAACCTCTAAAAATAGAATTTTTCAGGGGCGACAGTTTCCAGACGGTTATCGATACCCCGGAAAATGCGATGAAGATTGCTGTTCTATTGCGTGCCGGGTTGAAGGGGCATACGCCAAAGGAGTGTAAAAAGCCGTGGGACGCCCGTCTTTCCTTAGGGGTGGGAACAATATCGTACCATGCGGGCAATACCGTATTTTCAGACGGTGAAGCATTCCAATACTCAGGAAGGGAACTTGACGAAATGGGCAAGCGGCGTCTTGTTGTCAAAGCAAGATGGGAAGGCGTGAATGAGGAGTTGAGGGTTAGTACTGCATTTGCAGACGAGGTGGTTTCTTCATGGAGTATTCCGCAATCGCAGGCTGCTTATCAGGCATTATTATACAATACTTCTCAAAAAGAAATTGCGCATAAATTTCAAAAGTCTGCACAGAACATAAGCAAGTTGTTAAGTACGGCAAAAGTGAATCTTGTCCAGATGTATATTGGCAGATACCATAAATTGATTTCAAACATGATAAAATAATGAATATGGCTATATTGCTGAGACTTTTATTTGCTCATGTCCTTTCCGACTTCTTCTTTCAGAGCGACAAAATATGTGATGGCAAACAGGGCAAGACAAAAAAGAAGTACGTTTACCAACTGCTGCATAGCTTCATCCATGCTTCAATGGCATATCTTTTTGTCACGGACTGGAGCAACTGAATGGTCCCGTTGGTTATTTTCATATCCCACATATTGATGGATTACATAAAGGTCGAGTATATGAAGAAGAATGCCGCTGTTCCTCATAGACCAGCTTGTCCATATAGCCGTCATCGTTGTCTTATGGCTATCACTGTCTGACCATGACGGGTATTTCTGCCAAAAGCTTTTCAGGACAGAATGGAACAGCCTGAACATCTGGGCTGTTGTTATCGCTTACTTGTTGGTGCTAAAACCTACGTCCGTATTTTTGAGCCTCTTCATTAAGAAATGATCACCTTTGGCAACTGCTGAGAAAAGCCTGCCGAATGCCGGGAAATGGATTTGGTATTTAGAACGTATCCTTATATTGACTTTCATTTTGACAGGAAATGCCGAAGGCATAAGATTCTTATTGGCATTTTATCTTCTCATACGCTCCACATCTTCGCCACGGAGCATCTTCTCGTTCATTTTTTTGCATTTTGTCAAGGAAGTAAGAACGGCTCTCGTTTTTCCGGCGTTTGATGTCGATGTAGAAACGGTAGCAGTCCTTTGTTCCACTTCGAATATCTTGTATAGGAGTGGTGCAAGACGTTTGAGCGGCATATTTCCGTTGTTGATACAGCCTGTCTCGTTGATTCCGTAAGTCAGTTCCACAAGGTCGATGGTGTTGCCTGTCCATTGCCGTCCCACTGAAGTTGAGGCGTGACTGCGCGACAGCGCATGCGGCATGCGTGGCTCTTGCCCTGGCGAAAGCCTTCTTCCAGTTGCAGACGTTGTTGGCCGATCAGTTGTATGACATTTATTTTTGCCATAGTCGTAAGCACTTATGCATATATCACGATTATCAAAAAATGATAATGAAGCCGTTGATTACCCTTTTGCCCTTTCTTATGACGCTCACCAGGCGGTAGTAACGTTGCTAACCTTGGCGGCTTGCGACGTAACGGCAACCTGTGTCGGTCTCAGGTTGAGGCGGCACGACAGCATTGTCCTTTTGCCGGCAATTTCTGTGTCTATGATGCAACCTCCGAGCTTGTCACTCTGGTATATCATCATCCTCACGGGGAAGGTGCCGTCGAGTCCTGCCAGGTGGTCAACGGCATAGTCTACGCCGCGCTGCGGCTGTCCGCCCTCGCGCAGGGTTTTCGATGCAGGCACCTTGCCGTCCTTGTCGGGCTTGCCGTATTGTGCTCGCTTCTTGGCAAGGTCAAGGTCCCAATGGCAAGTCTCGTCCGGCTTGTCACCTTTTAATATAACAGACACTTTGCCGTCGGCTGTCGGCTTTACGCGGAATGAAAGCTCTGTCATAGGGGCTCCTATGCCAATGCTCTGCGCTTTCTTGCCGCCCCACTGGCGTGAGTTGGCAAAGCGTGGCGTCACCTCGTCCATCCATTTGGAGCCAATCCTGCCGTCTGAATCCTGCATGAGCTCGTGCAGCACCAATACGCCGCCCCAGTGCTCGCCTACTTGCAGCCAGCCAGCCTCCACGCAGCGTCCGCCGTCTATGGTGGTCAGTGCCGGCACGCTCATGCCGTCGTAGAAGTCAACGCCCTGTGCCACAAGGTCTTGGTATTTATCTATCGGCTCGTCGGCGCGCTTCATCCATTGGCGTGTGAAGCCGCCCACGATGTAGTCGTAGTTGTTCCAGTGCATTATGAACGTGCAGTCGCCGCCCGGTGGAAAGTTCTCGCTTATGCAGTGCCAGCCGCCGTTGAGCTGTGGTGCTATCCAGTAGCCGCGTGCGCCGTAGTTGGCAAGCATGCTCAGTTGTCCTTTCTCGTCGATGAAGATAGTCGGGTTCTCGCATGGGTGGATGAGCAGGTGCGACTTGCGGAAGTGTATGTCGTCGTCGCTGACAGCGTATGACGCTCCGTCGGGGATGGCGTATTTCAGCGTGTCCATGTTTATGCACTTGCTGTAGCTATACTTGTTGATGAAGTCCCATTGCTCAGGCAGCACGGTCTTCTCACGTGGGTATATGCGCGTGGTGTGCATGCCGTAGGCGAGGCATAGCTTGCCGTCGTAGACGAACGGTGTGCCAGTGCCCAGTGTCTCCCATTGCTGGTCTATTGGCACAGCAGCCTCATGCTCAGTCCAGTGGACGAAGTCCGTGGTAGACAGATGCTCGAAATAGTGTCCGCCCTTGCCGAATTTGCTGCGGTGGCCGCGGCGGTCAAAGAGATAGAACAGGTGGTAGCGGCCGTTGTGCCAGCATGCGGCTACGTCGCCCACCCAGGCGTTGTGCCATTGTGGGGTGAAGAATTGAAATCCTACTACTTTGTTCTGTCCCTCTTGGCTGCGCGTAGCTTTCAGCGCAGGAGATGAGAAGGTGGCTTTGCTCACAATCTTCGGGTTTGCGCTCCATGACGCAAAGGCTTCCTTCTTGGGATAGCCGAGCGCGAAGTCGTTGTCCATCAGCTTGCCGTCTACATATATAGTATAGGTGGGGCCGGCGAAATTGATTACCACGTCGTGTTTTTGCCACGGGTTGGGCAGTTCGGCAAGAGGGAAACCGATGGTCATGGTCTCCACCTTGTGGTCGCCTACGGGCTGCACGAGGTTGATGCTCGCCTCCATCACGGGCACTGTGCCGTCAGCCATGCGGTTGGCTGGATAGTTCTGGCGTATGCGGTCTTCGGGATTCCATTGGCGCAGCTTCACGTCCATCACGCCGGGGATTGACAGCACGTCTACGGTGTTAGAGAATGGAGACAGTTCCACGGTCATGCTGATGGCGAAGCCCTTCTCCATGTCAAGGGGTGCCGTCACGTTGCCTTTTGGTTGGGCGGAGGTGATTTGGGTTGTTGAGCCGGATGGTTGGCTGAATGTGTAGTTTTGGCTTAGCAGCTTGATGCCAGCCTTGTCTGCTGCCATGCAGGACGGGGCAAACAATAGTACGGCAAGAAGCAAAAGCAAGTTCTTCATAAGTTTTATGTTTAAAAAATAGAATTGCAATGTACAAAGTTAAGTAAAAAAGCGAAAAGCGACAAGATTTAGGACTTTTATTTTATGCCTTGCTTTTTTATTTTGTGTTTACAGGCGCTTTTCTACCTCTACGCATGTTTATGTCATTGGGTATTAATGTCTTTATGATATTTTCAACCGTACTTTAGAGTTTGTCTAAGACAAGATGGTGTTTTCCTAATGGCTTTTATGTTTGGATTTTCTACATTGTAAGAAAACTTAACCAAAAAACTGGGTCTCTGAGATAGGCAAAGTAGAAGTTAAAACGTTTGACATTTGCTGTGCCGTAACCTCGGAGCAGTGCACGTCAGCCGTACGAGCATTGCCTGTACGGCGTAATTATGCCATCTGTACGGCGTAAACGAGTGATGATTACGGCGTAAAGGTGAGACGTTTACGCCGTAAAGAAGAAGTCCGATAGTAGCTAAAAAAAAAGGCATTTTTATAAGTCTCTATCAGTCAATAGATTGCAAAATTGATCGAGAATAGCGTATTTGGAGCCAAGAGTGTTCTTTGATGAAAACTCGGCTGCTCATGAAAGAGCTTTTGTAAAGTTCTTTCGTTATTTCTTTTTGCTTGCTATGATAGATATTGCTATTCGCTTCTTCCTGCATTAATACGCAATTTGCGCATTAATAAACTGCGTGCGGGCAAAATTATTTCGCCCAAATGTGTGATTTTTCTAAATCTTATTTGTACCTTAGCCGAGTAATTCTAACTTTTAAAGAAAGATGATAAGTGAAATATTAAAAATGAAAGGCAGAAAAGAGTTTTTCACTCTGTTGCTTATTGCGGTGTCCACATTGACAGCCTATGCACAAGCAAAGACGTTCACATGGGCGAACCCCATCACCGACGGCATAGACAAAGGCGGTTTGCGCGACTGTTACGTCTTTCGCGCCGAATGCCATTGGTATCTTACGGGAACGTCGGCTCCGCACTGGGGCGACGGCTACGGCAATCCTGGCGTGAGGCTGTATCGCTCTGACGACTTGAACCATTGGACGGAGGTGGGTTTGATAATTAAGAACCCGGGTACGAGCAAGTGGTATGCAAGCCGCTTTTGGGCGCCGGAGATACATGAGATTGACGGCAAATACTATTGCACGTTCAACTGCCGCAACGAGCGTGACGGCTTTAACGTAAAGCAATCGTGGGGTATAGCGGTTGCCGACCACGCAGAGGGCCCGTACAGAGTGTTGAGCGACGACACGCCGGTGTATGCCGGGAACGATGCCACGCTTTTCAAGGACGACGACGGAAAGGTGTATGTGTCGTGGTGCGGCCCGTCGCCCGAACATCCTGACGGCAACGTCATGATGCTGGCAAGAATAGACTTGAAGACGCTGAAACTGTCGGGCACTCACGAGATTTTCGGCGGAACGAAAGGCGACATAGCTACAATAGGATGGGACAGGTGTGGCGTGGAAGGTCCTTGCCTGTTCAAGCGCAAAGGTACATATTATATAATGTATTCGAGTTGGCAGCGTGGCTATGAAGTGGGCGTGGCTACGACAAAAAACATAAATGGCAAATGGACAAAGGCTGCCAACAACCCTATATTCGGGTCACAAAGCAAAGGTAAATGGAAGGATGCCGTGGAGACTCCGTATTCTGACATAGGCCACAACACTGTCTTCACTGGGCCCGACGGCAGGATGTGGTTGAGCTGTCATGGGCAAGTGCGTGACAGCGGGTTGCCGCCAATGCTGTATATACAGCCAATGGATTTTGACAAGCATGGCAATATCATGAAACTTACGCCTACTACCATTCCACAGACCGTGAAGAAAAAATAAGGCAGGCATCTTGCGTTTTCATCTATTCCCCTTTCAATCATTTAAAGGTTCATCCGACATTTCGCGTGATGACAGATTGAAAAAAGAAACAAGCTGCCGTTCATATTTGTATTGGAAACCCAAACATGCAAATATGAACGGCAGCTTTTGCTATATCATGGTTGTGGCATTTACAATCATCATTGTTCCGGCAAGTGTAGTGGACTCTCCGCATTATTCCTACAATAAGGGGTCAGCGGATTTTTCGGGTTGGCGGAGGAAATGTCATAGTATAGTGTTATCTTTGCAAAATGAAACCAGACCAACTACTCAGAGTAATCCTACCCGAAGTCCTGATAGACAACTTCGACATTGATCGATTTGAAAAAAGCGATATTCGCTTCGACATATGGCTTGATGAGAAGAAAGATCAACTCCGGGAAGACAAGTACAATAAAAACATAATCTCTTACGGATTCGGCGATTACCGCACCATACAGGATTATCCGATACGTGGGCGGTCCACATACCTCCATGTGCGTAAGCGCAAGTGGCTGGATCAAGCCGCGGGCGAGAT
>CAZEEP010000031.1:0-12733 GCA_964511295.1 uncultured Prevotella sp.
CATCCACGAATTTCCCATAAATTCAAGGCTATGATAATTTTATGATAATTGCCGGCAGTGTCCACACCTTGTTTTTGGCGTTCGCGATGTCTTTAATCTTGCGTCCGCCTACGGTCTCTTTCTCAGGCGTATAGCGCAGCGCCTTCGACGTTTCAGTGCCGCTTGTGTCAACGGGTTAGAGCCGCCCGTAGGCTCAGCCCTCGAAGTGCCTCAGGCGGGCAATGTACTTGCCGAGAATGTCGAATTCTATATTGACCTTCGAGCCCACGCGCATGTCGCGGAAGTTGGTGTTCTGGCGAGTGTAAGGAATGATAGCCACCGTAAACTCGCAGTCGGTCGGCGAAATCACCGTCAGCGATACGCCGTTCACCGTCACCGAGCCTTTGTCTACTGTGAAATAGCCGCGGCGCGCCATCTCCACGTCGGGCGTGTAACGGAAAGTGAAATAGGTGGAGCCGTCGGCGTCTTTCATCGCAACGCACTCCGCCGTCTCGTCCACGTGGCCCTGCACGATGTGGCCGTCGAGCCTGCCGTTCATCAACATCGACCGCTCCACGTTCACCTTGTCGCCCGGCTTGAGCAAGCCGAGGTTGCTGCGGTCGAGCGTTTCCTTCATGGCGGTCACCGTGTACGTGCCGTCCTTGATGTCAACCACGGTAAGGCACACGCCGTTGTGGCTGACGCTCTGGTCAATCTTCAGCTCACCTGCAAATGAACAACTGAGGGTGAAATCCATATTCTCCCCGTATTTACTTACGGCGACAACCGTCGCCATCTCCTCTACTATTCCACTAAACATCTTTGATAAGAATCAGGCATTGATAAAAAAAAGAGAGAAAGGAAGCCGCCCTGAGGATGTGATGAAAACTCCAGCTATAAAAGTTGTGAGCGCTCTCCGTCTTTGTAATCCACCGGCTTTACAGCTTAGCCCGCTCCCACAGGCATTTGTGGCCCGCCATTGGCAAGAGAAGCAACCCTGTTTTCAAAGTAATTTGATGAGTATCCCGATCGAATCAGGACGGCCTCCAATGTCCTTCCGCTTTCATTCTCGTTGCAAATGTACTACCATTTGCGCAATAAGCAAAATCTTTTCACATTTTTTATGCCATTAGGCAAAAGGCGCGCCGCAAGCGCAAAACCATCCGCAGAGCCGCTCCTAAACGGTTATCTCGCCCGAACCGTAGCACTTGTGATGCTGTTCGTCGTAGACAACACAAAACTGCCCCGGCGCCACGCCGTGTATGCTGTCGTCGCTGTGCACCGTGAAGACGCCGCCCCCCTCAGCCTCCACCGTTGCAGGATGATAGTCGGGCGTGTGCCTTATCTTGAACGTGACGCGGCGCGGCAAAGCGTCCACGCCCTCGGTCAGGAAGTCGAAGGCGTGCATGCGGAAGTCTTTCTTGTAGGCGGCTGCGGGGTCATAGCCGTGGCTGACGTAGACGATGTTCTCCGCCGTGTCTTTCTTCACCACGAACCAAGGGCCGCCGCCCAGCCCGAGCCCCTTGCGCTGCCCGATGGTGTGGAACCAGTGGCCGCGGTGGCCGCCAATCTTCCTGCCCGTCTCCAGCTCTATGACATCGCCCGCCTGCTCGCCGACATAGCGGCGCACGTATTCGTTATAATTGATGTTGCCCAGAAAGCAGATGCCCTGCGAGTCCTTGCGCCTGGCGTTCACGAGGTGCTCGCGCTCGGCTATCTCGCGCACCTCGTCCTTCATGTAATGGCCAATGGGGAAGATGGCTTTCTTCAGCTGCCACTGGTGTATCTGGGCAAGGAAGTCGGTCTGGTCCTTCACGGGGTCGGGGCTTGCCACCAGCCACTTACGCCCGTCTATCCACTCCGTCCGGGCATAATGGCCCGTGGCTATGAGGTCGTAGTCGTGTCCGGCCTTCTCGTCGAAAGCTCCGAACTTGATAAGGCGGTTGCACATAACGTCGGGGTTTGGCGTGAAACCGGCCTTTACCTTCTCCATAGTGTAGCGCGTCACCTGGTTCCAGTATTCCTTGTGGCAATCCACCACTTGCAGCCTGCACCCGTACCTCGCGGCGACGGCGGTAGCCATCTCCAAGTCCTCCTCCGAATTGCAGTCCCACTCCTCCTTTTCCTCCGGGCCTATCTTTATGTAAAAGCAGTCGGGATGGATGCCGCGGCTTGCGAACTCGTAAACCACTACCGATGAGTCCACACCGCCCGAAAGCAGCACGGCTATGCGCTTGTCTCTGATTTTCTCGTAATCAATCATTTGTTCTTCTCGGCTTTTTTCTTTTCCTCCTGTTCTTTCTTCATCTGTTCCTCCGCCATAGCCTGGTTGTAGGCTCTCACAATGGGGTCTTCGCTCTCCTCTATCGTCGAGAAACTGCGGCGCACGTTGCGCAGGTGCTTGCGGTCACGGCGCGCACGGGCATCAAGGAGCTTGGCAAAGTCGAACTCGCCGACCACGCCCGTCCTACCGTCCGGCAGGGGCAGCGTCGTGCCTTTTTTCCATGCTTCCACATCCTCCTGCATGTTGTTCTTTCCCCAAACCGTCACCTCTCCTATCGCCTTGCCTGCCGGAATCAGGAACGTGGAGTCCTTCAGCTCCTTGGGCAGAAGCCGCTCGGGAATGTAGTTCGCCTTTGCCACCGTCAGCGTGTCGAACGTCTGGGGCACATAGCAAACGCCCCGCCAGTTGGTAGTGTCTCGGTAGCCGTCTTTCGTGCTCACTATCACTCCGCGCATCGGCACCTTGGTCTCCATGTCAGCCACGACAAGTTTTCTCGTAGCTTTGCCGTCCTGAGCATTGGCGGCAAGCGCTGAAAGGGTAAAAAGAGAAAAAAGAAATAAAACCTTCATAATTGGAATGGTTTATAAAGAAAAAGGCAGCAGTAAAGATGTATTGGCTTCGACAATGTAGAAGCTTACGCACCCCTTCAGTCCAAAGCCATCTCTACAAACTGAACTTGATGATTTTTTCCCAGTCGGCGAGCAAGTCTGTTATACGGGGATAAAGCAGATTGCAGCCCTCGTCGGCAAGCGCGCTGTCGGGCAGCGGCCCGCTGTTTATGGCGACTGTGAAGATTTGTGCCGCCACGCCGGCACGCACGCCGAGCGGCGCGTTCTCCACGACAATGGCTTCCCACGGCTGCAAGCCTCCAGCCTTTCTCAGTCCGGCAAGGTAGGGGTCGGGCGCCGGCTTGCCATGCTCAACGTCGAAAGCCGTTGTTATGTGGTCCGGCAAAAGCCACCGGCCGAAATCGTCATGCAGGCGCGCTATGAGCCGCCTTTGCGCGCTGCCCGTGACCACGTTCACCGTAAGCCCGGCGGCTACCGCTTTCTGCATCAGTTCCTTTACGCCGTCAAAGACGGGCGCTTCGGGCAGCGAATGGAAAATGCGCGATTTCTCCTCATACATCTCGCGCGCCTTGTCTTCGGAAATGTCGGTGCCTTTCTGCTGCTTCACCATAGATCGCACGGTGTCGAACCCCCGCGCCCCCTCCGTGGCGTAAGCGTCGTGCTTGGTCATGGTGATGCCATACTCCGCCATTGACTCAGTCCAAGCCGTGGCATGGTTAGGCATGGAGTCATAGAGCACTCCGTCCATGTCGAAAAGCACAGCCTTGGGATGAAACTTCACCCCAAGGCGCGTGCTATAATCATTGATGGCTTTTCTTATATCCATCGCAATTACTTTTCTTTCGCGAGCCTCTCTTTTATGGCTTTCGTATCTTCCTCATAGCCGGGCTTGCCGAGCAGGGCGAACATGTTCTTCTTGTAAGCCTCAACGCCGGGCTGGTTGAAAGGATTCACGCCCTCAAGCAGTCCGCTTATGCCGCAAGCCTTCTCGAAGAAATAGATGAGCTGGCCAAGGTAGTACTCGTTGAGCTGCGGCACGCTGACGCGGATGTTAGGCACGCCGCCGTCTACATGAGCCAGGCACGTGCCGAGTTCCGCCATCTTGTTGACCTCGTCAACGCGCTTGCCCTCAAGGAAGTTGAGGCCGTCAAGGTTCTCGTCGTCGTGCGGGAAGAACACCTTGCGGTTAGACTCCTCAACGGAAAGCACCGTCTCGAAGATGCTGCGCTCGCCTTCCTGAATCCACTGCCCCATAGAGTGCAGGTCGGTGGTGAAGTCGCAAGAAGCAGGGAAGATGCCCTTGTAGTCCTTGCCTTCGCTCTCTCCGTAGAGCTGCTTCCACCACTCGGCAATGAAATGCAGTTTCGGCTGGAAGTCGGCGAGTATTTCTATTTTCTTTCCTTTCTGTGTGTACAGAGCCTGACGCACGGCTGCATACTGCGCGGCGATATTCTGATCGAAAGTCACGTCCACGCCCGTAGCTTTCTCCATGTCCTGCGCACCCTTTACGAGAGCCTTGATGTCAAAACCTGCAATAGCTATCGGCAGCAGTCCCACGGGAGTGAGCACAGAGAAACGGCCGCCAACGTTGTCGGGGATGACGAACGTCTTGTAGCCCTCGTTCTCGGCAGTCTTGCGGGCAGCTCCCTTCACGGCGTCGGTGATAGCCACTATCACGTCCTTTGCCTCGTCCTTGCCGCGCTGTGCCTCGCACTGCTTTTTCAGCAGGCGGAAGGTAAGGGCGGTCTCGGTGGTGGTGCCGCTCTTCGAAATGTTTATGACACCGAATTTCTTGTCCTTGAGATAATCGGTAAGCTCGGCAAGATAGTCCTCACTGATGCTGTTGCCTGCGAAGATTACGTTAGGAGCCTTCGAAGCGTCGTTGACGAGCCATTGCAGCGAATTGCCAAGAGCCTCTATCACGGCACGTGCACCGAGATAGCTGCCTCCAATGCCTGCCACGACCACGGTGTCGCACTTTGAACGCAATGTCTCGGCGCAAGCCTCCACGTCGTTGAGGAAGTCGTCGGTAGTCTCCGTAGGCAGGTGCAGCCAGCCCAAGAAGTCGTTGCCTTCACACGTGCCGTCCTCCAAAGCCTTTTGGGCGGCATCTACCTTAGGCTCGTATCCTTTCAGCGCATCAGCGTCAAGGAACTCCACAGCCTTCGTAATGTCTAACTTGATTTTCTCCATTGTCATTAATAATTATATAAGAGATTATCTTTCGAAATTGTTCACCACTAAAATATGGTAGTTTATATTGCTTAGAAGAATATAATAATATGTCTACTATGTTACTCTGTCTTTTCCTTCCTAAGGAAGAACCATGTATACTATGTTACTATGTCCCCCCCTACCGTACAAGAAGAACCATGTATACTATGTTACCATGTCCCCCCGGCGTACTATGTCAGCCGTTCTGTCAGCGCGAGTATCGCCTCGGCAGGAGCCACTCCACGATAAAGCATATCGTATACGGTGTTCAGTATTGGCATGTCCACACCGGTTTTCCTATTGAGTTCTTTCATGCACTTGGTGCCATAGTAGCCCTCCGCCACCATCTTCATTTCCAGCTGCGCGCTCTCTATGCTGTAGCCTCGCCCAATCATCGTGCCGAACGTGCGGTTGCGCGAGAAGTTGGAATAGCCCGTCACGAGCAAGTCGCCAAGGTAGGCGCTGTCGCAAATGTTGCGCCTGGCAGGGTTCACCGCCGTCAGGTACCTGTCCATCTCGCGTATGCAGTTTGTTATCAGCACCGCTATGAAGTTGTCGCCATAGCGCAAGCCGTTGCATACACCCACGCAGATAGCGTACACGTTCTTCAACACGGCAGCATATTCTATGCCGATTATGTCGGTTGATATTTCCGACCTTACATAGTCGTTCTGCAACACCTCGGCAAAGCTCCTTGCCATCATCTCGTCGGCGCAGCCTATTGTGAGGTATGTCAGCCGCTTAAGGGCAATCTCCTCGGCATGCGACGGGCCGCCGATGCAAAGGATGTGGCTGTAGGGCACGTTGTAGCGCGAATGGAAATATTCCGACACCACCATTTCCTCGTCGGGCACGATGCCCTTTATTGCCGTGACGATGGTCTTGCCGCTTATGTCCACCGTCAGCTTCCTCAAGTGGTTCTTGAGGTATGGCGACGGTGTGGCGAAGACAAGCGTGTCATACTTGCGCGCCACGGCATTGATGTCGGCAGAGAACGAGATCTCGTCCACGTCAAACTGCAGCGACGTTATGTATGCAGGGTTGTGGCCGAGCTTCTTGAAGGCGGCTATGCGGTCGGCGCGGCGCATGTACCAGCCGATGTGCCCCGTATGCGTGACCACCATCTTGGCTATAGCCGTAGCCCATGAGCCGCCGCCGATGATGGCGTAGCTTCTCCCCAGTCCCCTTCTGCGGGAGGGGGATAGCTTTTGCCAGATGCTTGAAAAGATGCTCATAGTGCTTTCTTATAGATTCTATGGAGGCTATGGAGGCTTATGATTCTATAGATTTTATAGACTCTATAGATTTTTACAGACTCTTATAGACTCCTATAGATTCTTTTAGATAACTATTATTTATTCTGCGGCCTTGTCAATCCAGCCTTGAATATCTTCGAGAGACGGCTTGTCGTAGCCGAGCTTGTATTTTTTGTTTATCTCAAGCAGTTTCTGCTGCAACGCCTGCGCCTTCACGTCCTTTATGTCCGAAATGAGGTTGTAGCCAGCCTTGCGCAGTACGTAAACCCACTGCTCGGGCACGCCCGCCTTGTCCTGCCAGTCCTTGACGGATGTCTGCGGCATCTTTGCCTCCGGCTTGAGCTGCGGGAAGAGCATTATTTCCTGAATGTTCTCCTTGCCCGTCATGAGCATGACGAGGCGGTCTATGCCGATGCCGATGCCGCTCGTGGGGGGCATGCCGTATTGCAGGGAGCGCAGGAAGTCTTGGTCGATGACCATCGCCTCGTCGTCTCCCTTGTCGGCAAGCTTCATCTGGTCGATGAAACGCTGCTCCTGGTCTATCGGGTCGTTGAGCTCCGAGTAGGCGTTGGCAAGCTCCTTGCCGTTCACCATCAGCTCGAAACGCTCCGTCAGCCCGGGCTTTGAGCGGTGCATCTTCGTCAGAGGCGACATCTCCACAGGATAGTCTATGATAAACGTGGGCTGTATGAACGAGCCTTCGCACGTCTCGCCAAAAATCTCATCTATGAGCTTGCCCTTTCCGGCAGTCTCGTCCACAGTCTCTATCTTCAGCTTGTTGATGGCTATGTCGCGAATCTCATCCTCGCCCAGCCCGTTCAGGTCGTAGCCCGTCTTCTCCTTGATGGCGTCGAGGATTGGCAAGCGCCTGAACGGCGCCTTGTAGCTTATCACCTTGCCCTGGTATTCCACCTCGGGCTTGCCGTTCACTGCAATGCAAATCGTCTCGAGCAGCTGCTCGGTGAACGACATCATCCAATTGTAGTCCTTGTATGGGACATAAAGCTCCATGCAGGTGAACTCGGGGTTGTGGAACTTGTCCATTCCCTCGTTGCGGAAGTTCTTTCCTATCTCGTATACGCCGTCGAAACCGCCCACGATGAGCCTCTTAAGGTAAAGCTCTGTGGCGATGCGCATGTACATGTCGGTGTCGAGCGCATTGAAATGCGTTATGAACGGCCTTGCCGACGCGCCGCCCGGAATGTTCTGCAAGATAGGAGTCTCCACCTCGGTGTAGCCATGCTTGTCGAAGAACTCGCGCATGGCGCGCAGCACCGTGGCGCGCTTCAGGAACGCGTCCTTCACGCCATCGTTCACCACGAGGTCGACGTAACGCTGGCGGGCGCGCATCTCCGGGTCGTCGAACTTGTCGTAAGCCACGCCGTCCTTATATTTCACTATTGGCAGCGGCTTGAGGCTCTTGGAAAGCAGCGTCAGCTCCTTGGCATGGACGGACACCTCGCCTGTCTGCGTCTTGAAGACGAAACCCCTTATGCCGATGATGTCGCCGATGTCCATGAGTTTCTTGAACACGACGTTATACACATCCTTGTTGTCCTCAGGGCATATATCGTCACGCGTAATGTAGACCTGTATGCGGCCCTTGCCGTCCTGGAGCTCCACGAAGCTCGCCTTGCCCATCACGCGGCGGCTCATCATGCGTCCGGCTATGGAGACCTCTCGATTCTCATCGTCTTTATAGTTCTCCTTGATGTCGGCAGACTCTGCGTTTACGGGATATTCTGCTGCGGGGTACGGGTCTATGCCCATGTCGCGTAGCTGTTGCAGGCTTTGGCGGCGGCCAATCTCCTGCTCACTCAATTCCAAAATGTTCATATCTATATTGACTGTCTGTTGTTTTCCTGTTATCGCTTATACCGTGCAAAGTTACTAAATAATGTGGAAACAACCACTTGTTTTTGCTTTTTTATAATATAAGCATAAAAGACAAACCGAAAAATGTAAAATAATATTGCCTGAAGACCGCGCATGGGGAAAAGGCTGGAAAAATCAAGGGGAAACATGCTTTTGACTTGCGGCGGCGTGGCGGCGTGTCACGCGCGCCGCACGAACGGCATACAGGCGGCGCACGAGCGACATACGCGCGGCGTAACCGGGACACTCGCGCGCCGTCCGTATGACGGCCTTCACGCCGCAGAGAAGACAGCGTTACGCCGCAGAGACCGGGAATAAAAAACAGCATGGAAGCCAACCTGGCTATAATCGTTTGACATACAAAAGATTATGACGACTTCCACGAGCGGCGCGTCTCAGGACGGAGCATGCCTTGACATGAGGCACGCCGTTCGCGGAAGGGTTTTTGTAAAAGTTATTCACACGAATGAAAAGAATTGTTTTGGCGGTCTCAAATAAAAATAGTAAGTTTGCAATTTAAAAAAAAGACTTCCGAACCATGAACGTAGACAAACAGAAAAAAATAATAGAGAACCAAGAGGGGCTGAGCCGCACCCTCGGTATGGAATTCATCTCCACGCCCGAGCCCGACACCTGCATGGCGAGGATGAAGGTGGACGGACGCAACAAGCAGCCGTTCGGCTTCCTGTCGGGCGGCGCGTCGCTCGCCCTTGCCGAGAACCTTGCCGGAGTAGGCTCCATGGCATTGTGCCCCAGCAGGATAGCCGTGGGCATAAGCGTCAGCGGAAACCATGTGCAGGCTGTGCGCGAGGGCGACACGGTGACGGCATACGGCAAGCTGCAATTCAAGGGCAACACCCTGCACGAATGGCAGGTTGACATAAAAAACTCGAAGGACGAGCTCATCTCTACGGTGCATGTCACCAACTACGTCCTGACACCTCGACAGGACAATGCTTGACTACGCTTTCTACAGGCTGCCCTACGCAGACGAATACCACGTCGTGAGGGGCAAAGCCGAATATTTCGACGAGCTGCCCGACTTGGGCGGCCTCCAGGGCTTTGTCATGTCTCCATTCACGGCAAGCCATGCCTGCCCACATGTCATCATAAAGCCGGAGAAGACCCTGACAAAGCCAATGCCTAAGCGCGCAAGGCGGTTCAAGCTGAAATGGCGGGAGAAAAGCAACCGTGCGCTCTACCGCCACGACTTCCAGTCGATGCTGATGATGCTTGACGGCGAGGTGCTCGACAAGGTGGTGCTCTCACGCAGGTGCGACTGCAAGGTTGCCGCGTGGTCGGGCACGCTGGGGCAGATCTTCCAGAAAGCCTGCCGCTTGTACCCCCGGCAGATGGTGGCGCTCACATACACCGCCAAGTCGGGGGCATGGCTCATGGCCACGCCGGAGGTGCTGCTCAGCAAGGATGGCGGCAAATGGAAGACCATGGCGTTGGCAGGCACCATGACCACACAAGGGCCGTGGAGCGAAAAGAACATAAGGGAGCAAGGCCTTGTGGAGCAATATATTTCCGAAGCCATAGAGCCGTTTGCGGAAGACGTGGAAAAGTCGCAGCCGCACGCAGCCACCGCCGCAAAGCTGTTCCACCTGTGCACCGACTTCACGTTCAGCCTCAAGCCTGACGCTTCGCCCACAGCCCTCATAAAGGCGCTGCACCCCACGCCTGCCGTGTGCGGACTGCCAAAGGAGAAGGCGCTGGCGGCTATCCTGCAAAACGAGTCTATCGACCGCCGCTACTATAGCGGCTTCTGCGGGCCTTGGAACCTGTGGGACGAGAGCCGGCTATACGTGTCGTTGCGATGCGTGGAAATGCGCGACGAGAAGAATTTCCACCTGTATGCCGGCGGCGGACTGCTAAAGGAAAGCATCGAGCCCGAGGAATGGAAGGAGACCAAGATTAAGCTCGAAACTATGAAAAATGTACTCGGATAAAGCCAACGTAAACATCCTCACCTCTCTGCTCGTGGCCCACAAAGTGCGCCACGCGGTGGCTTGCCCCGGCAGCAGAAACGCGCCTTTGACCCACAACCTCTGCGAATGCCCCGACATAGACTGCCTCTCGGTAACCGACGAGCGGTCGGCAGGCTTCGTGGCGCTCGGCATGGCCCGGGCGTTGAGAGAGCCCGTGGCAGTGTGCGTGACGTCGGGCTCGGCTTTGCTCAACACGCTGCCAGCCGTGGCTGAGGCGTTTTACCAGCACGTGCCGCTCGTCATAATCTCCGCCGACCGCCCTGCGGCAATGATCGACCAACTGCAGGGGCAGACTCTGCCACAGGCCGACGCGCTGGGCAAGTTCGTACGCAAGGCTGTGGCTCTGCCCGAGCCGCACAATGACACCGGGCTGTGGCACTGCAACCGCCTTGTCAACGAAGCTCTCATAGCGGCAAGGCAGCATGGCGGAGGCCCGGTGCACATCAACGTGCCCGTAACCGAGCCGCTGTTCCACTTCACGTGCCCCGCCTTGCCTGCCGGGCGGACGGTCAACTATGTCAAGCCCGGCAACAACTACGCGGCAATCGACGAGATAGCCGGCGAGTTTGCCAAGGAGCCGCGCGCCATGCTGTTGACAGGGCAGCGGACAGGGTCTTACGACGACGGGGTTCTTGACGAAACGTGCACCCTACGCGCAAACGGCGTGGTGGTACTGGACGAGCCTTTATCAAATGACACTGGCTGCCAATGCCACTTTGACGAAGCTCTGTCGATAATCGGAGACAATCCGGATTATCGTCCCGACTTCATCATCTATATTGGCGGTACCTTCGTCAGCAAACGGATAAAACGCTTCTTGCAGAGCTTTACGCCTCGCAGGACTGTGATTGTCAACGAGACCGGCAAGCTGACCGACGTGACGATGCACGCCACTGACGTTGTGGAGTGTGAACCGGGCTACATGATACGCGCGTTGGACGAAAAAACAAGAGGCGGCTTGTTGTCAAACAGAAAGAAGTCTGACTTCTTCCTCAGATGGCAAGCGGTGCTCAGCCATTGCCGCGAACGGTGCCATGCTTTTGAGCCTGCCTACTCCCAAATGCTTGCCGTGAAACTGCTCCACGATGCTGTCTGCGCTCAAAAATGCCATTTGCAATATGCCAACAGTTCGGCCGTGCGCCTTGGCATAATGTACGCCACGCAATATATATACGTCAACCGTGGCGTCAACGGCATCGAGGGTTCGCTGTCCACTGCCGTCGGCTTTGCCTCCGCCGCGCAAGCACCGGTCTATTGCGTCATAGGCGACCTCAGCTTCTTCTATGACCGGAATGCTCTGTGGAACAATCTGCCCAAGGATAATCTACGCATATTGCTGCTCAACAATGGCGGCGGCGGCATATTCCACCAGTTGCCGGGCCTGCAGGCAAGTCCGCATCGTGACGGCTTCATTGCCGCAAGCCATGCAACCAGCGCCAAGGGCATTTGCGAGGAGGCGGGCGTGGAATACCGGCAAGCCAAGGATGCCGCGGCTCTGCGCGAAGGCATCGACCGGCTCACCGGCGACAGCTCACCGAAAGCGCCCCTGCTGCTCGAAGTATTCACTAATGCGGAGACTGACGCAAGCGAGATGAGACGTTATGCTGAGACCATAAGACAAACTGCGCTTTAATCTCCGAAAAAGTTATAATAAACATGGGAAAAAGAGAATGGAAAACGATTGACGGGTTCAACTTCAAGGAAATATTGTTTGAAGAATACCATCACATCGCAAAGATTACGATTAACCGCCCACACTGCCGCAACGCCTTCACGCCCCTGACAGTGTGGGAGATGAGCCAGGCGTTCACTTACTGCCGCGACCGCCTCGACATACGTGTGGTCATCTTGACAGGCGCCGGCGACAAGGCATTCTGCTCAGGTGGCGACATGCACGTGAAAGGACGCGGCGGATACGTAGGGGCTGACGGCGTGCCACGCCTCAACGTCCTCGACGTGCAGATGCAAATCCGCCGCATGCCCAAGCCTGTCATCGCAATGGTAAACGGCTTCGCCATCGGCGGCGGTCACGTCCTGCATGTGGTCTGCGACCTTACCGTTGCCTCAGAGAACGCACGCTTCGGGCAGACGGGGCCAAAGGTCGGCTCTTTCGACGCGGGGCTTGGCGCTTCCTACCTCGCACGCATCATCGGACAGAAGAAAGCCCGCGAGATGTGGTATCTCTGCCAGCAATACTCTGCCGGGGAGGCTCTGCAAATGGGGCTCGTCAACAAGGTGGTGCCTTTAGACAAGCTTGAAGACACATGCGTGGAATGGGCTGAAACCATGATGGAGCGTTCGCCTCTGGCACTGCGCATGATGAAGGCAGGCTTCAACGCCGAGCTTGACGGACAGGCTGGCATCCAGGAGCTTGCCGGCGACGCTACCATGCTCTACTATACTCTCGACGAGGCACAGGAAGGTGGACGCGCCTTCCTTGAAAAGCGCAAGCCCGATTTCGACAAATACCCACAGTTCCCATAAAGACAGGGTAAGTTTTATGACATAGTAAAAGAGTAAACATATTTTACTGTCATTCTAAGGACATAGTAACAGAGTAGACAT
>CAZEEP010000031.1:12833-37928 GCA_964511295.1 uncultured Prevotella sp.
AAAAGAGTAAACATATTTTACTGTCATTCTAAGGACATAGTAACAGAGTAGACATAATTTTACTGTCATTCTAAGGACATAGTGACAGAGTAGACATCATTCTTAGCAATATATTTCAATCGTATGTATGAAGATATAAATGACTTGGTGACATGTATGATGGATTGTGCAAAGGCCGTCAGAAAGCAATTAGGCCCCGGCTACCTTGAAGCTGTGTATAAGAACGCTATGGTCATAGAGCTACGGAAACGTAACCTGCCCTTTCTGACAGAAGTGCCTCTAAATGTACTCTATGATGGTATAGTCGTTGGCAGCTATAAGGCAGACATCGTCGTTGACAACAGGCTTGTCTTAGAACTGAAGGCGACAAATGGCATTACAATCTCTAATGAGGTTCAACTCGTCAACTATCTCACCGCAACAGGCATAGACGACGGATTCTTGATAAACTTTGGAGCTGAGCAACTACAGTTTAAGAGGAAGTACCGCCTGTACCGCAAACAGTTTTAAGACATAGAAACATTGTAGACATACTTTCGGCTTTTTTTGACATAGTAACATAGTAAACATAAGTGCGCGAGCTTCTGACATAGTAACATAGTAAACAAATATTTGTCACTAAAAAAGAGGTAAGAATTTATGTTTACTATGTTACTATGTCAAAAGAATCAAGGCAAGAATATATGTCCACTATGTTACTATGTCAAAAGAATTATTTTGTATGAAAGCATCATTTACTTCCCGTCTCCTTCACTTCAAGCAACCTGCTGGCACTTCCCGCGGGGTTTACACTACGCATCTGTCTTACTATGTCACCATAGAGAAAGACGGGGTTAGGGGCGTAGGCGAATGTTCTGTCTTGCCCGACCTCAGTTGCGACGCCATGCCGCAAGAGAGGTACGAAGCCGTACTGAATAAGGCGTGCGCCTTTGTAGAGCAAGCCGAAGGCATACCTTATGAGATGTTGCGGCGTTATCCGTCTGTCTTGTTCGGCTTGGAAACGGCTTTCGCCCAGCTTGCCGCCGGTGGAAGCACAGCCCTGTCTGACACCCCTTTCGCCCGGGGCGAAGAAGGCATCACGATAAACGGACTTGTATGGATGGGGACTTTCGAGGAAATGTACGCCAGGCTTGAGGAGAAGCTAAAGGCTGGCTTCCACTGCGTGAAACTGAAAATAGGAGCAATAAATTTTGACAAAGAGCTTGAGCTTGTCAAGTTTATCCGCAATCATTTTGGCAAGGAACGGATAGAGTTGCGCGTCGATGCCAACGGAGGATTCTCGCCAAAAGACGCTTTGCAAAAGCTTGAGGCATTGGCAAAGTATGACATTCACTCTGTCGAGCAGCCAATAAAGCAACACCAATGGAAGGAGATGGCACGCCTATGCCGTGAGTCGCCCTTGCCTGTCGCCCTTGACGAAGAGCTTGTCGGCGTAAACCAAATAGAGCAGAAAGCACGTCTTTTAGACGAAATAACGCCAGCCTACATTGTGCTAAAGCCAAGCCTGCATGGAGGCATGAAGGGATGCGGCGAATGGATAAGGCTTGCCAAGGAACGCGGAACAGGCTCATGGATAACGTCTGCTTTGGAAAGCAATGTCGGACTAAACGCTATCGCTCATTTCTGCGCTTCCGTCTATGGGCAAAACATAACGATGCCGCAGGGACTCGGCACGGGGCTTTTGTACAAAGACAATATAGACATGCCACTGGAAATAAGAGGCGACAAGCTTTGGTTTAAAGCTAATCGGGCATAAAGAAAAAAGGGTGTAAAAAAAAGGACAAAACGCATATATGACACTTGAAGAATTTCTTAGCGACTGGGAAAACGGTTCCGACAGGTTGCTGGTGCACACCAGCGGCTCTACGGGTAGGCCAAAGCCGATGTGGGTGGAGAAAAAGAAGATGCTAAGCTCAGCCCGCATAACCTGCGATTTCCTCGGTCTTAAGCCCGGCGACACTGCTTTGCTGTGCATGCCTTTAGACTACATAGCAGGCAAGATGGTGGTCGTGAGAAGCATAGAGAGGGAGCTTAAGCTAATAAGCGTGAAGCCCTCGGGCAACCCTCTTGCCTCCCTCAGCGAAGCACCCGTATTCGCCGCGATGGTGCCGCTACAGGTTTACAACACCCTGAAAGCAGACCGCGAAAGAAAGCTTTTAAGCCAAATAAAGCACTTGATAATAGGCGGTGGGGCAATAGACGACAGGCTTGCACACGAACTGCGCGGCTTTCCGAACTATGTTTGGAGTACATACGGCATGACCGAGACCCTCTCGCACATTGCCTTAAGACGGATAAACGGCAGTGAGGCAAGCCTATGGTACACGCCTTTCGACAGCGTAGAGGTGACCCGGACACCGGACGGCTGCCTGACAATAGACGCCCCGTTAGTGCACGACGGCAAGTTGATTACCAATGACCGCGTGGAAATGCGCACCGACCCCAAGACCGGCAAGAAGCAATTCCGCGTGCTTGGGCGCAAGGATAATGTTATTGATTCGGGCGGCATAAAAATCCAAATAGAGGAAGTGGAAGCGGCTTTGAAGCCCTTCCTGCGTGCACCGTTTGCAATAACGAAAACCACTGATGAGAAATTCGGCGAGGCAGTCATGCTGATAACCGAAGCCACTGACATGGCAGAGGTTGAGGAAACATGCATGAACGCCCTGCCAAAATACTGGGTTCCACGGCGATACAAGCACGTTGAAAAGATACCCATGACAGAAACAGGAAAGATTAAGAGAGTCTCTGATTAGCTGCCAAAAGACTTCCAGTCCTGACTCCCCCGCTACTTTCACCCTTCCCTGTAGAAATCGAAGCATTCTTTTATTTCATCTAACGTTGCTGTTTGGTTGATGTGAATGCCGCCTATGTCGCTGAGCAACGTGAAGTTTATAGCATTGCCAATGTTTTTCTTGTCGTGATGCATAAGGCCAATAAGCGCGTCATAATCGCTGCACGAAATGGCAAACTGCCCATAATATTCACGAATGAACTGCACCGTCTGGCGCATCTTGTCAGCGGGGAAACCTGCCTTGACTGCTGACAAATACAATTCGCAAATAATGCCGTAAGCCACAGCATAACCGTGGAGGACAGGCTCCTTGCCCGTCTTGTCATATTGCAAGAGCGAATAGCTTTCGAAAGCATGGCCAAAGGTATGTCCGAAATTCAATGCCTTGCGGATGTCTTTCTCCTTAGGGTCTTGCTCAACGATGCGCTCTTTAACCTGCACTGACGTTGCCAGCATCTGCTGCAAATGCTTCAAGTCGGGCTCTGCAAGATTGAAGTTTAACAGCTCGGCCCAATTTCGCTCGTTTGATATAAGCCCATGTTTCAGCATCTCTGCATAGCCCGACCGTAGGTTGTCCGCGTCAAGCGTGTGCAAGAATCCGGTGTCAAGGATAACAAACTTGGCATCATTGAACACACCGATCTCGTTTTTCAAGTCGTCAAAATTGATGGCGGTCTTGCCTCCAACAGACGCGTCGACCATCGCAAGCAGCGTAGTCGGTATATTGATGAAATCAATGCCACGCTTGAATGTTGAAGCCGCAAAGCCTCCAAGGTCAGTCACCATGCCTCCTCCAAGGTTTATCAGCAACGAATGGCGCGTGGCGTTGCCTTTCTCCAGCTCACGCCACACGTGCATCAGCGACTTTATATTCTTCTCCGTATCACTTGTCCCGATGGTAATGACATAAGCATCACGCAAACTTATAAAACCACTTATGACCGGCCAGCAAAAACGCTTGGTCGTTTCGTCTGTCAAAACAAATATGCGATCATGCTCGCATTCGGATATTGCCAAAGCCAGTTCGGTTGCCAAATTCTCTGAAATAATAACTCTCTGCTTCATAATAACTACATACTTAACGTTCACTGCAAAAATAAGAATAAAGCTTTAATAAATCCATGTACGGCCATAGAAATTGCAACTTTTTAACATTAAGACTTTATCCACTGCTCAAAAATGCACACGTAGTGTGCAAAACAAGATTGGCTTATTTATTTGTTAATTTTCCAAAAGAGACTTAAACCAGTAGGCATTTCAAGCGTCAATATAGCAAAAGATCACAAATTCAGGAATAATCTACAAGATGAAGAAAACACTACTTATTGCCTTGTTGATGATTTCATCGGTAATGGCAATAGCACAAAAGAGAGAGATCTCAGGCACGCTTATCGACAAAAACACCAAGGAAACAATGCCCTTGGTAACCGTGCAATTACTGAAACAAGACTCGACGTTTGTCGTTGGCGCATTGTCAAACGACAGCGGAAAGTTTGTAATACAAGCCCCGGCAGCAGGACGCTACATCCTAAAGATGTCAAGCGTAGGCTATGTCACCACTACTCGCAATGTGCAAATGGACAGGAGCCATAATCTCAGGATTGGACAGATAGCAATGGCAAGCGACGCTATAATGCTAAAAGAAGCCACCATTACGGCGCAAGCGCAGAAGGTGGTTTTAAAGGAAGATACCTTCGTATACAATGCGGCTGCCTACCGCACGCCGGAGGGCTCTACAATAGAGGAGCTCGTAAAACGACTTCCGGGAGCACAGGTTGACGACGACGGAAAGATTACCATAAACGGAAAAGAGGTAAAGAAAATCATGATTGACGGAAAGGAATTCATGACTGGCGACACAAAGACCGCCATAAAGAATATTCCTACGTCCATCATACAAAGGGTGAAAGCATACGATCAGAAGAGTGACCTCTCTCGCGTCACAGGTATCGAAGACGGCGATGAGCAGACCGTGCTCGACTTCGGTGTAAAGCCAGGCATGAACAAAGGCATCATGGCAAATGCTGACGTGGCAGCCGGCACAAAGGACCGCTACAGCGCACGCATGTTCGGAGGCTATATGAACAGCAACGCACGCATTATGGGAATGGGCAACGCCAACAACGTCAACGACATGGGCTTCGGCGGACGTGGCGGAGGCTTCGGGCGTGGACGCAACGGCCTCAATGCATCAAAGATGGCAGGTCTGAACTTCAACTATGAAATAAAAGACACGCTCAAGATGGACGGAAGCGTGAGGTGGAACCACAGCGACGGCGATACACGCTCGAAAAGCAGCAGGGAAAACTATGTAAGCACTGTTGGTTCTTTCTCTAACAGCCGCAACCAAAACTACTCACGCTCCGACCGCTTCGAGGCAAGGGCAAGGGTGGAATGGACTCCCGACTCCATGACTAACATCATGTTCAGGCCTCATTTCACAACCAACAAGTCGGACGGACTGTCAGCCAACGAGTCAGCTTCATTCAACAGCGACCCATACCAATGGGTCACCGACCCTCTGTCAGAAGAAGCAATGGCTCTGCTCAGTGCTGACAGCATAATAGTAAACTCAAACATCTCCAACAGCATAAGCTATTCCAAGAGCAACAGCGTGGGCGCAATGCTCCAATTAAACCGCAAGCTAAACAGCAAAGGCCGCAATATCACTGTGCGCGCTGATGCAAACTACAGCGACTCAAAATCGAACTCTTTCTCCACAAACAACGTACACCTGTATCAGCTGCAAAACATCCTCGGACAGGACTCAACGTACCAAACAAACCGCTACAACTTGGCTCCGTCGAAGAACTGGAGCTACACACTCCAAACAACATACAGCGAGCCTCTGTGGAAAGCCACATTCTTGCAACTGCGCTATCGCTTCAACTACAGTTACAGCAAGAGTGACCGCTCTACTTACGATTTTTCAAACCTTGGCGAGACCTTCTTTGCCGGACTCACACCTGCATATCGCAGCTGGGACAATTTCCTCAACCGGTTGGAACATCCATACGAGTACTATCTCGACACTGACCTCAGCCGTTTCTCTGAATACAAGAACTATCACCACGACATAGAGCTGATGTTCCGCATGATTCGGACTAAATGGCAACTCAACACGGGCGTGATGGTACAGCCTCAGATTTCTCACTACGTGCAGAACTATCAAGGCGTTGCCGTTGACACCACTCGCACGGTTACGAACATCACACCCACCCTCGATTTCCGCTACCGTTTCGACAAGCAAAGCGACCTGCGAATCAACTACCGCGCCAATACATCGCAGCCAAGCATAACTCAGCTCCTCGACATCACAGACGACAGCGACCCTCTGAACATATCAACGGGTAATCCTGGCTTGAAGCCATCTTTCACCCAAAACCTCAACTTCTGGTTCAAAAAGACTTTCGAAAAGACAATGAGAACCATTGCCTCTTCCTTCAACTACAGCAATACGCGCAACTCTATAAGCAACATGGTGACGTACGATGAGACCACCGGTGGAAGACTGACACGACCGGAAAATATCAACGGCAACTGGAACATGGGTGGTATGATTATGTTCAACACACCACTTGACAGCGCAGGCTACTTTAACATCAACAACTTCGCAAATTTCAACTATTCTAACAATGTAGGCTATATAGCATTGCAACGCGATGCCAGCTCACTGAAAAACACGACAAGAGACATGAGCGTGTCAGACAGGTTTGCAGGAAGCTACCGCAACGACTGGTTGGAAATAGAGCTGAACGGAGCTTTCAACTACCGTCACTCAAAAAACAAGTTGCAACCAACATCCAACTCAAACATCTGGCAGTACAGCTACGGCGGAAGCATCAACGCCACGGCACCGTGGGGCACCACCGTTTCTACAGACATAAACATGAACTCACGCCGCGGCTACACGGACAACTCACTAAACACAAACGAGCTGGTATGGAATGCGCAAATCTCACAAAGCTTCCTGAAAGGCCGTCCACTCGTGGTGATGCTCCAGTTCTATGACCTGTTGCACAACCAAAGCAACCTGAGCCGCAGCATATCGGCATCAATGAGAAGCGATACCGAATTCAACTCCATCAACAGCTATGCAATGCTTCACGTCAATTATCGCCTCAACCTGTTTGGCGGCAGAAACGCAATGCATGACGGTCCCGGCTTCGGGCCAGGCAACGGGCCTCGTGGACAACGCGGAGGCTTTGGCGGCAGGCCACCACGCGGAGGCGGCTTCGGCGGCCCAAGGTAAAAAGCCATCAAGCCACGGAGGCTAATAATACAAAACCAACATAAAAGGCAGGTGTTCAGCCTGCCTTTTATGTTGGTTTATAGTGTAACAAGTGCGTAACTATACTAAATCCCATTAAAATATTACAACAATAGAAAGAACTACTTGTTATAAAAGAAAACTTACAAAGCTATTCATCATCGTCATCCCAGCCAAACATAGCAGGTTCTATGAAATTGTCCAAAGCACGACGCTCCTTCTTTGTAGGACGGCCTGTGCCACGTTGGCGGTCAACAAAGCCGGATATGCGGCTCATCTCCAATACTTCATACTGCTTCGGGTCGGTCACGTTCTCATAGACTTGAGGTAGAAGCTTTGCACCTACACGAGTTTCTATGCAGGCTATGACCTTGAAAGAGCAGGTTATAGGCGGCTTTCTTACATCAATTGTCTCACCTGCCTTAATAGTCCGGCTTGGCTTCACGTTTACGCCGCCTATAGTCACACGCCCATTCTTGATGGCCTCAACAGCCAAAGAGCGGGTCTTGTATATACGAGCTGCCCACAGCCACTTGTCTATACGAGCAGCCTCGCCACACTTTGGCATCTTTGGAATACTATCAACCATTTGCCTTTTACCTATATTTATTTTTTAGCCTTTAGCCTTTTTACCTTTACCATTGTATTGATTCATGGTATTGGCAATGCCTTGCAACACAAAACTCTTGATAATGTCTACCGAAATGTCAATAGTGGGTTGCAACACTTTCATGTCTTCTTCGGAATAATGCCCAAGCACCCAATCTATCTGCCCACCTCGCGGATATTCGTTGCCAATGCCAACGCGCAAACGCGCGAAATCTTGACCTATAAGTTGCATTATATGCCCAAGACCATTATGGCCACCGTTGCTGCCACTGCCCCTAAGGCGGAATTCACCAAGAGGCAACGCCACATCATCACTAATGACAAGCAATCTCTCCTGCGATATTTTCTCCTCATTGAGCCAATAACGCACGGCATTGCCAGAAAGGTTCATAAATGTGGTTGGCTTCAACAGAAATATCTTGCGGCCTTTTAGCGAAGCCTCGGCCACAAATCCATAACGCCTGTCCCTCCATTCAGCTCCCATCGCCTTAGCAAAAGCATCAACAACCATCCAACCCGTATTATGTCGTGTGCCGGCATATTCATCGCCAGGATTGCCAAGACCGCAAATCAAGAATTTGTCCATTGACTATTTATCAAAGCATTTAGAAAAGAAAAAAAGCTAAAGGAGCAAAAGACATGTTTGCCAGACCTATAACAGTGGCAAAGCATTAGCCTTAAACTCCCTTAGCTACTTTACTGATAAATTTCTCAAAGAGATTACTCTGCTGATGCAGAATCGTCATCCGAAGCACTGGAAATCACAGCGTTACGTGTCATCTTGACTGAGCAAACAACGACTTCCTTGCTTGTAGCCAACTCAAGACCTTCGAATGAGAGCTCACCAACCTTGATACTCTTGCCTATGCGCAGTTTGGTCACATCAACATCAAGATGCTCTGGAATCTGCTGGTAAGGAGCGGTAACGTTAATCTTACGGATAGAAAGATTCATGCGACCACCATCGCGAACACCCTGTGCAAGACCTGTAAGCTTGACGGGAATGCCAATTGTAATAGGCTTCTCCTCGTTGATCTCATAGAAGTCGACGTGCAAAGGAGCATCAGTAACAGGATGGAACTGTATCTCCTTCATGACAGCAGTGTGTTCCTGACCGTCAATCTTAAGCCTAACCACATAGATATGAGGTGTATAAATGAGCTTGCGCAACTCTGAAAAAGACGATGCGAAAGCAAAAGCTACAGGCTTGCCATTCTCATCTTTTGCCTCACCATAAAGGTTGCATGGCACATAACCCTCCTTACGCAGAGCCTTAGAAGCTTTCTTGCCAAGACCCTCGCGTTTCTTACCTGAAATCTCGATTTCTTTCATAATGTGTTACTCTAAATTAAATGATTGATTAATTCGCCATCACACTGGAAATACTTTTCCCAATCTGAAAAGCGATGCAAAGTTACTGATTTTATTCCGTCTACACAAAGATTAATAAAAAAAACAAAGATTTATCCATGCTTTTTTGCTTTATAGGGGATTATTTACTACTTTTGCAGTTGAATAATGCCTACACATAACAAGTTTGAGTGATGATCAATCGTGATTTGATACGTACCAAGATAGTTCAGCTTACCTACGCATACTATCAGAATGGAAACAAGAACATTGAGATAGCAGAAAAAGAACTGTTTCTCAGTCTGTCCAAGGCTTACGACCTTTACAACTACCTCCTTGACCTAATAGTGGCTGTAACTCGTGAGGAACGCTCACGTTACGAGACACTGGTACAGAGGGCCAAGTTGTCAGGAGATGATGCACCGTCAAAGAAATTTGCCCTCAACAAATTTGCCTTACAACTTGAAGAAAACAAGATGCTGAACAGCTTCAATGAGGACAAGAAACTGTCATGGAGCGACAATGCAGACTTCGTACGCAAGCTGTGCAGCCAAATAGAGCAAAGCCAGACTTACAAGGACTACATGGCAACACCGGAAGGTGACTATGAAGAAGACCGCGAAGTATGGCGCAAGCTTTACAAGCTGCTAATCGAGGAAAATACGGATCTCGACACTTTGCTCGAAGACATGAGCCTCTATTGGAATGACGACAAGGAGGTGGTAGACACATTTGTTCTCAAGACCATAAAGCGATTCGATTCAAAGGAAAGAAGCGGGCAAGAGTTGCTACCGGAATATAAAGATGAAGATGACAGAGAATTCGCAAGGAAACTGTTCCGCGCGACCATTCTTAATGCGTCTGACTACCAACGTTACATGGGCGAGGCTTCGCACAATTGGGATTTTTCAAGGCTTGCGTATATGGATATAGTCATAATGCAAATAGCCATAGCCGAAATGCTAACATTCCCCAACATACCAGTGCAGGTAACCATCAACGAATATGTAGAATTGGCTAAAAACTACTCTACTCCAAAAAGCGGAGGATATATAAACGGCATGCTTGATACCATAGCACGCCACCTTATATCTACAGGCAAGATGTTGAAGGAAATGCCACCACGCGTAGAAAAAAAGGAGGATAGACCTCGCCGCAACTACGACAACACAAATGGTTACAAAAACTTCAACCGCAACAATTATAACCAACGTGGCGGATATAACAGGCAAAGGCAAGACTACAATGCGCCTACAAGGTTTGTGCACAGGCCCAAGACTGACGAACCGCAACAAAACGACGGTCAACAAACAGAGTTGAAAGATCAGCAAAGAACACTACAAACAGAACAATAAACAAAAAACATCAAAGTTATGACATCATTAGTTTTAGCTGCCCAGGCAGCACAGGGTGGTGGCAGCTTCGGTAGCATGATATTCATGCTTATTGCCATCTTCGTCATTATGTGGCTTTTCATGGTAAGGCCACAGCAGAAGAGACAAAAGAAAATACGCGAGTTCCAAAACTCTCTACAAGAAGGTTCCAAGGTCGTTACAGGCGGTGGCATCTATGGCACCGTAAAGCGTATTGACCAAACAAGAAGCACCGTTGACGTAGAGATAGCACATGGCGTGGTAATCACAGTAGACAAGGGCACCGTATTCCAAGATGCTGCCCAAGGCCAGCCTAATGCATAGGCTAAAGTATTTATACGACATCCTTAAAGGCTTCTTGTCTGAATTCTCAGGCAAGGAGTTTTTAATTTTCCTCTTTTGTCTCGCCATCAGTGGCGTTTTCTGGCTTATGATGACACTCAATGAGACTTACGAGGTAGAATTTCCTGTGCCAATACGCCTTGTTGGAGTTCCAAAGAATGTCGTCATGACATCCGACATGACAGACACTGTCAGGGTGACTATACGCGACAAGGGATTTACGATTCTTGCCTATGATAGCTATAACAAGTTACGCCCAATCAGACTTAGTTTCTCCAAATACGCAAATCGTCAAGCAGGGAAAGGGCAAGTGCCGCCAACCGACATTCAGAAGATTGTGAAGCAACGCCTCTACAGTTCCTCTGTAATAACCGCAATGAAAGCAGACAAGCTCTATTTCACTTTTAATTTCGGTCGAAACAAACGAATGAAGGTAAGCTTGAGTGGAAACATTGTACCTGGGAAGAACTGCTATCTTGCCCACATACAGATAACGCCGGACATGGTGACTGTATACGCAAGCAAGGAATTGCTGTCAAAAACAGATGGCGTTTCAACCGAGCAACTCAATATAAGCAACTTTGAAGATACGGTAACACGGATAGTAAAAATAAAAGAGATAGAAGGTGCAAAGATTAGTCCCTCAACAGTAAAGGTTACACTGTTTCCTGACGTTTTAACCGAGGGAAGTCAGAAGGTTCCTATCAAGACAATAAACAAACCTTCCAATCTCACAATTCGTACATTCCCCCAAAATGTCACCGTAAAATACAGTGTAGGGGCAAATGTCTATAGGCAAGTTCGGCCTACTGACTTTGAAGTGTTTGTCGATTACAAAGAAATAGCCAGCCAGCCGTCAGACAAATGTCGGCTTTACTTACGCAGCCACTCGCGACTCGCAAGAAACGCCCGACTTGAGAATGACAAAGTAGACTATCTTATCGAACAGCAATGAGACACATAGCCATTACGGGAGGCATCGGCAGTGGGAAAAGCTACGTTTGCAACCTCTTAGCCCAATTCGGTATAAACGTCTACGATAGCGACGATGCTGCCAAGCGACTATATTACACCGACCAACAGCTACAAGCTAAACTTAAAAAGCTTGTTGGCGAAGAAGTTTATATCGGCAACGTGTTGCAGAAGCGTGTACTCGCAAAGTTCTTGCTCGCGTCGGAAGAAAACAAACAAGCCGCCGACAATGTCATTCATCCCGCCGTGGCACATGATTTCTTGCAAAGTGGCAAGGAATGGCTGGAGAGTGCTATTCTATTTGACAGTGGTTTCTATAGGCGCATAAAGTTTGATTACGTGGTATGCGTGACCGCACCTTTGCAACTGCGGATAGCCCGCGTCATGCAGCGAGACGGCATCTCACGCGAAAAAACATTAGAGTGGTTACACAGGCAATGGTCGCAAGAAAAGGTGGAAAAACTCTCCGACTTCGTCATCATTAATGACGGGCAACATAATATTGAAAAACAAATAAAAGAAATACTACAATCATTACAAACAAATTAAAAACAAACAATTCAGAAATGGAAACAATACTTTCAATATCTGGCAAGCCAGGACTGTACAAACTGGTTTCACGTGGCAAGTCGAACCTTATAGTGGAAACTATCGATGCCACTCATCGCCGCGTGCCTGCATTCGCAAGCGACAGTGTGACAAGTCTTAGCGACATCGCTATGTATACTGATGCAGATGACATAGCACTATGGAAAGTGCTGGTGAAAGTCGGCGAAAAAGAAAACTTGAAGAGCGCATCAATAAACTATAGAAAGAGCTCTGGCAAAGAACTCCGCGACTATTTTGCCGAAATATTGCCCAACTATGATCGTGACAGAGTGCATGACAGCGACATTAAAAAGCTGCTACAATGGTACAACATCCTCATAGACAACGGCTATACTGATTTCAAGGACTTACTTGCGCCAAAGGGAGAGGAAGAAATCGAAGAAGAAAAGAAAGAAGAGTAAAACCTACACAACTACAAAAGTTCCCCGGCAAAAGATGCCGGGGTTACTTGGCTAAATTTGTCACAAACAACAGCTTTAAAACTATTACACTATGGAAACTATCAAAAACAAGCAACTTACGGTAATTGTGTCACCTCACGGTGCAGAACTAATGAGCATAAAAGATGACGCGGGAAAAGAACACCTATGGCAAGCCGATCCGAAGTATTGGGGGCGTCACTCCCCTATCCTTTTCCCAATTGTAGGTACACTTTGGAATGGTACAACCCATATTGTACACAAAGATTATCACTTGGAACGACATGGATTTGCACGCGACATGGATTTCAAGCTCATTGCCAAAAGCGAAAACCACGTTGTATTCGCCCTTCACGACAATGCTGAAAGCTTGGAAAAATACCCTTACCACTTCAATCTTGCCGTAAGCTACAAGCTTACAGGAAACACTATACACGTGGTATGGCATGTTGAAAACACCGATGACAAGCCCATTGCCTTTCAAATAGGCGGACACCCGGCATTCAATATTCCTGGCATCAAAGCTGGTGAAGCCATGCACGGGAAGCTGCTGTTTGACACAGAAAATCCTATACGACGCTTCATAAATAGTGAAACCGGATGCCTTGACAGTTCACGCCACGAAGAAGTTGAAACCAAAAATGGAATATTGGAATTCAACGAAAACACCTTTAAGAACGACGCTCTCATATTTGACCATAGCCAATTGCACCAAGTCACACTGCTCGATGCCAACAATGAACCTGCAATAATAGTGACATTCAAATCACCAGCCGTAGGCATCTGGTCACCATACGGCAAGAATGCACCTTTTGTATGCATAGAGCCTTGGTACGGCGTGACCGACAACGACGGCTACGATGGTGATTTTGCCAACCGCTACCTTATGAACCACCTTCTGCCAGGTTCAAGTTTCATGAGCGAATACACCATAACCATAAATAGTCAAGAAAGCAAATAACAAAATAGTAAAAAAGCAGAAAGGGGCAGTATAAAAAGAATAGAATAAAAGCCAAGAGGGTAAAAACAGAAATAGAGTACTCACGTTTTTCCTCTACTTGTCTTTACCCTCTTGTCTTTTATTTCCTTTCTGCTTTCTTGCCTTTTTAATAAGCCTCCCGGTATTTGTTCTCTTCTTTATCTTGCAACATCGACAGATAGCTATTGTATCGGCTTTCTGATATATAATGTTCCTCGACTGCCTTACGCACTGCACACCCAGGTTCATGGGTGTGAGTACAATTGGAAAACCGACAATTCTTGGAAAAACTAAACACCTCTTTAAAATAACTGCCAATTTCTTCCGGCTCCATATCAAAAGAACCGAAGCCCTTAATGCCCGGAGTATCTATGAGCCAACCGCCTTCCGGCAATGGCAACATCTCAGAGAACGTTGTCGTATGCATGCCAGTGTCGTGGGCATCACTTATCTCAGCCACTTTTGCACCAGCTTCAGGCAGAAAAAGATTTAACAAAGTAGACTTCCCGACTCCACTATTGCCACTCAACAAAGTAACTTTATCAACAAGCATACTACGCAAGCCGTCACATCCTTCGCCCGTAGCGGCGGAAACCTGACAGCACTCATAGCCAATCGTCTTATAAAGTTCAACCATCATCTGCTGATAACGCAACTCATCCTTATCCAGCAAATCCGTCTTGTTGAAGACGAGAACTACCGGGACAGAATAAGCCTCGGCTGAAGCAAGAAACCTGTCAATGAAAGTAGTTGAGGTTTCAGGATGGGCAACTGTAACTATCAGAAAGGCTTGGTCGAGATTCGCGGCAATGATATGGCTTTGCTTTGAGAGGTTGGTGGAGCGGCGAATGATATAATTCTTACGATCATCAATAGCCGTTATGAAGGCTGTCCCCTCCTGGTTTTCTGCAATATCAACATGGTCGCCAACCGCCACAGGATTGGTCGACCTAATGCCTTTCAGCCTAAAGTTGCCTTTCACCTTGCTCTCAACTGTCCTCCCGTCAGCAGTGAGCACAGTATACCAAAAGCCCGTGTTCTTAACAACGACACCCTTCACTTATACTGTCATTATCTCCTTCTGCTTGTTTTGCAGAGCAGTGTCAATAAGCTTTATGTATCTGTCGTGCACCTTCTGGAGCTCATTTTCAGCGTCTTTCTCCTGGTCTTCAGACAGCCCGTCCTTTATCGCCTTTTTCAACTTGTCCTTGTACTCAGCGCGAACATTGCGCACCTGTACCTTTGCAGACTCGCCAATCTTGTTGCATTGTTTCACCAATTCTTTACGACGTTGCTCCGTTGGTTGAGGAATGCGCAAGATGACCATCTCGCCATTGTTCTCCGGCGTTATGCCTACTTCACTGTCCATGATACCTTTTTCAATGTCCCTTATGGCTTTGCGATCCCACGGACGTATAGTAATCGTACGGGCATCTGGCACCTGCAAGGCAGCCACTTGATTGAGAGGCACACGCTGGCCATAGGAGTCAACACGAACACTGTCAAGTATTGCTATATTGGCGCGGCCGGCACGAATATGCGACAGCTCACTCTCCAAAAAGTTGGCGCTCTTTTTCATCTTGTCCTCGGCGCTCTTCAAGGTTGCTTTTACGTCAATCATATTTTTTATTAGGTTTATTTATCCAATGTACAAATTTAAGCACTTTTACTTAAAGTAACAACATAAAGACCTGTTTTTTACTACAAAAAATGTTTAAAGACGGCAAAGCTTGACTTTTCAGGCATGAATCCGCATTTCAGTTCCCACCCTATTGGTCAGCTCTACAAACTCTGCCACCGACAGTTGCTCAGGACGCCGCGTCATCAGGTCATCAGCAAAGAAAGCAGCCGACGGCAACCTGTCCTTGCCGAAAAGCGGCTTAAGGGACACACGCAACATCTTGCGTCTCTGATTGAACACCGTTTTAACAACTCGCTTGAACAGCTTCTCGCCACATCCCAAGTCTGTAACGCCATTGCGTGTCATGCGTATCACCGCACTCTTGACCTTTGGCGGAGGGTTGAAAACATTCTCGTCCACAGTGAAAAGATATTCGGTGTCATACCATGCCTGAATCATTACGCTCAATATACCATACTGCTTGGTGCCAGGCTTAGAAGCTATACGCTCGGCCACCTCTCGCTGTATCATGCCCGTGCAACAGGGTACAAGCTCTTTATAGTCAAGCATCTTGAAGAATATCTGTGAAGAAATGTCATAAGGGTAATTGCCAGTCAGCACAAACTGTCTCCCATCGAAGACCTTATTCAAGTCCATTCGCAAAAAATCCTCTCCTATGATATTTTCCTTAAGCTGAGGAAAGCGTTCATGCAGATAACGCACGCTTTCGGTATCAATCTCCACAGCTTTTACCTCCCTCGGCTTTTCCACAAGATACTGCGTAAGCACACCCATGCCTGGCCCGATTTCAAGTATCGGAATGTCAGGACACGCATCCACCGTGTCGGCTATGCGTTTGGCAATGTTCAGGTCGGTCAGGAAATGCTGGCCGAGGTTCTTCTTCGGTCTAACTTGCTTCATTTTCATGTTGTATGCCACAAAGGTAACATTTTTTTTTCAAATGCCCAAGCCTCTTTTATAAAGTTTACGTACAGACACACGTCAATTGCATAAAAACACGCTTCTGCATGAGGTTTTATCATTGCGAAGCATAAGCCATAGACGCGAAAGGCGGAAACCAGAAGTTATTCCAGTTTCCGCCAATCAAGATATTAATAAGTCTAACTTATACAAATATCCGCAAACATTCCAAGAAAACCCAAAACATATCCATGTGCGGCCAAAGTTTTACCGCAATGCGACTAAAGTTTTATCGGCAAGCGACCAAAGCTTTATCGCTACACTATTAAAGTTATGTCGCCACACAACTAAAGCCGGACAAAGACCGAACGTCTACTTCACTCAAGGTTCACCCAAATGGCGAATATCCGCATAACGAATTGAAGTTCTGCTTTTTAAAGCCCTCGGAAGGGAACCCGCCTAGCGAGTCATCCCGTCCTGCATAAGGGCGATGATTGAAATGCCTACGAACATGATTGCAGCAATTGTCACAAATGTCATAATAGTCATAATCTTTTTCCTTTCTCTATTTTTTATGTTCTCTAATGTTTTGCGTCCACACTGTGTGGCCGCTTCTCTCAAACTCGCCGATTTGGCGGTATTCTGACGACCGATCAAGACATGCTGTCTTAAAAGCGTCCTTTTGTCTTTTTACGATGCAAAGTTACGAAATTCAAATTGTGTGCGCAAACAACATGAAGTTTTTAAGTAAAAACGCAATATCTTTTTGATTTCCGTCAAACTACTTGACTATCGTCAATCCAGCAAATTGATTTGCATCATTCTTTACGAACTGTCTTTATGCCTTAACATATTAAAAATTCCGCATCACTTACCATTGTATAAAAACATTTTTGTAATTTTGCGGAACTTATGGTATTGAAAAAAGCACTTAACACAACAATACAGGTAACTCTGTCGCTGGTTCTCGGCGGAACTATACTATATTGGATGTACAGGGGCTTCAGCTTTCGCAGCATCGAGCATATCATGCTACACGAGATGAACTGGTGGTGGATGTTGCTGTCCTTCCCCTTTGGCATCCTGGCGCAGGCATTCCGCGGCTGGCGATGGAGGCAGACCTTGGAGCCCGTAGGCGAACGTCCACGCAGTTCGGTGTCGGTTTATTCCGTCTTTATATCCTACGCATCAAGCCTTGTCATACCTCGCATTGGCGAGTTCGCACGTTGTGCCATACTGAAGCGCTGGGACCGAGTATCATTTCCCAAAGCATTGGGCACCGTTGTAACCGAGCGCGCCATTGACTCATTGCTCGTGGCTTTGATATCCACGCTCACATTCCTTTGGCAACTGCCGGTTTTCACTCGCTTTTTCAGCCGCACCGGCACACGCATTGACCAAATATTCTCACAGTTCACAACCACAGGCTGGTGGGTGACAGCTATCTGTGGTGCGGCTGCAATATTGCTCGTATGGTTCATTCTGCGCAAACTCAGTATATATAATAAGGTGAAGGACACGTTCTTTGGATTGTGGTCGGGCATAATATCTGTAAAGAATGTTCGCAACATGCCAAAGTTCATTATCTTTACATTCGCCATCTGGGCTTGCTACTTTTTGCACTATTACCTGACATTTTTCTGCTTTGATGCCACTTCGCATCTCGGAGTGGCATGCGGCATGGTGACTTTCATCGTCGGCTCCATTGCCGTTATAGTGCCCACACCCAATGGTGCCGGCCCGTGGCACTTCGCCGTGAAGACCATGCTCATACTATATGGCGTGGCAAGCAATGATGCCCTTTATTTTGTATTGATAGTGCATACAGTGCAAACGCTATTGGTGGTCGCCCTCGGCTTTTTCGGCTGTATTGCCTTGAATTTTATTAAAAATAAGGCATAAAAGTTGGAAGTTCCGATTTAATATAGTATCTTTGTCCAAAATTCATTATAACGACTAAAGACTTATGAGCGAAATCAGAAATTTACACCCCTCTGCGATTTGGCGCAATTTCGACGACTTGACACAAATCCCTCGCCCAAGCGGCCATGCAGAGAAAATACAGCAGTTTCTGCTTGACTTCGCCAAGCGCGTTGGCGTAGAGGCATTCAAAGACCCTGCCGGCAACATCGTGATGCGCAAGCCCGCCACTCCTGGCTACGAAAACCGCAAAACCGTATTGCTGCAAGCTCACATGGACATGGTGCCGCAGAAAGCACCAGACTCAACCCACAACTTCGTGACCGACCCAATTGAGACTTACATTGAAGACGGATGGGTGCACGCAAAAGGCACTACGCTCGGTTCTGACGACGGTATAGGCGTGGCAGCAATCATGGGCATAATGGAGGACAACGACCTCAAGCACGGTCCGGTAGAAGCACTCATAACACGCGATGAGGAAACCGGCATGTATGGCGCCAATGAGCTGCCAGAGGGCGAATTGCACAGCGACATACTGATGAACCTCGACTCGGAGCTTTGGGGGAAGTTCGTCATTGGCTCGGCAGGCGGCATTGACATAACCTCAACGCTCGAATACAAACCAGCAGACAATGACCAAGAAAGCGCAGTTCGTGTAACGCTGAAAGGCTTGCGTGGCGGACATAGCGGCTTGGAAATCAACGAGGGACGTGCAAACGCCAACAAGGAAATGGTCAGGCTTGTGCGCAAGGCCATTGCAGAATGTGACGCACGCTTAGCTTCTTGGCACGGCGGCAACATGCGCAATGCCATCCCGTTTAAGGCCGAGGTGGTGCTTGCTTTGCCAAAAGAAAATGTAGAGTCCTTGAAAGACCTCGTAGAGAAACAACGCATTGCGATAGAGGATGAATTCCGTGGCATTGAGAGCGGCGTAGAATTCTTTGTAGAAGAAGCGGACAATCCAAAGGAGATAGTTCCCGAAGAGATACAAGACAACCTCGTGAATGCCATCTATGCTTGCCACAATGGTGTCATCCGAATGATTCCATCCTATCCTACAGTGGTGGAAACATCGTCCAACCTCGCCATCATAGACATAGAGGCTGGCAAAGCCGCTATCAAGATACTTGCACGCTCAAGCCGCGAAGACATGAAGGAATATGTGGCAACCATGCTTGAAAGTTGCTTCTCTATGGCCGGCATGAAAACAGAACTCAGCGGCAGTTACGGCGGTTGGGACCCTAACCCTGACAGCGAAATACTGAACTTGCTGAAAAAGATATATAAAGAGCAGACTGGCAAGGATGCAGCCGTACAGGCAGACCACGCCGGACTTGAATGCTCTGTCATCCTGAGCAAATATCCGGGAATGGATGTTGTCTCACTTGGACCAACAATCCTGTCGCCACATACCACAAGCGAGCGATTCAAGATTGACACAGCCGAGCCATTCTGGAAACTACTCACTGCCACTCTTGAGCAGATACCGGAAAAGACAAAGTAAACGATATAGATTGGATTACATCATTAACTTATGCAAGGTGATAAAGTAACATCGTATTTTTTTAAAGAAAAATCAAGTTACTTTATCACCTTGCCTTTTTAAAAGGATGTTATACGTTGTCCTAATATTATATCTTTTAAAAAAGCTCCCCTTTTTCTTATAATTATTTTGCCAGTTGGGGTATTTTTTTTACTTTTGCACTCACAAATCATATTCATAGCATTTATGGACGATTATCACGCGGACAATTACATTTTTTAGCGTGAGGATTAGACCTTTCGATTGGCTAATCCCCACCCATTATTAATTTAAGGAGATTAGCGCAATGAAGACATACTGGAACATTGAGAAGCAACTAAAACAAATCCCCGAATGGCAGCCAGGCTGCTGGATTCAGGTAACATGCCCCACTGACGACGACCAGCGCGAGCTGGAAGAAAAGTTCAACATACCCGACTATTTCATGAGCGACATCAGCGATACCGACGAGCGTGCCCGATACGAGTATGACGACGGTTGGATGCTCATCATCTTGCGTATTCCCTACGTCAAGGAAATCCGCTCACGTACCCCGTATACAACAGTGCCTCTCGGCATTATACACAAGCGAGACGTAACAATAACGGTGTGCTACTATGAAACAAACATGATGATAGACTTCGTCAGTTACCAGCAAAAGCGAGGTGTGGGATTCACCGACTATGTAGACCTCATTTTCCGGCTTTTCCTTTCTTCTGCCGTATGGTACTTGAAACGTCTGAAACAAATAAACGCACTGATAGAAAAAGCCAAGCATAATCTCGACCACGAGGTGAATAACGAAAGTCTTATCGGCTTGTCAAGACTACAAGATTCATTGACATATTTTATAACCTCAATACGCGGCAATGAGAACTTGTTGCAAAAGCTAAAGTTCAAGCTGCAAGTGGACGAACTTGATGCTGACCTCATCGAAGATGTAAACATCGAGATGACACAGGCTCGTGAAACCACGAGTATATACTCAGACATACTTGAGTCGACAATGGATACATACTCAAGCATCATCAACAACAACATGAATACCACGATGCGTACCCTCACATCGGTTTCCATAATAATGATGTCCGGCACCTTCATTGCATCATTATATGGAATGAATGTGGAAAACGGGTTGGAGAACAGCCATTGGGGATTTATAATAACCCTCACCATAGCATTTTTTGTTAGTGCTTTGTGCTGGGTAGTGCTAAGATACAAACGCCTGCTATAGAACACATACTGGTATCCAAGACAACAAGACTTCTCCTTATTCGGGGCATAAAGAATCAAAAAGTTTTCTTCCTGCCTAAAAAAAAGAGCCTTTTTGTTGGCTGTTCTGTTTTTTTTTCTTAAGTTTGCAAAATAATTTGTTATTGAACCCCGAGTCATAAACTTAAAACAGTGAAATGATGGACTCTCAAGAAAAAGCCCTAAATCAGGGTAATGTAGAAGAGCAGAAAGCCCTAAAAGCTGCTGCTGAAGTAGAGAACGAGCAAACGGAGGCATCTGTTGCCAAAGAAGTTAATAAGGCAGAAGCACTTGAAATAGAGGCAAAGCCCGAAGCAGAAGATTCAAAAGCCACAGCCGAGGAAACTCAAGAAGAAATAGAGGCTTCTGAATCCCCACAAAAACAAGAAAAGAAGATTTACGCTTCAAAACAAGAGGTGCTTGACCGCGTAAAAGAATTGGCAAAAAACGATAATACTCCCGACAAGGAAGAGGTTGATCACTTGAAAGCCTCCTTCTACCGTTTCCACATTGCCGAACGTGACGAGAAAGAAAAACAATATCTTGCCAACGGCGGCGACCCTGAGAAGTACCAGATATTGCCTGATGACAACGAAGAAGCCTTCAAGGCAAACATGCAGCTCATAAAAGAGAAGCGTGCCAAGGCTTTTGAGAAAGCGCAAGAGGAACGTGAAGCCAACCTCAAGCACCGTGAAGATATAATAGAGAAAATAAAAAACATGGCTACCTCTCCTGAAGAAGCCAACAAGTCATACAACGACTTCAAGGCTCTGCAGCAAGAGTGGAAAGAAATAGGGGCTGTTCCGCCTGAAAAATCAAGTGAGACATGGCGTAACTATCAACTTTACGTTGAACAATTCTATGATTTGCTGAATCTCAATAGGGAAGCACGGGAATACGACTTCAAAAAGAACCTTGAGGCCAAGACCAAACTATGTGAGCAAGCTGAAAAGCTTGCAAACGAGACAGAAGTGGTAAGCGCATTCCACCAGCTTCAGGAGTTGCATGCACAATACCGCGAGATTGGCCCTGTGGCAAAGGAGCTGCGTGAAGAAATATGGACTCGCTTCAAAAACGCAAGTACCGTCATCAACAAGAAGCACCAAGAGCACTTCGAGAATCTGCGTTCGATGGAGCAGGACAACCTCAACCGCAAAACCGAGCTCTGTGAAAAAACCGAAGCCATTGCAAAGGAAGAAAACAAGAACGCCAGCGACTGGGAAAAGCACTCAAAGGAAATAATCACCATACAGCAAGAGTGGAAGACCATAGGTTTCGCTCCACATGCCATGAACGAGAAAATATTTCAGCGTTTCCGTGCCGCATGTGACGATTTCTTCAGTCGCAAGGCTGAGTATTTCAAGGATGTGAAAGTGCGTCTGGAAGCAAATGCAGAGAAGAAAAAGGCTCTTGTCGAGCAAGTACAAGCCCTTGCCGACTCCACCGACTGGAAGTCAACTTCGGACAAGCTCATCCAGTTGCAAAAGGAGTGGAAAGCCATAGGCACCGTGCCACGCAAGTATGGCGACAAGCTTTGGAACGACTTCCTCGCAGCCTGCAATCATTTCTTTGAGGCACGCAACGCTGCTAACGCTGGAACACGCAATGAGGAACGTGACAATTTGAAGAAGAAACGTGACATTATTTCAAAGCTCAAGGAATATGCAGAAAGCACTGTCGACGATGTACAGGAAAAGGTACAAGAGCTTGCGGACGAATATAACAAGATTGGGCATGTGCCATATCGCGATAAGGACAAGGTTTACAAGGAGTATCACGATGTGATGGACAAGATATACGACAATCTGCACATTAGCGCAGCTCGTCGCCACCTTGACAACTTCCGCAACAACCTGCGTGGCATGGCAAAGAAAAGCGAAGATGCCGTTGACAATGAGCGCGCACGTCTCATGCGACGGTATGAGTCGCTCAAGCAAGAGATTAAGACTTACGAGAACAACCTCGGCTTCCTGAATATTTCGAGCAAGAAGGGAAACAGTCTCGTAGACGAAATGAACCGCAAGGTACAGCGACTGAAAGATGACGCACAGATGGTACGCGAAAAGATAAAGGCGATAGATCAGCAAAACAAGGCCTTAGAACAACAAGACAACAAGAAATAGTAAACTCTAACATAAGAGTAGAGACATATAATAATCGGAGATAAGTAAGTATACAGTACTTGTCTCCGATTTTTTTTGTAATTTTGCACACAGTAAAACAACATGGCAATGAACGCTTTCATACGACTACTAAAAAACTGGACATTGCCCGTAGCAATGATTACAGGAGTATGCATATATCTATTGTTCCATTTCATCCCTTTCCTCAAGCCCATAGGCAGGTGGTATGCACCATACAATGGAAATGTGATGCCAGACTTCATGCTCCTCATCCTTTACGTCACATTTTGCAAAGTGGATTTCCGCAAGCTTTTGCCCGTAAAATGGCATTTTTGGATATGCATGCAGCAAAGCGTGTTTGTATTTGCCCTTATGGCAATTATCATAGGTTTCAATATCACAGGCAATGCATTAGTAATGCTTGAAGCAATACTTGTATGCATCATAGGTCCATGCGCAGCAGCCGCCCCTGTAGTAACGGCAAAGCTTGGCGGAAACCTTGAGGAAATGACCACTTATACTTTTCTTTCCAACCTTGTCTCTGCAATACTCATTCCGTTGTGTTTCCCCATGTTGCCACAAGCGACCGAAACGACTGCAAACATACATTTCTTTCCACTCTTCCTTGAGATATTATGGAAAGTAAGCATAGTCCTGCTTTTGCCCATGTTGCTTGCTTTTATTACAAAACATTGCTTCAAACGCTTCCACCACTGGATTATCAACGTAAAAGACCTAAGCTACTATTTATGGGGATGCTCGCTAATAGTGGTCACTGGTACTACGGCTATGAACATCGCAGAAGCATGGCACGAAACGTCAGTTGTATTTTTGCTCTCTATAGCCGCTATGGGGTTGCTGCTCTGCATAGTGCAGTTTGCCACGGGCCGCTTCATAGGCCACTATTTCGGCAAGACCGTAGAGGCAGGGCAAAGTCTCGGACAGAAAAACACAGCATTTTCCATTTGGGTAGCAACAGCCTTTCTGAACCCACTTAGTTCAGTAGGGCCTGGCTGCTACATTCTTTGGCAAAATATCATCAACTCTATGGAAATTTGGATATACAGAAAAAGAGGGCTGGAGAAAAGTTCATAATTTATAAAACACTACAGGACATTACTTTCTTAAATTACACAAAATGAATTTCAAGCTTATTGCCTTTGATGCCGACGATACACTATGGGATTGCCAGGGACATTTTGATGCTGTTGAAAACGAGTACTGCAACATTCTGTCCACTTACGGCAGTTGTGAGGAAATTTCAAAAAGGCTATTCGAAACAGAGGCTGCTAACATGGCAACGCTGGGCTATGGCAGTAAGGCCTTTACAATATCGCTCATCGAAAATGCCATAAAAGTATCTAAAGGAAAAGTCAGCAATATCAATATCACACGCATTATCAACTTAGGCAAGTCCTTACTACAATTGCCAGCCACGCCATTGCCCAACGTTAAAGAAACTCTCAAAAACCTGAGACAAAGACAGAAATACAAGATGGTAGTATTCACAAAGGGCGATAATCTTGACCAAGAGAATAAATACCATCGCTCAGGACTTGACAAGTACTTCGATGACATAGTAGTTGTTGCCGACAAAACACGTCATGAATACATGCGCCTGTGCAGATTATTCGACACCGACATAAACCATCTTTGCATGATAGGCAACTCTTATAAGTCCGACATCCTGCCCGTACTTCAGCTCGGTGGCTACGCCATTCACATTCCATACAGGCTTACATGGGAAATGGAAAAAATAGAAGAAACCGAACACCCCAACATGCAAAAAATTGAACAATTCATACAACTACTGGATATATTAACGTGAGTTCGACGAATTCACGTTATATTATAAACACAACAGCTTCTCCAACACAACGGCATTGCCACGTTGTTCATCTTTGGCAATATAACCGTATAACGAGACCAAAGTTCTTCTATAAAATCAATATTGCAAATATTGCCACTTTTTCACAATAACACACACACCTTTGCCATTTTTTTGCTAACTTTGTAG
>CAZEEP010000032.1:0-34882 GCA_964511295.1 uncultured Prevotella sp.
TGGAAGAGGAAAGAGTTTACAGTCCCTTAGCTGCTCTTTCCGCCATCGCACGCTCTACATCGGCACGTAAAAGCAGATTTCTCACACCCACTTTCTTTTTCTCTATGCCATGAACTTTGGTGATATGGTGGATATTTGCTTTGGACAGTCCGTATTTCTCTGACACATATTCCACGGTGCAATACCGTTCATCTTCCATTATATCCATCTGTCGCAGCTCCGCAAGATGTGTCTTTGAATAATAGGTGATACCGTATTCTTTCTTTGTGGGAATGCTGTGGCGGTATGCGTAGGCACGAATGGCGGTAGCTTTCATGCCGAATTCTTCGAACACCTGTTCCGTGGTGAGCCATTCGGTGATAGTGGAGGTGTCAACAGTCAGTCCGAGACATTCCTCCACATGACTTTTGCTGTAATAGTTCTTTCCAGCAATACGGCACATGGGTATCTGGCTACGCTTGGCGGTGGTGTAAAGCCACATCTGTTTTACCTTATAAATAGACATTACCTCCTCGCCGGAGAGATAGGTCAAAGGTTCGTCAGAAACGGGTGCGGTTTCTTGCTTCTTCTGATGCTGCTTAAGAATTGTTGGTTTCGGACGGTTGCCGAACACTACCTTATTATAAGGGTTACCCTCCAGCATCCTCTCTATGTCAGCTCTGCGTATGAAAGCCATGCGGCTGCTGATACGCGAGGCTTTCAGCTTGCCCTGTGAAACGAGTTTATAAATATACTGACGTGAACATCCCATGAGCACTGCCGCTTTAGAAAAAGTGAGATACTCCTGTTCTCTCAATCTTATAACAGGTTCTGCGGCCTTGAGGAAATCCTCATTCCTTTTCTTTCTCTCTTTCTTGGCTTCATCGGCACAACTGACGGAGCAATACTTCTGCATTCCGCTGTTGGCGGTGAACTCACTGCCGCAAAATGCGCATTTTCTTGTCTTCTTCATTTTTTCCCTTATTTTGATGTTTAACACTCTTTCTGTGCATTCCATCAGGAAGTGAACGGAATTCAACTATTGTCGCCTGTTGTCAACTTACTTAACTTTTGTGACGACTTTCGCATTTAGCCCAACCTTTTGTCTCTGTCTGTGAACCGTTGTCAACCTTTGTCGCCGGACTTGAATTTTGTGGCAAAAATAAAGCCCCGTACATTCACCGCGATAGAAATACGTCACAAAATTATGCGGAAAATGTCGAAGCACCAAAAACAGACCGCGAAGTGTTAAAATTTAGATAGTACTGATAATCAACGGATTATTTGCAAGTGTTTCTCATTGTATGCAGTTGGTTACACCCTTCTAAATACAGTATGCAAAACAACCTTCTCCCAAACTTATTACCGACCGTCAAAGGATTTCTGAATGTTATCCTTTGTCAGATTTCTCATGTCCGTCCAGCTTAGTCCAGTGAAGCAGCAGAAGACGAACAAGTCACGCATCAATTCATATTTCTTTTTGGTAAACTTGCCGCTTATCAACTTAGTTATTTCCTCCATTGTAAGGAAACATCGTTTGGTTTCTTCCTTGGTAATCCATGCTCCATATTTTCTCTTCCACGTCCAGCTTGCAACTGAACTGTGATGTCTTGCTGTTCACAGTCACACGGCACATAACCGGGATAAGTCCATTCTTCTTCGGCGCATTGCGCTTCAGGTAGAATAACACTCTGAATGTTGATCTACTCATAACTTTCTACTTTTTTAACTGTTTGCAAAAATACTATGTGCAGAGTCATTTTCCAATTTGCAAATTTAAGCGAATCAAAGCATTTGCATCCTTGCCAAAAGAAACTTCTGAGTTTTCTCTTCAATTTCCTAATTTTTAGCTACTTTTGCCTTATAATTCTTCGCTTTTCGCCTCATTCGTTATCCTCAAAAACGCTAACGTGATAGTAACGAAACCATGGCTTGAACTGGCTTTTTCTTTACTTTTTCTGTCTTTCCGTTCTTGATATTTCAACGCTCTAATTCAGTCATTCCCAACGTTTTTGCTTCAAATATTACTGATTCTCAACTTTTTGTTGTATTTCTGGAAGATTTTTATAACTTCCTTTGTCTTAGGAAGTTTGAAAGAAGGGCTAAAATCGAGGTAACGAATTGGCAACCGTTTCAGATTCTGCGCTTTGCTGTGAATTGCTATCAACGTCACTCATCTTGATGCAAAAGTAGCTATAAAAATCGGAAACACGTCCAACTTTCCGGCTTTTTTCACGTAAATGCTTCTGATGGTGTTATTCCATATTCCAGCATCTTCCGATAGAGCGTTGAACGTCCTATCCCCAACAGACGGGCGGCGATGCTCCTGTTACCGTCCGCCTGTTCCAAAGCACGGCGGATACGCTCCTTTTCCTGTTCGGTGTCTTTGAGGGCAAAGACGGTGGAAACGGGTTGGTCTTCGGTGTGCAGTTCTAAATCGTCCTCGGTTATTATGTCATGTTCAGCGTGCAGGACTGCCACTTGTATCTTTTGCTTCAATTCACGCACATTGCCCGGCCACGGATAGGCAAACAGGGCTTTACGTGCAGATGCGCTGAAACCTTTGATATTGCATTCCAAATCCTTGTTTGACAATGAGAGGAAAAACTCCGCCAACGGCATGATGTCCTCTTGACAATCACGCAGGGGCGGTACGGTTATCGTGTATTCTTTCAGGCGATAGAGCAAGTCCTCGCGGAAACGCTTTTCAGTGACAGCCTTTTGCAAGTCCTCGTTGGTTGCTGCCACAATACGCACGTCAGCAGTCTTGTCCTCTTTGGCTCCTATCGGACGATAGCGGTGTTCCTGTATGACACGGAGTAACATACGCTGCATTTCCATCGGAAGGTTGCCCACTTCGTCAAGGAACAATGTGCCGCCTTCGGCTTCCTGAAAATACCCTACATGGGCAGAATCCGCTCCAGTGAATGACCCTTTGACGTGCCCGAAGAAAGCGGACTGTGCCAATGTCGGGGACAACGCTCCGCAGTCCACCGCCACGAAAGGTTTGTCCGCACGTTTGCCTTGGGTATGCACATAACGGGCGATGTGTTCTTTGCCCGTGCCGTTCTCTCCGCATATCAGCACTTCCAAACGGGTGGGCGCAACCAGCCGGACACGCCGCTTGATTTCCTGATATGTCGCTCCCTAACGGACGAATATCGGCACCAGCCCCTGCCTTTTCTGTTCCTGTGCCTTGTGCAGTAAACGGATGAGAGGAACAAGCCTGTCCTCAATCAATAGCTTGGTAATATAGTCGGCGGAACCGGGTTTCATATTTTCCACCGCCGTATGCTCCGTTCCTGCGGATGTGCCCTCCGCAGTCTTCGAGTATCAGGAACCAACGGTCGGCAAAGCCAATTATAAATCCGCCACCAATCTTCTCTTCGCATTTGAAATGCTGATACTCAAGATAGCCGGATGGCACATCTGGCTGGACAGGAAGTTCGATACATTCAAAAAGGGACAGGGGGACACATTCGCAGGCATCGAGCATTTTATGGATGGTTATTAAGTTTTTCTTCACTATTCCACCCAACCATCTTTTCGAATAATACAGTCTTATCTTTCAAAATCTTATAATACTGTATAACTCTTTTTGTATAGTCAGTGCCAAACAAAAGATATTCAACTCCATTCCGTTTACAATTTTTCCTTTTGGAATGAGTGAATATGTCTATACATAAAAGTCCTAATTGATATTCATTGTTATCTTTTCGCTCTTTATTAAAATAATTCTCATACATCCTTATCAAATATGTTGGTGTAGAAGATAAGTCATTTTCTTCATGCTCTAAGGGAATGATTTTACTTCCCTGCATAATCATAGCAAAGGGAAGAAATTCTCCAAATTCTGAAAGGAAAGCATATATATATTCTTTTGCAGCATTTATCAAAGATAATTCTTCTTCTGTCAAAACCATAATTCTGTAAAAACTTTATTTCCTATTACACCACCCCTATGCCTGCTTTTTGAGTATCCGCATTTCAAATGCGGAATTTCCCTCCGCAGACGTACCGCCCACAAAGATACCACATTTTTCTCAGAAAACCTCGCGATGCCCTCCGCAAAATGCTAAGGATGAACGAAAAAACGGGGAATGCCGGGGCAGGAGGAACGGCAGACGCACGCCTTCGTCCGCAGGGATGCGAACCTTTGCGCTGAAAGATGCGCATCTGCGAAACGGAAGATGCGCATCCGCCCGAACGCAAGCCCAGCATCCGCCGCAAGAGCGCACGGCATCTTGCCATAAAAAGGACGCGCAGTGCTTCCTGTTGCGGAAGGTGCGCGTCCCCTGTAAAGTCATCCTGCCCGGCAGGTCATGCCAGCGGATTCTCGTCCTGGTCTCCGCCGCCCGGCGTGGTGGAGTCGCCCGTGCCGCTGTCGCCTCCGCCCGGCGTGGTGTCCTCCGCCGAGGCGGGCAGCTCAATCCACTCCAGCTGCTCCGTGTCCACGAGGGCGCGGGTGTAGGCGCCGCTGCTCAGGCGCGAGCGTTCGGGGATGAACTGCACGCGCACGGCCTGCACCTGCTTGTCGAAGTCGAAGTCGGCCAGGTCCTTCACGCCGCGCGTGTCGAGCACGTAGCGGAAGTAGCCCAGCCCCTTGATGTGGACGCTCTTGCCCTGCGCCATGCGCGTGTGCATCACGCCGCTGATGTCGCCCAGCACGGCCTGCACGTCCGAGTTGCTCACTGTGGAAATCTTCGCCAGGTCTTTGGCGATGGTCTCCGTCTCCACGGGCTTTCCCTGCACGATGGCCTGGGGGTAGTAAACGCCCGTCCTCTTACTGAATGATTTTTTCCAGAATGGCATGGTTGTTTTGTATTTTATGGTTTGTTTTCGGTTTGCGCCGCCCTATCCACCGACGGGACGCGGAGAAGGTAGCTACCTTGAGGCTGACTTGGTAGCTACCTTGTGGCGGTCGAGGTAGCTACCTCGGCATCGGCTCCGCAGCCGCCTTGTCCGTGGCACGCCTACAAAGATAACGATAATTCCGTGACGGCGCTATGAATCAGGCACTTTTTTCGTCCCCTCCCGTCAATTCATGGGTGCCGATGCGAGGTTTTCTGCGGGAAATGCGGTATCTTTGCGGGCGGTAGGAATAAAAAACTGTTTGGCGTATGAAAAGGTGGACTATAATACAATACGTATGTCTGTTGTTGACAACATTGGCATTGTTGTTTATTTGGGCTTCTGACGTTGCCGGAGTAATGTTTGTCGCGATGTTTTGCTGGCTGTTCATACCTGCCTTTATCATATCTGTTATTTCCTTCGTCTGTTCTATAAGATGTAATACCAGACATAAGAAAATATTGCTTATACTGCACGCAATCAACATTCTTATATTCTCATTTTGCTTTTTCAATCCGGCAAACAAATGTGATGCCGATATAATGGAGAGGCATTATATAAAGTACGGCAACCGCATGGAGCAACTATATCGTAATCTCTATGATAAATTAACTCCCGGATGTTCTGTGGATATTGAATTTGAGCATGGCAATGTTTCAATTTTCCATTTCTCAAACAGCATGGATGAAACGGACTCAAATTGGAATCCGAGTGAGGAAAAGATTGATTCATTGCTCCTCCAGTGCGGACTTGACAGGAGTTCTCTGAAATGGCTGAAAAAGGAGTTAGACGAAATAGAATGTATTTCTGTTTCTATGCGAGCAGTTCCCGACGAGTCTTTTTGTCTCGGTTTCCGTCGCATAGGTATAGGAAAATACTCTTATCAAATATATCATAAGCCTTTATCCTTTGACGAGCAGAGAGAAATAAATGAATCGGAAACTTCCGTCCTTTATACGCCATACGTGGTGTTTCAATATGGAGGAGGCGCCATAGGCACTCAAAACTTCATAGGCAAAGAGGAGTATATGAAAAAGAAATCGCTCTCTACCCCTGATGAAGAACACATCCGCAGGCATTGAGCATAAGGATTCCCGGTTGAACGGAGGTTTTCTGCGGGAAATGTGGTAACTTTGCGGTCGGTAGGAATAAAAAATGTTTGGCGTATGAAACTGACCGATAAACGTTTTTAGGTATTTGGAATTTATGAAATATTGAATTGATTTTATTATGGCAAGAAATAAATTCAGCTTATTCAAGAGAGGAGATGTTATTAGAACAAATCCCCAAGAAGGTTTTTATGGTATAGCTGTAGTCCTTGATGATGGGAAGAAATTAGAATTGTCTCCGGATAAATGGTCATATCCAATGTGTCACATTGCAATTACTTCACTGATATATGACTTTGAAGTAACCATGAAAGACGTAGATTTATCCCAAATTTATCCTATGAGATATATGAGGTGTTATCAGTTGAAAAATACACCTGAATTTTTTAAAGAAGAATTATTAATACATATCTACACCACTCGAAATGTTGCCCAATTACCGATTATTGGGAATATAGACACCTCAAATATTTATCAAGAGGATTTGTCTTGGCACCCAAAGCCGGATAGATTTCATTTTTGTGGTGATTCTCAAAAACACTTAGGCAGAGAAGCGTATCTTAGTTGGCTTGATAAGAATAGAATTACTGATTAAACGTCAATCCGTCCCCGCAGATACACCCCTCCGCAGGTATTGAGCATAAGGATTCCTGAATCCGCCATTCGTCATCCTCACCGGTTCCCTTCCGCCCTCGGCGCATCCTTATGTTTTAGAACATACGCAAAATTCTTCCTCTTGCGGACGGATTGTCCCGCGCTTTGCCTATCTTTGCCGGGCGGCGGTGGAAGCCAGCCGCATACGCACGTGTGACAACAACAGAAAAATAACGTATAGGAGGAAAAAACTATGGCAATCATTTACGACAAAGTGGCAAAGAAGAACCCGCAGGACAAGAGTGTGAAATGGTACGCATCGGTCAGGACCATCAAGCAGGTGGACGACAAGGAGGTGGCGCGGCTCATCGCCAACGAGACCACCCTCAACCCCAAGGAGGCGGAAATGGCCATCGCGCAGTTCGCCGGACTGCGTTTCTGCGACAATTACAATCTCATCCCTCGCTTACGTTTCTTCTTCCTACGAAGTATCTCCGCCATTTCCTGATTGGCTTCCGCATCGGCGGCATTGTAGGAAGAATTGCCGTTCAACAATCCTAATGAACCGCTGAAAAACTCGCCGTGTCCAGTGACGGACGGCGTTGGGGTATTAGCCTGTCCCAATCCATTGCCTTTTGCCGTTGATGCCAGTTCCATGTATTCCTCGCATCTGTTGCGCTGCAATGCCGCGTCAATCTTGGAATAGCTGAAACGCTTGTCCACCTTGGAACCGTTGAAATGGTAGCCGTTCTTGGTGAAGACCACGCCCTGTATTTCGTCCGTCTGCCCCTTGTGCTTGAAATGTACTTCCACACCCTGCCGTTTCAAATTGGAGACAAGCACGTTCCAGTTGCCGCACCTGCTGACCTCCGTTTTGAGGATGTCGTAAAGCTCATACTTCGTCCTGTCCGGCTCTTTCAGCCGCTCACGCTTGACGTTATCCTTGCCGTTTGCCATGTGAAGCCCGTACTTCCGCGTAAGTTCCTTGCAGATACGGGTACTGCGCAACCGCTCGTTCCTGTCCGAAATAGTGTTGCCGTTATTGTCGATGCGGTTGAAGGCGATATGCATGTGCGGATGCTCCTTGTCGAAGTGCCGGGCGATGAAGAACTGCGTGTCACGGATGCCCATCCGCTCCATGTATTCAAGCGCGATGCCTGCCATGACGCGGTTCGTCAGGCGTGGCTCATCCTCTTTTGAAAAACTCAACGCGATGTGTCCGACAGGCTTCGACACCTTGTTGTTCATCTGCCATTGGACGTTGAAACTCATGGCTATGGTGTCCTTGTTTTCCATGAACAAGCCGTCGGATGCCACTATCTGCGTACCCTTGTCCTTGTCAAGTATATAGTCCACCACACCCTTAAAGTCGCTGCCCTTTGTAATTTTTGCCATCATATACCTATCTTGCTTATGAGTTCGTGAATCCGTGCCACCGCCACCTTGCAGTCCCAACCGACTTCGGAATACCCTCCGGCGTTTGCCTTTCGCGCAAGTTGGTTGAGGTTGTTCGCCATGCCGCAAAGCTGGCGTACATGGTCGGTATGTTCTTTCGACAACCGCTCCTTTACGTGCCCGTTTCGGAAACATTCCCTCATGTACTCGCTCGGCGATGTTCCTGCGTCATGCGCCTGTGTCAGCAAGCAGAAGTAGTCGGCTGCTGCCATCTTCACGCCAATGCGATAACTCAGTTTTTCAGTCGCCCCTTTCTTCGGGCGACCGCCCTTGTTACGTTCCTTTTTCTGTTCCATGTTATCTTCGTTTACTGTGAATACTGTATAGACCAACGGGATGCCCTCCCTGCGATTGGGGGAGTGGGGAGCAAGCGGTTTCGGTACACCCGAAACACAAACTTGCTCCCTCCCAATCCGAACGGGATGAGTTTTGAGCAACTCCCATTTTTCGATGTTTTACCCTATAATTCCAACCCTTTTTTCTTGGGTTTTACGATAGTTCTTGGCAATGGACTAACGGCTAAATCCTGCCGCTTTCCGCACAGGAAATCGTTCAGGTCTTTGTGTCCGCTGTAGTTGTTGGAGAAGTCCCTGATGCGTCCGCTAAGTTCCCTCTCCAGCTCCCGATACGCCTTTCTTCCCGCCTCGTCATTATCGAGCAGGCAATGGATGCGCTCATACCCGTGCAGCACATCTGTGGCTTTGGAAACATTGGACACCGAATTGAGGATGACGTAATCCTGCCTGTCGAGGTTGGGCATGGTCGGGCAGTTCCTTACCCGCAACATAAGGAATGAAAGGTAGTCCATCATCCCCTCGAACACGAGGCATTTCTCCCTCGGCTCTCCCTGCTGCCGGATATGGCTGATGTCCTTCGGCGAGATGCAGCCCTTGAAAAGACGGTTACGCACTTCATATCCTCCTGCCATATTCGGAAAACCGATGGCGAAATAGGGCTTGCCGTTGTGGATGAAATGCAATTCCTTACATTCCAGCCTTGCCAGTGCGGTGTTTATGCCCCGTTCCTGCAAGTATCGGAGTAATGCCGGGTGCGTGAGTTCTCCCACTTCCAGATGTTGGAAACTTGGTTCGGATGCCTGCTGGCGAAAAGAGAAAGACACGGGACGGACGTGTGGAGCCTGTTCCGCTATCCTGTTGAGTAAATAAGGCACATGGTCGGATGCGTAGAGTTCCTGTGCCAGTGCGATGATGTTGCCACCCCTGCCCAGCCCGTAATCGAACCACAGGTTGCGGTCGGTGTTCACCTTGAACGAGGCTTCCGTTTCCTGCCGGAAGGGGGATTTGTACCACAGGCTGTTTCCCTGTTGCTTTACGGGCGTGTAGCCAAGACTTTGCAGATAGTCTGCGATTCTGATTTGTTTGGCTTCTTGGATGTTCATGATTTTACAGTGGGTTTGATGGTGGATGTAAAAACGTTGATTTGATGAATGACAGATGCAACATGCTTATATACAGCATTATAATCGCTCAACATCTTCTCAACAAAACGCTCGACAAAAGAGAAACTGACAATTGGTTGCCGTTCCTCCCTCAACAGCCCTTTTCGTTTGTTGAGAATTTGTTGAGAGTGTATATTGTTTATTATCAGCATGGTTATATACCTATTCAACAATTCAACAAAATATCAGAGCATTTCCAGCTGTTTTTTGCCGACCGTATAAAAACGTCCCACCTGCCTTACGGGATAGTAATGGCAATCCCGAAAAGCGTCATAACGGTAGGTGGTATAGGTCAGACCGTTCTGTGCAGGTTGCAGTTTCCAGCATTCCTGCAAAACTTTCCGTACTTGGTGTTTTTCCGCCTTGACCTGTGTACCTGTCAGTAAAAGCAGCAGGTCATTCGGGCAAAAGGAAAATGTGTCGATGCCCACACACTCCATGAGGTCAAGTATAAGCTCGCACATCTCGATTTCCAGTCGGTTACGGTTGCTGCGGATAATCTTCCGCAAGGCTTCCGTCTCTATCAGCCTCGGCGAAAACCACATCCGGCTTTCTTTTTTCGTTGCCATCGTCCTGTGCTGCAAATGATACAGGAAAGCCGGAATTTCCGTTTTCAGCTTTTGCAGGAAATTGGTGTCGTCAGATTGCAAGCGGTTTATCTTGCGCACCCAATAACGTGTCTCGCCAGCGTCGATGATGACAGGCAGGTACTCGTTGTTGGAACACAGCACGAACTTGGCGAAGAAGGCTATCTCGTCACGGTCTTTGCCTTTGGCTTCCACCTTGTAGGAGAGTGTGGTGCTGAGGTTCTTCAACCGCTCGCTGTCCTCACGGCGGTTGAGCAGCACCTCGTCCACCACGATGAGCAGCTTGCCCGCCCAGTCGGAATTGAACTGGCTGCGGAAATCCTCGTTGGTGTTGAACGTGACGTTGTTCCGGAAAACGGCTTTCAGGAAGTTAAGGAACGTGCTCTTGCCCGTATTGCGTTCTTCCGATACCAGCAAAAGGATGGGCAGCTTCTGGACGGGTTGCAGGTAGAGCAGTTGCAGGTAGTCCATGCCCAACTCGTATTGCTCACCGAAGATGTGGCGCACCAATGACTGGATACAGGGGAACTCACCCTCTTGTGGCTTGTGTCCTATCGGCTCGTAGAGGTTCAGGAACTTGTCCACCACGGGACGGTAGTCCACATGGTCGGGGACGGTGCAGAAGCCGTCATACTTCGGCACGGTGGCGAGATAGTCCTTGCCGTAGTCCTGCCGCAGCGTCTCGTTGTTCCACACGATGCGTTTCTTCACGTAGCCGCCGTTCAGACGGGGCTGGTTCACTAACTTGTAGAGGGTCGTACCCACGCGGATAAACTCCTCCTTTTCGATACTTTCTTTCTTCATCGGTATCTTGATTTTATGATTGTCAGATGTTTATATGGCGCAAAGTTCGGCAATTGGCAGAAGCCGGATTGACAACTCATATATGACTCACGTAAGATTTTTCTTGGATTTGGCTCGGAAGCATACAAATAAAGCCCGAAGAAGGGTGTCTCTCCGGACTTTTGTTGGTAATACGTATTGGTGATAAAACGGCAATACGTTTGGTCAACTGACCACCAATACGTTTTATCACCAATACGTTTTATCAGCAATACGTTTTATCGGCAATTGATTGACATATAACAATTTGTCGGTTTCACTACTTCATGTCGCTATAAAACTATACTTTATGCTTGATAGTCAGATGCTTTTGTTCCATTGATACCCAGCGAAAAGAAGATGCTTGTTTTCTCTTTTCGCCAGTACAGCCTTTCAAACATGGCATTGCGCACCTGTTCCGCACCGAATGTATTGATACGGAAAGCAAGCGCGACAATCACAGGGAAACTGAACACGTCGGCATTATAACCATTCTTCTGCCGAACAAACCTTTGCACTTCGTATTCTTTCAGTACACCGCTCTTATATACGGCTCTGATGGCAGCACGGAGTGTCGGGGCGATTACCCCGAATAACTCCGCCAATTCCGGCTCGCTCATCCATACGCAGGTGATGTCTTTCGGTATGATTACCGTACCGCTCTCCGTAATTGTAATGATATTCCTTTCCATGCTTATGTCATTGATATGTTGTTAAACGACTGGTTAAGTTTGTTGCCGAACCTTGTAAGGTCATCGTCTATCTTCTGTATGGTTATCTTCGCGTAGAGTTGTGTTGTGACGATGTTCGTGTGTCCCAAAACACGGCTCACGCTCTCGATGGGCATCCCCTTGCTCAAAGCCAACGTTGCGAAGCCATGACGACTGCAATGGAATGATATTGACTTGTTTATGCCGCATTCCTTTATCATCCGTTTCAGCGGCTTGCAGATGGACCAGTAGTTCAGTCCGGGAAACACAAGGTTGTCCCTCTGCATCGGGCGGTAGCGTTCGATTATCTGCAAGGGTATCTCCAGCAGTTTCACTTGGAACGGGACTTTTGTCTTGTGGCGTTTGGACAATATCCACTTCTCGCCGTTTACCTCCACGATGTTGTCATTCGTCAGTTCCTGAATATCCACGAAAGACAAGGCGGTGAAACTGGCAAAGACGAAGATGTCACGGATGTAGGCGAGTTTGCTGTCTGCAAACTCATGTGTCATGACCGATTTCAGTTCATCCTCCGTCAGATATTCCCACTCCTTGACATTGGGTCTGATATGAAACTGGATGAAAGGATTGCGCGGTATCAGTCCGTTATAATGCGCTTTCATAACCACGCCTTTCAGCCACATGCAGTTCGCCCATATCGAACTGTTCTGCAATCCTGCTTCCGTTGAAAGATATGCGGCGAACTCCTTGATGAAGTCGGGAGTAAGTTCCAGCATGGACATATCGCTGCGCCTGTAAAATGACTTGATAAAGGCGGCTACATGGTTTCTTGCCCGTACACGAGTCCGATAAGTGGATAACACCCTGTCTTTGCCCACACGTTTCCTGAACACTTCGTTCTCCTTGTCAAAAGCCTTGAGCAAGGTTTCATACTCGCTGCCGATTCCCTGATAGGCGTTGCGCACCATTTCAGCCGTGACAAATGCCTCACGGTCGGATATACGCTGGTAGTGCTTGATGATTTGCGCCTTGATGTTGTCAAGGGCGAGGTTGATGTCCCGTGCCTCGCGGCTCTTGCCTTTCGCCTTGTTGCCTTTCACGTCCCAAAGCGTCTTGGGGATGCTCTGCTTGCAGCTGAACTGCGCCACCGTCCCGTTGATTGTTACCCGTCCCATGATGGGGACAATACCGTTTTTCTCCTTGCTGCCGTTCGCATAGAACAGCACTTTGAATGTGCTTCTTGCCATACTCGTTTTTTTGATTGCAAAGTTAATTATCAACGAGTTAGACCTTGATAAGCCAAATGCAGCCAAACGAAGCAAATTTCAGTGCCACGTGTTAAAAATCACTTTCCAGCGGGTAACGATTTGGGAACCGTTCTACTTCATAAATCCGCTTTCCTTTGCGTTACCCGATTTTTTCCCTTGTCATCATTTGGCTTCGTAAATTCCTTTGCACTAAGACATTTGACGCCATTTCTCCCTTTTTATTCGTTTATTCCAGAGATTTGTTGTATCTTTGCCAACGATTTAGCAAATGGCACAATAAGTGGCAAGTTGCAATAGGCAATGCGCCTTTAAGGTTTGCAATAAAAAACAAGCTTTATGAAAACAGTTTTGATAAAGGATAATGATTTACGCGAAGCAGCCGGAAAAGGGATGGACGAGTTCCTGCAGGTCATCGTCAATGGCATTTACGAGGCTATCAGTGGTGAACTGAACGCTGACAATATGGGTGAGCTGAACGCTGACCAAATAACACTGCTCGCATATATGGACTTGCGTGACGAAGTGATGAACGGTGGCTTCATACAACTCATACAAAATGGCTATGGTCCATTCATCTTTCATAATCCTTTCGACAAGGCTGTGCGTAACTGGGGATTGCACGACCTGTACAAGATTGTCAACAAATGCCACAAGCTATATAACAAATATCATGAGGCTTTAGAGAAGGACTGCACCAATGATGAGTTTGCCGCTCTTTACGAGCAATATCCAGAGTTTGATGAGTTTGACGATGTTTTTGTAGAGAACGAGGAAGGTTTCACGTCTATGGTTGCGCATTATGTAGACGAACATTTAGACAACTTTTGCAAGATTGAGGAATGAACAAGACCGAACAGGAGCTCCGTCGCAAGAGTCCTATACAGATAAGAAACAAGAAAGCGTCGTTTTTATACAACTTTCTTGATACATACACAGCAGGAATTGTGCTTACAGGCACGGAAATAAAATCCATCCGCTTGGGCAAGGCTTCGCTCGTGGATGCTTTCTGCTACATAAACAATGGCGAGATATGGGTGAAAGGCATGAACATATCTCCGTATTTCTATGGCTCACGCTCTAATGTCCCATCGCGCCGCGATCGGAAACTGCTATTGAATAAGCGGGAGATACGCCATTTGGCAGAGGACACCAAGACACCGGGACTAACCATAGTGCCTACACTTGTTTTCATAGATGACCACGGACGAGCCAAAGTTGACATTGCTTTGGCGCGAGGCAAAAAAGAATATGACAAACGAGAGACGCTGAAAGAAAAGGCTGACCGCAGAGAGATGGACAGAGCCATAAAGCACTACTAAAGAGGCATGAAGATTGAAGATATTGTAAGAGACAGGATAATGATTCTTGATGGGGCTATGGGTACTATGATACAGGGCTATAACCTCACAGAGAAAGACTTTCGCGGCGAGCAATTCAAGGATGTGCCAGGGCTGATGAAAGGCAACAACGACATGCTCTCTATTACCAGGCCTGACATCATAACAGACATTCATCGACGCTACCTAAGCGCAGGTGCCGACATAATAGAGACAAACACATTTTCCTCACAACGCATATCACAAGCTGACTACCATCTTGAGGCATCAGCCCGTGAGATGGCATTGGCAGGAGCAAAAATAGCACGTAAAGCTGCCGACGAGTTTTCAACCGAAGAATGGCCGAGATTCGTAGCTGGTTCGGTGGGGCCTACAAACAAGACATGCTCCATGAGCCCTGATGTTAGTAATCCTGCCTTGCGCAACCTTACTTACGACGAGCTTTATAGTGACTATGTTGAGCAAATCGACGCACTCGTTGAAGGCGGCGTTGACGTAATCCTGATAGAAACCATATTCGACTCTCTCAATGCTGAATGTGCCATTGATGCAGCAAGTCATGTGATGAACGCAAGAGGCAAGCAACTGCCTATAATGCTCAGTGTAACCGTCAGTGACCTCGCTGGGCGCACACTTAGCGGACAAACACTTGAAGCCTTCCTCGGCAGCATAAGCTCTTACGACATCTTTTCAGTAGGGCTCAACTGTTCATTCGGCGCACGGGAGATGAAGCCTTTCCTCGAGACTCTTTCGCGCGAGGCCCCGTATTATATATCAGCCTACCCCAATGCAGGAATGCCTAACTCTATGGGGCAATATGACGAGACAGCAGAAAGCATGTCACCAATAATCGGCGATTTCATCGACGAAGGACTCGTAAATATCGTCGGCGGATGCTGTGGCACCGATGAACACTTCATACACAAATATTACCAATTGGCTCAAGGAAAGAAGCCTCACGTGCCCCTGCCTAAACCAAAAGACCTCTGGCTTTCGGGGCTGGAACTACTCGACGTGTCGCCAGAGGTTCGTTTCGTAAACGTCGGAGAAAGGTGTAACGTAGCTGGCAGCCGTAAATTCTTGAGGCTTATAAAAGAAAAGAACTACGAGGAGGCACTACAAATAGCTCGCAAGCAGGTTGAAGATGGCGCACTTGTCATAGACATTAACATGGATGATGCGCTGCTGGATGCCAAGAAAGAAATGGTAAACTTCCTAAACCTTATAGCTTCAGAGCCTGACATCTCAAAGGTACCTGTAATGATTGACTCATCAAAATGGGAGGTCGTCGTAGCAGGGTTGAAATGCTTGCAAGGTAAATGTATTGTAAATTCTATATCTCTAAAGGAAGGAGAAGAAGTGTTTCTTAGCCATGCCCGCGACGTAAAACGCTTTGGTGCGGCTGTAGTTGTGATGTGTTTTGACGAGCAAGGACAAGCCACTACTTATGAACGACGTATAGAAATTGCCGAAAGAGCATACAAACTTCTTACAGAGAAAGTTGGTTTCAATCCTTTAGACATAATCTTTGATCCCAATATCCTCTCTATAGCTACAGGCATGGAAGAACATGACAGCTATGCCGTAGAGTTCATACGGGCAACAAAATGGATAAGGACACATCTGCACGGCGCTCATGTAAGTGGTGGCGTAAGCAATCTGAGTTTCTCATTCCGTGGCAATAATTATATACGTGAGGCAATGCATGCCGTATTCCTTTATCATGCCATCAACGCGGGCATGGACTTCGGCATTGTAAATCCGTCAACAAAGGTCACCTATGCAGACATACCAGATGACCAACTTAAGATAATAGAAGATGTAGTGCTCAACCGACGCAAAGGTGCTTCTGAAGACCTCATTGATTTAGCCAGCAAAATTAAGGCTGAACAAGATGCTGCAAAAGCTGCTGCCAAAGGCAACATAGTAAACCCGTCGGCCAATAACGAGGAAGCAGATGCATGGCGTTCGCTTTCACTACATGACCGCTTGGTATATGCATTGCGTAAAGGCATTTCAACATATCTTGACACTGATCTCCATGAGGCATTAGAGGTATATCCGCAAGCCGTAAACATAATTGAAGGACCGCTTATGGACGGCATGAATAAAGTTGGCGAATTGTTCGGAGCCGGCAAGATGTTTTTACCACAAGTAGTAAAAACTGCACGAACAATGAAGCAGGCAGTTGCTATCTTACAGCCTTACATTGAGCAAGGTAAAGGCATTGGCAGCTCAAGCGCAGGAAAAATTGTCATGGCAACAGTGAAAGGTGATGTGCATGACATCGGGAAGAATATTGTAAGTGTTGTGGTAGCATGCAATGGATATGATGTAATAGATATGGGAGTAATGGTGCCGGCTGACCAAATAGTAAAGAAGGCACAAGAGGTTGGTGCCGATGTAGTAGGATTGAGCGGACTGATAACACCATCACTCGATGAAATGGTAAATACTGTAAGAGAGATGGACAAGGCAGGGCTCAGAATCCCGGTTCTGATAGGTGGGGCTACAACATCAGTATTGCATACAGCCCTAAAAATAGCACCTGCCTACCACGGACCTGTTATATGGCAGAAAGATGCTTCACAAAGTGCATCAATACTTGCAAAGCTAATGAATCCTAAAGAAAAGCCCCAATTTATCGAGGAATTGAGGCAGGAGCAAGCTGCATTGCGTGCAAGTTATAAGGAGGAACAGGAAAAAATATTGTCTTTAGAGGAAGCAAGAAAAAACAAGTTACAGTTATTCTGACCTCTGAAAATACTTTAGTCTGTTATTATTCCAGCCTCCTTCCATTGTTCAACCAATAATGTTACATCGGAAAATGCCTGCTCGTAAGTAAGCGGTGTATCATCATCTATTTGATAGTTATCCATAAGAATTTTTGCAAGGTCTTCTATGGTAAAGTCCTTATCGTCATGTATGCATTCCCAAAGCAATTTGGAACTTTCATTCATGCTGATTATGTTACTATAGTCAATGTTTTCTTTGCCTTCCGCAATGAGAATTTGCTGACCACAAACGTTAGTAAGACGAAAACCAGATTTTGCCTTCATTTCTTTTTAATTTTATTTGTATACGTAATTTTGATATTATAGTTTAAATTGCTCCAAAGCAAGGCATCCACACACGCCGATAGAAAGCAAGCAGCCATCGGCGTAATGGACGCAAAAACATCCATATACGCGAGTACACTTTCCATTTCGTTCCGTCGATATAATCGAGAGTGGTACGTCCTTTGCGGTAAAAGCCTATTACCGAAGCTTGAATATTTTCCATTTGACAATGTTCAGGGCGGAGGTTGCCGTCGCCAAGAAGCGTAATGCTCCTGCCATCTATTTTTATAATACGATGCAAAACATATTTGTGAGTATTAACTTCAGCAAGAACAGGATCGCCAACCTTAGGGGGGTGAACCTTTGTAAGCAGAGCCTTATCGCGTCCGTCTTCAAGGAATGGGCGCATTGAGAAACCTTTTAGCGGCAATGTGACAGTGTGGCCATCGTTTATTTGCTTCACTATATGCGGTATCAATATTTCATTCGGAATGACAACCGTACGCATCGCTACGCTTTTCTTATTGCAGTGTTGCATATCATTGCAGATTCTTTATTGGGCAGACAGTGAAGGGTATATATATGTGTGGTCTCTACTATTTTTGATACAATATCGCAAGAGAGCTCATAAGTATCAATATCCCATTTCATTGATGACACAGATGTCAGCATAGAAGCAAATGCCTCTATTGGCTCAAGCCTTTCTACTGAATTTTTTTCAGCTCTATCTATTCGTGTCACCGCTCCCAAAGGAGTACACACATTACGATAGCATGGCGTTTTGCCACTCCACGGCCCACCATATATCATTGGCTTGCCATCTATAATACGAATTATGGGGTTGTCGTCATTCATAAGGTCACAACCTGGCAGATAACGCAACCACATGCTTACTTGCGTAGACTTGCCTGTACCACTTTTTGCAATGAACGCATAACCAAAACCATTTTGGCGGACAAGCGACGCATGTATAAGAAGAGTTTGACGATATGCTCCTGCAAAGGCAAATACAAGCATCAGCGCATTGTTTAATCCAAAATTACGCATATTGTAATTGCCATTTAACGCACATGTACAATGAATAAAACTCTTGTCACTGATTAGCAAACAACAATCAAAGCCATTGATATTTTTGATAAGATACTGGTAGCCGCCATCAGACAACTCATCCACAATGGTATGACCGTTTCCTGTATCGAAATCACGAATACGATTACGCTTGCTTTTCGCTATAGGCACAAGGTCGTCATCAACTGTTAGCTCAAAAAGCAATTCCTTCTCATCAAACGACTCAACAATAAAAGGCTTAAAAGAAGGTATGAGCCTAATATCGTTGCGGCCTTTCTTGAAAATAATCCTTATGCCGTGATCAGCTATGCGAAAATTGTAAACCTCCCCAATCATTTATTCATTCTTCAAACTTGATGGCTTGATAAACAAAGCTTGGACCACTAACTTCTTTTACGATATATTTGCCACTGTCAGTGTATCTTCTGCGCAGGCGAGCATACTTTTTTTCTATATTCTTACGCGAGAATGCAAATATAGTAATACATGTAGGAGCGTTAAAACCTTGTTCCTCAAGATGATCTCGCAACTGGTAGGAATAGTTCTCACGGCTGTAGAGAAACTTTGTCTTCGAATCAATATACGCAGAGTCGACTTCCTGAATGTCAGTAAAACAAACAGTAGAGTCATTAAAAGAGGCGGCAAAACCAAACATGTAGACCTTTGCAGGTTTATTGGCCGCAAAGGCAGTTAGCGATACCATAATCAGCACTAATGAGAGAATGTATTTCTTCATAACTTCGTTTTGTTTTCTTTTTATAGTTATTTGGCGGCAAAGTTACAAAAAAACTTCGTCTTTTAAATTGAAAAGGCACTAAATAACAAACTTTGTTGAAAAAGTTGCTTACTTTTATTGATAACGACATTTTTTTCGTAAATTTGCACATTATTAGGCATACTCAGATTTTTAAGATCTATGAATGTAGCGATAGTAAAATATAATGCTGGGAACATATATTCGGTTGTAAACGCCCTCCGCCGTTTGGGTGTCGAACCGGAGATTACTGACAATGCCGAGCTACTTGCTAAGGCTGATAGAGTGATCTTTCCAGGTCAAGGCAGTGCAAAAACAACGATGTCATATCTGCACGAACATAAGCTTGACCAAGTTATACGCTCTCTGCAGCAGCCTGTTTTAGGTATATGTGTTGGACAACAGTTGCTTTGTCGCCATTCTGAAGAAGGTGATGTCGACTGCATAGGCATTTTCCCTACTGACGTATTAAAATTTCGTCCTAAAAGTCATGACGAAAAAGTGCCGGCTATGGGATGGAATGAGTTGCATAAACTGTCTACGCCACTATTCCGTGGTATCAATGATGGCGATTATACATATTTTGTCCATAGCTTTTATGTACCTTTGTGCGATTTTACCATTGCTACATCCAACTATATACTGCCATATTCCGCAGCACTTCATAAGGATAACTTTTGGGCAACACAATTTCATCCAGAAAAAAGTGGCAAAGTAGGGGAACTTTTGCTGGAAAATTTCCTAAATATCGAAAATAAGCAATGAAGATAGAACTTATACCTGCAATAGATATCATAGACGGCAAATGTGTTAGGTTGACCAAAGGTAACTACAGCAGTAAAACGGTATACAACGAAGACCCCGTAGCTCAAGCCCGTGAGTTTGAGCGGTTGGGATTTAAACGTTTACACGTTGTTGATCTCGATGGAGCTAAAGCAAGCCATATCGTCAATGAAGAAATTCTTCGCAATATCACAGATGCTACCAGTCTGAAGATCGATTTTGGCGGTGGCATAAAGACTAAATTAGACATAGAAAAAGCATTTGCATGCGGTGCAGCAATGGTCACCATTGGCAGCATAGCAGTAAAACAGCCACAACTTTTCCTTGACTGGCTAAAGTACTATGGCTCTGAAAAACTTATACTTGGAGCAGACGTGCACAATGGATATATAAGTATAAATGGATGGAAAGAAGATTCCAAAGAGGAATTGATGCCTTTTCTTGAGAAATATGTCAATGCGGGTGTCACAAACGTTCTTTGCACTGAAATTTCGAAGGACGGCACATTATCAGGGCCGGCCATAGAGCTTTACAAAAACATCATGAAGCATTACCCACAGCTAAACCTCATTGCAAGTGGAGGAGTGGGAAGCAATGATGATATTCGCCTTCTTAATAATGCAGGTATTCCCTCAGTAGTCTTTGGCAAGGCATGGTATGAAGGTAAAATCAATTTGGAAATGCTAAAAGCATGAAATATAACGGATTAGCAAAGCGTATTGTGCCATGTCTTGACATCAAAGATGGACAAACCGTAAAGGGCACTCATTTCGTCAACCTACGACAAGCAGGTGACCCTGTAGAGTTGGGTAAAGCGTACAGCGATGCAGGAGCCGATGAGCTTGTTTTCCTTGACATAACAGCCACCGTGGAAGGACGCAAGACTTTTACAGATATGGTAACACGTGTAGCAAGAGAAATCAACATTCCTTTCACCGTTGGAGGAGGCATCAATGCCATAGCCGATGTCGAACAGCTATTATATGCAGGGGCAGATAAAGTCAGTATCAATTCAGCAGCCATTCGTCGGCCTGAACTTATTGATGAAATAGCCTCAAAGTTTGGCTCGCAAGTATGCGTATGTGCCATAGATGCTCGCCACGACACTGACGGCTGGCATTGTTATGTGAAGGGTGGACGTGAACGTACAGAGCTACGGCTACTCGATTGGGCACGCGAAGTTGCTGACAGGGGAGCTGGAGAAATTCTTTTCACAAGTATGGATCACGACGGAGTGAAGCAAGGTTTTGCCTGCGATGCCCTTGCCGAGATTGCTGAGGCTGTATCAATACCAGTTATAGCCAGTGGTGGCGCCGGTACTATGGAACACTTCTATGAAGCCTTCACTAAAGGCAAAGCTGACGCAGCACTTGCAGCCAGCGTATTCCACTTCGGTGAAATAACAATACCTGCCCTTAAGACATATTTAAGAGGCAGAGGTATAAATGTAAGAATATAATATACAAGCAGCTAAATTATGGATTTAAACTTCGATAAATTAGGTGGTCTAATCCCAGCCATAGTACAAGATGCAGTGACAAATAATGTCCTCATGCTTGGGTTTATGAACAAAGAAGCTTATGAGAAGACCATAGCAACAAACCTGGTTACATTTTGGAGCCGTTCTCGTAAATGCCTATGGACAAAGGGGGAGACTTCTGGGAATTTCTTGCATCTTGTAAGCCTGAAGGAAGATTGTGACCACGACACACTTCTTGTCAAAGTTCACCCTGATGGGCCAGTTTGCCATCTTGGTACAGACACTTGTTGGGGCGAGACCAATGACTTGAACCCAATATTATTTCTCACAGAGCTGCAAGACTTTATAGAGAAAAGGCACGAAGACATGCCAAAAGACAGCTATACAACAAGTTTATTCCAAAAAGGAGTGAATAAAATGGCGCAAAAAGTTGGCGAGGAAGCCATAGAAACCGTCATTGAAGCTACTAATGGAACTAACGAGGGGCTTGTCTATGAGACTTCAGATTTAATTTATCATCTTATCGTCTTACTCACGTCAAAAGGATTGCGTATAGAAGACATCGCAAACGAGTTGGCTAAACGCCATAATCCAAATTGGGATAAAGCAAGGCGAATTAAAAAAAGCAGAGAATAAAACATTATGCTGATTGATTATAAGAAGGTAAAAGTTTACCAACAAAACAAGCTCATCCTTGATGATGTTGATTTTCATGTCGATGAAGGCGAGCTCGTATATCTCATAGGCAAAGTAGGTTCCGGCAAGAGCAGCCTACTTAAAACTTTTTATTGCGAGCTTGATTTATATGAAGATGAAACAGAAAAGGCTGAGGTACTCGGAAGAAACCTACTTGCATTAAAGCGCAAAGACATCCCTGGACTTCGTCGTGAAATGGGCATTATTTTTCAAGACTTCCAACTGCTACATGACCGCGACGTGTGGCATAATCTATGCTTTGTGCTTAAAGCTACGGGCTGGAAAGACAAGCAAGAAATAAACAAGCGAATAGAAGAAGTTCTTGCGTCTGTAGGAATGAGTGACAAAATACATTCCATGCCTCATGAGCTTTCGGGTGGCGAACAGCAACGCATATCCATCGCAAGAGCACTACTCAACAAACCAAAGATGATAATAGCAGACGAGCCAACTGGAAATCTTGACCCTGACACTGCTGACAACATAGTAGGCCTGCTAAAAGGTATAACAGCACAAGGCACAGCTGTAGTAATGTCGACACACAACATTTCCCTGCTTAATCGATACCCGGGTATTGTTTACAGATGCAAAGATGGACATATCGCAGAAGTCACTCACGAATACAATAATCTTGACTTGTCTGAAGACGGCAAAGAAAAATAAGTAAAACAAATTAAGCCAAAAGATTGATAATATGAAAGTAATGAAATTTGGCGGTACTTCCGTAGGAAGTCCTGAACGCATGAAAAGCGTGGCATCGCTTGTCACGAGGTCTGGCAAACCTGCTTTTGTCGTGCTTTCTGCCATGAGTGGCACTACAAACAGCCTGGTAGAGATAAGCAATTATCTCTATAAAAAGAATCCTGAAGGAGCTAATGAGATTATAAATAGTTTGGAGAAAAAGTATCTTGGACATACCGAGCAGCTATACTCCACGGAAAAGTATAAGCAGAAAACCAAAGACTTTTTGCATGACCGTTTTAACTACATGCGAACGTTCACCAAGGGCATATTCACCAGCTTTGAAGAAAAAATAATTGTCTCTCAAGGCGAGATAATGTCAACCAATATGGTAAACAACTTCCTTCAAGAACAAGGAGTATCGTCTGTTCTGCTTGATGCCCTTTCATTTATGCGTACAAACAAAAATGCAGAACCTGATCTTGAATATATAAAAACGCATTTAAAAGAGCAGATGAGCAAAAATGAAAACCACCAAGTTTATATAACACAAGGGTTCATTTGCCGCAATGCTTACGGAGAGGTTGACAATTTACAACGTGGTGGTTCAGACTATACAGCCTCACTCATTGGAGCCGCTTTGCCTGCCGAAGAAATACAAATATGGACAGACATTGATGGCATGCACAACAATGACCCACGTTTTGTCGAGCACACCACTGCGGTTAGCCAACTCAATTTTGAAGAAGCAGCCGAACTGGCTTATTTTGGCGCAAAAATACTCCATCCAACATGCGTACAGCCCGCTAAGTATGCAGGTATACCTGTGCGCTTGAAAAACACTATGGAGCCTGAGGCCGAAGGAACTATTATCAACAACGACCTTGTAAAGAGGAAAATCAAGGCAGTTGCCGCCAAGGATAATATAACAGCCATAAAGATAAAATCTTCACGCATGCTTCTTGCGACAGGTTTCCTGCGTAAGGTATTTGAGATTTTCGAAAGTTACCAAACGCCAATAGACATGATTACGACCTCAGAGGTTGGCGTATCGATGAGCATAGACAACAGCACGCATCTCAATGAAATTGTGGATGAGCTGAAGAAGTATGGCACTGTAACTGTTGACAAAGATATGTGCATTATTTGTGTCGTCGGAGATCTTGATTGGGGTAATGTAGGTTTTGAGACTCTGGTAACAGATGCCATGAAGAACATTCCTGTGAGAATGGTTAGCTATGGTGGCTCAAACTACAACATATCATTCCTAATACGCGAAGTCGACAAGAAACGCACGCTGCAAAACTTGAGCGATACCTTGTTCAAATAAAGACAGGAATAAAAACAATGACGAAAATAAATATAAAGTACCCCGTAGACAAATTCCAGCAACTGCATACACCTTTCTACTATTATGACACAAGTCTGTTAAAAGAAACGCTTGATGTTATAAATGCAGAGACAGCTAAACATGCGGGGTACGTTATACATTATGCCATCAAGGCCAATGCCAACCCAAAGATATTGCGCATAATAGCAGAGGCAGGATTGGGGGCAGACTGTGTAAGTGGAGGTGAAATCGAAACTGCAATAAAAAGCGGCTTCCCAGCTGAAAAGATTGTTTTTGCCGGGGTAGGCAAAGCCGACTGGGAAATAAACTTGGCTCTTGATGCAGGAATTTTCTGCTTCAATGTTGAAAGTGTACCAGAACTTGAAGTTATTAATCAACTTGCTGAGGCCAAGGGCAAAGTTGCAAATATATGCTTCCGCATAAACCCTGAAGTGGGTGCACATACGCATGCAAACATAACAACCGGACTTGCCGAGAACAAGTTTGGTATCGCTATGAAAGATATGCTGCCAATAATAAGAAGAACAGAGAAGTTGAGCAATGTCAATTTCATCGGTCTTCATTTTCATATAGGCAGTCAAATCCTTGATATGACAGACTTCAAGCATCTTTGCCAGCGAATAAATGAATTGCAAGATTTTCTTGAAGCCAATAATGTCAGTGTTGAAAATATCAACGTAGGAGGTGGATTGGGTATAAGCTACAAGGAACCGGATGCGCATCCCATTTCCGACTTCAAAAACTATTTCGACACTTATGCCGAAGGACTTAAACAACGGCCAAAGCAAAAAATCCACTTTGAATTGGGTCGTGCTGTGGTAGGTCAAGCTGGAAGCTTAATAACACGGGTGCTCTATATAAAGCAAGGTAGTGCCAAGCAGTTTTGCATAGTCGATGCTGGCATGACAGACTTAATACGACCTGCGCTGTACAATGCATATCACAAGATAGAAAACATTACAAGCAGTGAACCTACACAAGTATATGATGTGGTTGGACCTATCTGTGAGTCAAGCGATGTGTTTGCGAAAGACATACCTGTAAACGCCGCCCGTCGTGGCGACTTGATGGCCGTGCGCTCAGCAGGTGCTTACGGAGAAGTTATGGCGAGCCAATACAACTGTCGCTTACTTCCCAAAGGTTATGTCACAGAAGAAATAGATAAATGAGCCAATATTTTGTCATAGACAATTTTACGCTAATAGCATCAGCAATAATTTTTGTTTTTGCTATAACATCATGTTTCTTGAACCCGTTTATAAGGTTTAAGAAAAAGAAAGTAGCCGGCAGGGAAGAATACGGCAGTGATAGCGAAGCGGTAGAAGTAAAGGATACAGCTCCAAAGATTACCATAGTTCTTACGCCACACGATGAGGCTGACCGTCTTGAGCGAAATCTACCTTTATTATTGAGGCAGAAATATCCAGCTGGTTTTCAAGTAATTGTGGTTATTGATGAAAGTGCTCACGACACAGAAGATGTTTTGAAGCGTATGCAAGGTCAGCTCAATGAACACCCTGGTGACGGTAGCTTATACTTTTCTTATATCCCGGATTCATCACGTTATCTCAGCCGCAAGAAGCTTGCCATTACCGTTGGCATTAAGGCAGCTACAACAGAATGGGTGCTCATTACAGAGACCTCGTCAATACCATCGTCAGACCAATGGCTTGCAACGATGGCAAAGGAATGCAATGACAGCAACAATTTAATAGTAGGCTATGGCAACTATTCCGACGAATCTTCATCTTTCAAGCGGTTTGAGCGTCTCCATTCTGCTCATTACCTCATGCGTGAAGATGTCAAAGGACATGCCTATCGCACGTTAAGTCACAACCTCATGTTTCGTAAAGACGACTTCATGTCTAAAGACGGATTTCTTGGCAATCTAAATCTCATTCGGGGCGAATATGACTTTATTGTAAACAAATTTGCCACCCACGACGGCACAGCTCTGATTGTTGATGACGAAGCGTGGATGATAGACGAGGCTCCAAGCAAAAAGGAATGGATGGCAAGCCACATTTTTTACATGGAAACACGTCGCTGGCTTTCTGGAAGACAAAGACACAGAATGTGGTTCAACATAGACCAAATAGCTTTGCACTTTAGCTTCTTACTTGTCGTTGCAAATATAGCGTATGGATTCATTTGCCAAAACGCGACTATACTGGCAGCATCCGCCTTGTCGTTTATACTTATGATAATAATCAGAACTATTATAGGTTATAAAGCCATGAAAGCCTTTCATGAGAAGATACCTGCGTTGCTCATATATCCATACGAACTTTCACTCGTATGGCATAATTTGGGCTATGCAATACGCTATAGATGGTCTAACAAACTCGACTTCACTACTCACAAGCAATAAATAAATCAAGGAAAATAATCCGAGCTTTCAAACCATTGAAGATTCTTTTTTTTGTTCCGGCTCTTGTCGATGCGGTTGACATTCATCACGAACTTACCACCCGACTTGCCCACTGCCTATCAGACAGTGAGGAAATTCGTATTGTCACGTCAGCCGAAAGAAACATAGCTTCGTTACTTTCCGACTATGATATTCTGCACATCTTTGGTTGCTGGAGCAATAGTGCTTGTCTATTGGCAGAAAAAGCTTACCGCCTACGCATACCATACGTCATAACACCTCTCGGAGCTCTACAACCTTGGGAGATAGAGCGTCACAGGCACAGTGCTTTTAATTTTAGGAGGCAAAAGACCGTGGTAGAGAGAGCGGCAGCAATAAATGTTTGCGGCAAACTTGAAGAAAAGACCTTTGAGCAACTTGCGTTTAACAAGCGAGTTAGCCTTATAAAAAATCCTATCTTAACGAGCCAAACCACCTTTGACGAAGTGGCAATCTGCTTCAGAAAGCTCTATCAGAAGGTAATTGATTCCAATGTGCGCCTACTGCTTAGTGAACAAGTTCAGAAGATTATATTCATGCTATTGCAGTTTAGTGTTGATTTACAATCATTTAACTACGGAAGCAATGAAAACGATTTGCGGTGTGAGCTTGACAAGCTTTCGCCAAATGACTGGCGCAAGATATTCATCTATGCTGAGGATGAGAATGTAAGCGAGACTATAAGGGATGCCCTTGCCAAGCTTGATTACCAATATCCTCAGACTGACATATCAAAGATAGACCGCTTCGATACGCAAACAGGTTACATAGCAGGGCAACTTAGGAATGACACCCTGCTTTCACGCAACCTGCTCTTACGTAATAAAGTCAAGGAGGTTTTCGCCACACGTGGAAAGGCAGAGCAAAGTGTTTGCTTGCAAATGCTCAATCTGCGCTATGAAATATCCCGTAACATTGTCCCGCTTCGCCATTTGGTAGATTTATATGTGACCATGCGCTTTACCGACATGGACGAGGACATGATAAAAGACATGGCAAAAGAGCTTGACATGGAAGATTTTGCACAAAGTCTGACTGCCGTCATGGCAGACCTGCTTGGTCTTACCGAGGGCTTCATGCCAGTTAATCCTGCCAACGGGAAAAGGGCAAAACAGCTGTCAATTTCAATCACAAAGTTCGGACTATATAAATAGCATTTAATCATTAAAAATCCTATAGCAATCATGGCCAAGAACAACACCTATGACATCAGGAAAGACATGCACTACTTGCTGCTTCTTTCTCACTCTTTCCCCAACGTGGCCGAAGCAAGCACCGAAATCATAAACCTCATGGCAATACTTAATCTGCCAAAGCCCACGGAGCATTTCGTTGCAGACATTCATGGAGAATACGAAGCCTTCCAGCATATTCTAAAAAATGCTTCCGGTAACATTAAGCGCAAAGTAAGCGAGCTGTTCGGTACCACACTCCGTGAGGCCGAGAAACGCGAGCTATGCACTCTAATCTATTACCCAGAACAGAAGCTTGAACTTGTCAAAGCTTCTGAGCCGGACATTAACGACTGGTATCACATAACCCTGCACCACCTTGTGGCTGTATGTCGTGACGTATCAAGCAAATACACAAGGTCAAAAGTAAGAAAGTCATTGCCGCCTGCATTCTCTTACATTATCCAAGAACTGCTTCACGAGCGCACGGATGACAACGACAAAGCTGCATACGTAAACGTGATTGTAGACACAATCATTTCCACAGGCAGAGCCGACGATTTCATCATAGCCATTTCAAACGTAATACAACGACTCGCCATCGACCAGCTACACGTTCTTGGCGACATATATGACCGTGGGCCAGGGGCACACAAGATTATGGACTTGCTCGAAGGCTACCACTCTTGGGACATCACGTGGGGCAATCACGATATATTGTGGATGGGAGCCGCCGCAGGCAACGATGCATGCATGTGCAACGTCATTCGCCTGTCATTGCGATATTCCAACCTTTCAACGCTCGAAGACGGCTATGGCATCAACCTCGTGCCACTTGCTACCTTCGCTATGGATACTTACGGTGACGACCCTTGTATGGAATTTTTGCCCAAAGACAATAGCAGCAACGAACATCTTGACGAGAAGTCCCGCCTGCTCATTGCACGCGAGCATAAGGCAATTTCAGTATTGCAGTTCAAGCTTGAAGCACAGTTATACGAAAAGCACCCCGAATGGAACATGCAGGACAGGGAACTGTTCAACTACATAGACTATGACAAGGGCACCATTCTTGTATATGGAAAAGAATATGAACTTACAAGCTGCCAATTTCCTACAGTTGACCCCAAGCACCCGAACATGCTCACGGCAGAGGAACGCGAACTTATAGCCAAGCTCCATCACAGCTTCGAGGTCAGCGAAAAACTGCACAAGCACATGCGTCTAATGCTTGCACACGGCTGCATGTACAATATTTGCAACAACAACCTGCTATTCCATGCTTCAGTACCTCTCAATGCTGACGGAACACTGAAGGATGTAGAAGTTTACCCAGAACATAAGTGCAAAGGCAAACAACTGATGACCGATGTAGGCATGATGATACGGTCGGCATTCCAAAATGATGTTACCAATACTGACCGTGACTATGCTGTAGACTATTTTCTTTATCTTTGGTGCGGCACTGACAGCCCGTTGTTTGACAAGTCAAAGATGGCCACATTCGAACGTTATTTCATTCGTGAGAAAGAAACCCATGAGGAAAAGAAAGGCAGCTATTTTGTTTTGCGTGATGACGAGTCGATATGCGATGCCGTGATGAAAGCCTTTGGCATAGTGGGCAAGAACCGTCATATCATAAACGGGCACGTGCCCGTAAGAGCCATCAAAGGCGAAAGCCCCATCAAGGCCAATGGCAAGTTGATGGTCATTGACGGCGGCTTCGCAGAAGCCTATCACAAAGAGACCGGCATTGCCGGCTATACGCTTGTATATCACAGCCGTGGCTTCCAACTTGTGCAGCACGAACCATTTACAAGCACTGAAGATGCAATACTGAGGGGTACGGACATTAAATCTACTACACAAATTGTTGAGATGTCGGCACATCGCATGCTTGTTGCCGATACAGACAAGGGGCTGGAGCTTCACTCTCAGATTGACGACCTCGAAGAACTGCTCTACGCCTACCGGCATGGCTACATAAACGAAACAGAGTGCAAGGCATCTGTAAATACAAAGTAGAGAAATAACAAAAGCTTCACTTGTACGCCGTACGTAATCTCCACGTACGGCGTTTGTGACCACTAAAAACGCCGTACATAACTTCTATGTACGGCGTTTGTGTTTGGCTCGCACGCCGTACATATCTGGCTTGCACGGCGTACATATCAATCAGTTATTCCGTAAAATCACATGTATTCTACAACACTCCTTTCGATGAAGGCAACTGGAAATGGGTTATATCCCTTTTAACCGCCATCTTCAAGCTTCTGGCAAATGCCTTGAATATGCCTTCTATTTTATGATGTTCATTATGTCCTTCAGCCTTTATGTTGAGGTTCATCTTAGCCGCATCGCTCAAACTCTTGAAAAAATGTGGGAACATCTCGGTAGGCATTTCGCCGATCTTCTCACGCTTAAATTCCGCATTCCACACCAACCAAGGCCGTCCGCCAAAGTCGAGAGCCACCTGGCAAAGGCAATCGTCCATAGGCAAGCAAAAACCATAGCGCTCTATACCACGCTTATCGCCTAAAGCTTGTGCAATACATTCACCAAGCGCAATGCCTGTGTCCTCTATAGTATGATGCTCATCAACATACAAATCACCTTTTGTATGAACCGTAATGTCTATCATGCCATGATGCCCGATTTGTTCAAGCATGTGGTCGAAGAAACCAAGACCGGTAGAAACGTCGCAATGTCCTGAGCCGTCAAGATTGAGCTTTACATAAACATCAGTCTCCTTGGTGACTCTATGTACCTCTGCTATGCGTTCTCCTGCAAACAAAATCTCTGCAATCTTGTCCCATGTCATGCCGTTCTTGCCAAGTATAAGCGACTTGCAGCCAATATTTTCAGCAAGCTTTGCGTCGCTCTCGCGGTCGCCAATGACATAGCTGTTGGCAAGGTCATAGCTCGCGTCAGACATATATTTTTCTACCATGCCTGTACCAGGCTTACGCATCGGCGAATTGTCCTCCGGAAAATGACGGTCTATCAGTTGCTCATCAAAGGTTATGCCTTCACCTGCCAAGGTGTCAATAATGAAATGATGCACTGGCCAAAAGTCTTCCTCTGGGAAAGAGCTGGTGCCAAGCCCGTCCTGATTGCTCACCATGACAAACTTAAAGTCAAGGTGCTTCTTTATGAAGCCAAGATTACGAAAGACACCCGGCACAAACTTCAACTTTGCAAAACTGTCAATCTGCTCGTCTAAAGGCTCCTCGATAAGCGTACCGTCCCTGTCAATAAAAAGTATGCGTTGTTTCTTCATTTTACTTCTTCAAAATCTGGTTCTATCTGTGTTCTGATTTTCTGCATTGCAAGCTTCTGTTCTTTCTTTGCCTTTTCCTTCGCTTCAATGTGGCCATAGGCATAATACATAATTATAAGGAACCATGAGCCGACATAAATCATTATGAATGAAGAAAGGAAAGTAGCTATGGCTGCAACAGGTTGGAAATAGCCTGGCAGTCCCGTTGCGTCTCCCAACATCATGCCTGCGCCATCAGTAGCAACAGCCATCGCGTCGATATTAGCAGGCATATTTACCACAATATAAATAATTGAAACAATAATACCGGCAAGAAAACAGAGCATGAAAAGATACCCCCAATGCCGCCAGCCACGAAGATAGGGTTTGCCAAAGACGGAAAAAAGTTTCTGCTCCGGCTCCATGAGATATTTCATGGAAGAATACAGTGTCGGAATCATGGCTATGGCGAAACACAAGTATATAGCCATTGACACTACAGCCGGCATTCCCCAAGCCTCAGGTGCAGAGCCTTTTTGATTGCTCCCGAGATAAGGAATTACGCTTATGCACCAAACAATTATAGAAATGACTAAAGTCAGTGCTATTATCAATAATGCTATACGAATGACACGAGGCAGATTTACCTTCATGCTTGCGCCGTCTAAAAGACTGATGACAATGGCATAAAACCACACACTTGCCGCTATAGACAGCAACAATAACAATATCGCAAATCCTGCCAATATAAAGATGTGGGTAAAGGACGAACTGCCTGCCATTGGCACTGTAGTGTAGGACTGAATGATAGTGTTATAGAACAAAACCATTGAAACCGCACTGAACACAGCAAACAGCACCGCCGGGAGCCAAGTACGATGGAATATGGTCTTTATGTTACTGACAAACATGTCATAAGCCGATTTCATACAACTGCTAAGGCTTCGTGTCTTGTAAAGTTCTGATTCCATGACTGTATGCTACTTTAAATTCGTAAAAATATTATGTCTGTTTCTTATATGCTTTTTATTTCTACATACCAAGCCTCAATTCATACTGCGCCGCCTGAACTCTGAGCATGTTATTGCCGTGGCAATTGCCACATTAAGGCTATCGGCAGTTTCACGGCATGGCGGATAGCTGGGTATCAGCAAGTGGCGGGTAACCTTCTGCCTTATTATAGATGACACCCCGTTGCCTTCATTCCCCATAACAATCATGCCTTTTGAGGATAGTTGTTGCCGGTAAATGTCTTTCCCGTCAAGCAACGTACCATATACTGGATAATCTTTCGGGAGATTGCCTATGAATCTTGCAAGGTCTACATAAATAACCTTTACCCTCGCAATGCTGCCCATTGTGGCTTGTACAACCTTCGGATTGTACACATCCACTGTTTCACGAGAGCAATATATTGTTTCTATCCCGAACCAGTCTGCAATCCTTATTATCGTGCCAAGGTTGCCTGGGTCTTGAACACCATCAAGGGCAAGGCAGAGGCTGTTGGCATCAAAGGTTGCCATAGCATTTCCATTACTTTCAAGCGTTTCCTCATACGCGGGAATTGGGAAAACCGCTATCACTTGCTGTGGATGCTGCAAGAATGAAATCTTGCGAAGTTCGCTGTCTGTAACGGCAAAAGCCTCAACTCCTTCCACTTTGTTTTTTTCTAACCATTCATCTGTGGCAATGATGAAACGCGGGCGCATGACAGCCATCAGGTCATCGACGACTTTGGGCCCCTCGGCTACGAAAGCCCTTTCTTTTGAACGCCCTTTCTTGCTTTCAAGTGAATGTATGAGCTTTATTTTTGCCTGGCTTATCATAACTTGTCGTATATTCTATTGAAAATTTGGCGTAACTGCTTCTTGTCAATTATAATGTCCCTTATATTTTTCAGACGTTTCTCATTTAGTGAATTGGGAATCCATAGGTGTATGTAACCGTGGCTGGAGTATTTTTCCTCCATATGGTGGTTGAATCTCTGCCATTGTCTTTCCTTGTCAAGTTCTGGATAATGCTCAAGTCCGAACTCAATGGCACGTGTAAAGACCACCTCTGGCTCCAGGTCTCTATCAGCCTCTGCCACTATCTTCCCGTATATGCTGTGTGGAGCATGCGACGCAGACGCTCGGTGCTCCTCTACAGCCTCCTTCATTATGTTTATCTGTTCAGGCGAGAACCACTTCTTTAGCCTTGCGTCGGTTGCAAGTATCTTGCCACCTGTAATGTGGTGAATGGCACGTGGCCCTTCCATGCCAAGGTCATGATAAGCGGCTATAACGTACACCATATTTATATTCACGCCCAACATGCGACCAAGCTCAAGTGAGTTCTTTATTACACGCTGCACATGTGCAAGGCCATGAGAGTGGCCGAAAGCCGTATAGCGGGGCAATATCTGTTGCTCCACGAACTGCATAATATCAAGATTTACTTCGTTGTTCATAGTGTGGAAATAAATATGGCAAGAACCGTCATTAGCCCATAAATGAACATGTCGCGAGCCGTCATGCCAAGCACTTTATTCAATCCTTTCCCAGCCCAAATATCCTTAAGCTTTTGGAAAGATTGCGAATGCTTGTAGGCATAGAAAAGAAACGGGAATATGCATATTGCCACAAGTCTTTTGTCGTGGCAATTGAGCATTACGGATATCATGGTAATTACAGCCCCGGCAGAACCAACAATATTGTAAAATTGGGCTCCACGCTTCTCGCCAAGACGCACTATAAGCGTCAGCTTACCGTCTGCCTTATCATTGTCTCGGTCACGAAAATTATTGATGCAAAGCAACGTGTCTATCACAAGACCACAGCCGAGAGAGCAGTAAAATACCTCTGTTGTAATGGTTTGTGCATTAGTCGGCATTATAACATAATATGTAAAGCACACCGGTACAATGCCAAAAAACAGAAGCACAAGGATGTCGCCCCAGCCACGGTATGAGAAGAATGTGGTATAAAGGAATGCGAACAACACACACAAAGCACCCACTACTATCATTTCCCGTCCACCATAGAATACAAGCGGCAAACCTACCAGACAGGATACCGCCGATACAACGACGAGCCCAATGCGCATTGCGCGAGGAGTTATCCAGCCCTCAGCACAGGCTCGTTTTGGCCCAAGTCGGGTAGAGGGGGCATCGTTGCCATGAACAAAGTCAAAATAGTCGTTTATGAGATTAGAATCTATTTGCATTAGGAAAGCAAAAAGAAAGCAAAGTATGGCTGGCAAAAACTGAAAGCCACTCCATGTAGCATCCTTTGCCGCCAAAGTAGTCCCTATCATTACAGGCACTGCCGCCCCTGCCAAGGTCTTGGGTCTTACTGCAAGTATCCAAGCCTCAAACGAATTTGTCTTTACTTTATCATTCTCGCTTATCATTATCAAAAAAGTTCACCTTTTACAATCAAACATGATTAAGAATCAGTTTGCAAAGTTCCAACTAATGCCAAACCTCAAAACCCTTCCATTTAGTGGATAGTGAGGCGTGAGGAAATACTCCTTGTTGCCAGAGCCTGCATTCACATGACTCATCATAACGAAGAAACGCGCCTTTCTCAACTTGAAATTGAGGTAGGCATTCACTATAGGATAGCCGCCAACCTTCACTTTGTCATCATTGGCTTGCACGGCATATTGCCCAAGTGGAGCAAAATATTCCGGTGCTTCATAGCTTGTAAAATAGCGGGCGTCTGCCCCAAGGTCGCAATCGAGTACATGAGCAATCTTAAAGTGGAGATAGAGGTTTGTGTAGACATTCAGTGTCGGCAACGGCAACACTTCCTGCTTTGTCGATTTCTGATATGTGAGCACAGTTTCCCAGTTCAAAGGCCCTGTAGTGAAATCTTGTGTCAGTTCTGCTGTAAGCACTGTTATCGGGTCTGACGTTTGCCTCGAATAAGCCATGTTATAGAGCCTGCCATCGTCGCTCACTGTATTAGACGTGGCAAAGTATGCAAGATTTTTAATCTCATCAAAGGCAAAACGGAGTTTTGTACGTGTTTTCTGATAGCTAAGCAATCCTTGTA
>CAZEEP010000032.1:34982-37601 GCA_964511295.1 uncultured Prevotella sp.
TCATAAATGGAATCGCCCGATAACTTCTCTGCCACATTGTAAGTGTCGAGATAATAGTTTGCAGGTGTCTGATAAGCTTCGTATATTCGCCTATAGTTATTAAACTCCAAGGTGTGTATAAAGCTTGTTACCGGCACATATTCGTCCTTAAGCCATGAAGTGTCCTCCTTTGCTTTTTCATTTGCAGCCAATAAGCTATCGGCAGCAGCTTTGCCGTTTACTGCAAGTCTGCCTTCTGCCTTTGTAGTGTCTCGAGGCGCAGCATTTGTAGAAATTTTGGCATCGTCTGGACGACCGGAATAGCTGTTAGGCACCTCTATTTTGTCCTCATCTATTTCTTGTCCGTTTTTCCTTGCATCGCTCAAAGCCTTGTCCTTAGCTTCCCTTGCCTCTTTCTCTTTCTGCGATTCCAACGCGAACTTGCGTGCCTTGATTTCTTCTTCTGTCATCTTTACCTTGCGATTGAAGCCGAGGCTATAACGCTGTGTGAAGAACACATGCTGGTTGTCGTTGCGGTTCCAGTTTTGGTTGAGCATTGTTGGTATCTCCGACGTTGCAAAGCTTTCGTTGAATGTTTCAGGATGAGTTATATAATTGTCATTGGTTATGCCGCCGTTTTCAGTCACTTTCTGATGAAGTGTGGAAAACAGCAAGTGGGCTTGGTAACGGTCGCCAATATAGCTGCCGTACATGGTATAATTGAAGTGCGAGGTTGCCTGCGCATTATAATAGCCACGGCCGTATAAATAGTCAAACAGAAAACCTACACCAATGCGCTTGCCGGCATTCACGGCAAACTTTACCTTCAAGTGGTCTTCTCCGTTCGTTCGGTCGCCACATGTATTGTAGAATATGTTAGTAAGCGGAGAAAGGGTATTAGTAAACAGGAAAGTCTCTACCGGTGTTATGACATAATCATACAGATTGGAAAATATAAAGTTCTTGTCCTCATTCCTGTCTATGAATATACGAGCCTGGCGTGGAGAGCCAAGGTTTCCCGTAAAATTGTATTCACCCCTCAAACCTGTGTTGAATATAGAGTTCATGAACATATGTTGCAACGTATCAGGAGTGGCAGGAATGCGGTCGCCAAATCTACGGTCTATTGTCCATACGTGCATGCCCTCTGGTATCTCTTTATCAGAACCAAGTGAGTCTGCTGCCATGCGACCATCATTGTGACTGTTTGTTACGTTTCCATATGGATCCACGGAGTTCATTCCGTCGTTTACAATCTGTGCCATAACTTGGAATGACGCAAGGCAAGACAGAATGGTAAAGAGAATTTTATTCATTTAGCGGAGAAGTTCCTTTGTTTGTAAAACTTCATTTGATAAATCGCAATGCGCACTCTACTATTTTAAATACCATTGCGGCCAAGATTATAATTATACCCAACGTTTGAGGGGTGTGCAATAGATAAACGGCCACACCCACAACAGCTCCTATCATGAAAATAATATTCAGCCATTGTCTCAGCTGGTGGAACTGTACTCTATATTGTTTTTTCTCGTCACGATGATAGCGACTTTGCACTTGATGGTTCATATATTCTTAAACTTCTTAGTGGAGCCAAAACTACAAGTTCTTAAATACCAAGGGTTTTGCTCACTCTATCGAAGATGTTGTCCTTGCGGTCGATTGTCTTACGGCGAAACTTGCCGCTCAATTTCCTAAGTTTGTTTCCAGGCTTGTTCAGCGACTCCTTGTCTGTAATCCATTCCTCAGCCTTCACCTTAAGGCCTTCGCTTCCGTCGCGATGTGTCTCGTAGGCATAGCTTATGCGTTCCATTGTCATATTGATGTGACCGTCAGTGGCACGGGCGACAATGGTATAATTTATTTCGGTACGGTCAACAGAAAGAAAATTTGACGTAAACACAAGCCATTCCTTTATGCGTGCCGCAATGCTACGTTCTGCCTTATTTACCGCAGCTATACGGCTTCCCGGCGTAATGTCTTTACTTTTCGACTCGCTGACTACATCTTGCATGACACGGTACACCTTATTATATATACTGTCTGCACTCATACCTGGTACATCTTTGTCAAGTGTAAACACTATACGGCCATCAACCTCGGGCACCGCTCCGGCAAGATATTTGGGGTCTTCTTGTTTCTTTGCCTTTGCAACCATTTGGTCATTAGCTTGCTTCTGAACCTGAGGCTGTTCTTCCGGTATCTCCCAAACGTTGTTTTGTGCCATGCCAATTGCTGGGAGACATACCAAGATAGCAATGATGAGTCTTTTCATAGTCCTTGAAATTTAATATAAAGCAAAGGTACAATAAATTATTCAAATCATGAAAATAACGACGGTCATTTAACTTTTTTCTATTGAAAATATACCCCTGTGAACACTTAAAGCAAATATATATGGTAAAAAAGTAAAAAAAGTGACGAAAAGTTTGGTAGAAACATATAAAAGTTATACCTTTGCACTCGCTAAGCAAAAAGCAAGGCAAACGGGGTGTAGCGCAGCCCGGTAGCGCTCCTGGTTTGGGACCAGGTGGTCGCAGGTTCGAATCCTGTCGCCCCGACTTTTTCTCATTCAATAGAAACGTTGGTCAACATTCAATGACCAACGTTTTTTGTTTCCTCATAATTACACTATCAAAT
>CAZEEP010000033.1:0-25890 GCA_964511295.1 uncultured Prevotella sp.
CCACGGCTCATTGAATCCTTTTAGTCGTTTCTTTCCAGTGAGAAGTTGCTGCATGGCACCTTGTTTGATGGCACGTTTCTTCTCTATCAGTTTCCCTAATTCGGAAATCAAGTTGTCAATGGTTGATAAGGCTGTAGCAATGCGGGATTGCTCAAACTTTGGAGGTACCACCATTAGCAGATTCTCAATAACGGTTCTGTCAAGTCTCGGAATGCTTGCGGTTCTTACTTCTTTCTTAATTTCATTGTGTAGATAAAGTAATTCGTAATAAAGAAAATCCTTTATTATTCCATTTAAATTAGTAAAATACGCACAATCATCTGCTGCCCAATATTTGACGTTACATCTTCCAATTAGTCCAGCAGACCCTCCAACAATCACAAAAGGAGTATTTGCGTCTACATTATAGTGATTGTAAAAGCCCAATGGATAATCTGTATTTTGATAGACGGGGTAATTGCCTGCTGAAGTCAGCATCCTACGTGTTACCCTAACACCTCGCTTTACGATGCAGGTTTGTTTAATTGGTTTTACCTCCCAATCTTTAGGAATCCTCCCGACTTCAGTATCTTTGAATTTTGTTTCTTTCATATACAAGTGCGTTTTACTCCTTAATCATTTGTTCGGCAATCACCCATTTGCCTGTACGAGGTGCCCCTATACGGTATAGAACTTCTGACTTTTGTAAAACTGAAAGTTCACGCTCTATGGTACGTTGAGGAATATCTGTCATTACCGCCATTTGTTTGGCGGTAATGGAAGGCTGTTTGACAATTAGAGATACGATAAGTCTCTGACGATTAGACAATTTCATTACCGCCATATTACCGCCATTGTTTTTGGTATTACCGCCATTCGTCTCTGGAAAGTTTCTGCTTTCTCCGTCTCGTCCTGCTATAATCTCATCTATGGTTTTACGTTTTATGATAGCCATTACGCCACCGCCTGTCTCTTTTATTGTTGGCAATGGCATATTGACACGCTCAAACTCATCGCTTATCTTTTTGAAGCCCCGTCCCCACGACTCTACAAAGCCCGCCTTGTAGAAGACGTTGGCAATATTGTGGTTGCGGGGATATGAAGAATGTTGTAGCATCAAGGTGGAAGGGGTCAATTGTTCGGGCAGTAAACCAAAATTCCAAAGTTCTATGCTGCGGTCGTAGATACGCATCTGAATGGCAGGACCAGTATAATCCTTATGCGAAATGGCATTGTATATCAATTCACGCAAAGCCTTTTCGGGGACTTCCAGTTGCTCAATACGCTGTATCCCCTCATAATGTATCGGAGAGACTAAATAACGAGAACGCAAAAGTTCCATTACGCGACTTGCCATTTGGATGATGTTACCCTCTACTACATCCTGAATGATGAGGTCGCTTTCATCGGTGTGAAAACGTCCTATTTTGAAATTAGCGGACGGGAAAGATTGGTGTACATTTTTCCCGAAAAGAAGAATAGCCGCATTTTTCAGTTCATCATTATTTGTAAAAAGTCCAAGATTACGAAGTACGTCTTCTGTTGAGGCATTGGCCTCTTCCTCATCCATGCGACCAGCCTCTATGCTACGACGCAGGAAGTAGTCAATGGCTTGTCTGTCAATATCATTGATGGTTGCTCCATATACGGGGATGTCATCCCAAGACCGCCCCATCTTTTTCATGATAAACTGCTGGAGCGCAAGTCCTTTCAGCTCTTGCTTGGTCGATCCGCTGCGATAGTGGTAAGTACCTTTATAGGCAATGGGCATGTCGCTTGGTGACACAACAATCTCTATGTATTCTTTATCATCTTTAATTAGCAGGTTGACATCTTCCACAATGCCAAGAAAGTTGACAATCTTGTTTGGGATGTCCTCCATCAATTTCTTGGCATCGGGAAGTCCCACAACTTCTGTATCATCATTCACACCAATATAGATACGACCACCTTGGGCATTGGCAAAACCGCATATCCATTTCAGATATTCGTCACGCCACGACTCTTTGTATTCTATGTTCTGACTTTCACTTAACATCGGCATTGCTATTTATACGGTGAATCCCATTTCTTGCAGAGAGGCAAGAACTTCCTTTTCCAAACCATTGACGGCATTTGCCGTTTCACTCAAGGTGGTTTCATAACGTTCTACAAGAGTTGTTATATCGTTTGAAATCCGATGCGTGACATTCTGCATCAGTGCCTTGCATCCGCTAATAACAGAAACCAGCCACTTACGTTCCACCACAAGCATCTTGATTTCGTCCTCTGTAAGTACGGAATACTTTGCGACAACGGCATCCGTCAACTGGCTGCGTTTCTCTTTCAAAGACTTGTTCAGTGCATCCTTCTCGTTAGAGAGGGCAATCCACTGTTGCAGGAGTTTTACATTTTCTTCGGATGTGCCGTCTTTCTTTGCATTCTTGATGGCAGCTTTTACGTCAGCAGCTTTCACGGAAACTTCTTTGTTTTCTTCCTGTTCGTCATCATCGCCAATTGCAAAGACTTCGGTATTCTGTTCTACAAGGTCATCCATATCAGCCTGTTTCCGATCTGTCTGTTTCGACAATTTGGCAATCTCGGCAGTCTCTACGGAAAAATATTCAGCCAACACAACGGATACCGGTAACAAGTCGCAGACAATCTCATCATACATGCAGACCGTTTCCTTTACTTTAATCTGTTTGGTCCTCTTGTCTGTCGTTTCCTTGCGTTTCACCGCTTTTACTTCGGGGTATGTCCATCCGTCGTTAGAAATCATGTAGCAGTCATCCTGCATGGCTTCTGCCCAATAGTTAAGCAGCACGTCATAGACCTCATAAGCATCCACCAGACCGCTGTGTCCCAAAACTTTAGCTAAAAGAGACTCCGACCATTCCGTAATCAGTTCTTTGGGTCTTTCGCCTTGGCCAATGGCAAGCATTTGTGGCTTAACCGCATCTTTCCATTCATTCAGCAGCTGTGCAAAAGCCGTTCCTTGTTCTTTGTAAGAAGCATCGTTGTCAATGACATTGCTGATTTCTGCCTTCTGAGGTTTCAGTGAATAATAGCCATTGTCTTTAATTTGGAACAGACTGTCTTTCAGTGTAAGGCAAGCCTTCCAAAAGGCACCCATATTGTCAATATCGAAAGCAGGAAGCCCGCCATGCAAATGAGCTTCAATGTCGTGCTGCACCTCCTTGTCCACAGGTTGTATATAGCGGGGAATGTTCAGATTATAGTCGTTCTTTTCTATTTCGTTCCATTCTACCATTCGGCAGTAATGCGGTATATTCTGTTGAGCGTCCCAAGCATCTACAATACGCTTGATGTCTTGCTCGCGTAGGCGATTCTTGGCTCCGTCTTTTTTGAATCCATCCTTCGCATCGATAAAAAAGATTCCCTTACGACTGTCCTTGTTCTTCTTGTCAATGATGATGATGGAGGCCGGAATGCCCGTACCGAAGAATATGTTAGGTGGCAGACTGATAATACCCTTAATGTAGTGCCGCTTAACGATATATTTGCGGATGTCGTATTCGGCATTGCCACGGAACAGCACACCATGAGGCAGGATGCAGGCACCACGCCCTTCTTCAGATTTCATAGAAGCTATGAGGTGAAGCAAGAAAGCATAGTCGCCACACTTGGCTGGCGGCAGCAAATTGGCTGTCCAACGGTTATACTGGTCGTTTTCCATACCCGAAGCCAACCAGTTCTTCATGGAAAAAGGTGGATTGGCTACGCACACATCGAATGTGCTGACCATGCCGTACTGCTTGAATTGTGGGTCTGCCAACGTATCACCCACTTTGATGTCGGCACTGCTGATACCGTGAAGCAACATATTCAGCTTAGCCAATGCCGCCGTACTGCTGTCCTTCTCTTGTCCGAATATAGACACACGGGGATTACTGGCTTCTGCCAAGGCTCTCAACAAAAGCGACCCAGAACCACAAGTGGGGTCGTAGATGGTGTGCTCAGCACGATCGAGTTCATTGATGCGGAGTACCTTTGCCATTACACGGCTTACTTCTGCAGGTGTGTAGAACTGTCCCTTGCTCTTTCCGCTTTCGGCAGCGAAGTTCTTCATCAGATATTCGTAGGCATCCCCCAGCAGATCATCATCGGCAGCACGGTTGCGGGAGAAATCAAGCGCATCGTTTTCAAATACACCGATAAGCCGTGACAATGTATCTACCATAGTCCTTCCGCTTCCCAGTTTTGTGGGGTCGTTGAAGTTAGGCAGAGTTAGGTCACCAATCTGTCTGGCATTCAATTCCTTTATTGCCTCCAGCTTGGTGTTCATCTTCTCGCCAATCTTATCATCCTGTTTCAGGGCTACGAAGTCTTTGAAACTACATCCTTCTGGCACTTTGAGACGGAAGCCCGGCTGACCAGCCTTGTCGGAAAGATATTTCACAAACAAGACTATCAGCACATAATCCTTGTACTGACTGGCATCCATTGAGCCGCGTAGTGCATTGCACGACTCCCAAAGTGCGCTGTATAATTGTGATTTTTTAATTGCCATATATTGATTACCTACTTTCTGTTATGAGTTTTGTGAAGCGAGACGGTAAATCTCGTAAATATCTTGTTCGCTAAACGATGGGAACATCGTTTGCAAATCGTCTCGCAAGTCCCAACCGGCATTGCTATCGGGATCTTGCCAGCCTGCCCCTGCATTGCGGTAGATGAAGCTATCAATCTTCTTGATGATTTCAATTACCTCGCGCTCATCCGCAGGAGCATTCCAAGCGGCACGGTTGTTCCATAGAGCCTTGCTGCGCTTGTTGTCAAGTCCATTGGGAACATCACTGCCATGTTTGACGGCTTTGATATGCTCAATGAGTGCTTTGATTCTCTCTTTGGCGGTAGCATTGCTTTCTTTCAGTTTATCGAGCAAAGCCTGTAACTTTTCGCTGAATGCCTTTTGTTCCTCCTCGTCACCGCTGTTCCAGTCGGTATTGACACGGCGAGCCTTGCCCTCAATGACTTCGGCTGCACCATTTGCATTTCCACCAGCCTGACGGATGGCTTCATCAGCGGCTTTCTCGGTATCGGTAGCGTCATTGACAAGGTCGAGGAAGGAAAAGTCGGCAGTTGCCTCTACCAGTGTTTCTGCATCTTTTGCCCTTATATGCTGGTCAAGAAGCTGGCGCATATCTGGGTCAAGTGTGCGTGGGTCGAAGTCATCGCCTGATTTCTGGCGCACCTTGCGTTGGATGGTGCCAGCCTCACGGGACAGCGACGCAAAGCGTCCGATTTGTTCTGGTGTGAAATCTATCTGGCAGAAATAGTCGGACATGTTGTTATATGCCGTAACCATGCCACTTGTTATACTATACATGATGTTACGACGAGCCTGTGCAGGTTCTTCGCCTTCCAGTTCCGTCACATAATACTCCGTGAGTGGTTCCAGTTCGGTTAATCCCTTGCTTTCCCAGACACTTTTCAGCCCCTCGTATGCATCTTTGGCTGCAAGAAGCTTTTCTTTACACTTATTGACCACGCTGTCAAGCAGTCCTTCCACGTCGACATCATCAAGACCAGAGAAACCTTTACCATCGTTGAACTTTACAACGGCATCCTCAATACTGTCGAACAGATTCTTGAAACTGATGATACGGCCAAATTCCTTATGTGTTTTGACTATTACGTTGCCTTCCTCATCCTTGATGTCCTCGCCAAGACGGTTTACACGACACACAGCCTGGAACAAGGTGTGGTCTTTAATCTCATTATCAATGTATAGGATGGTGGCACATGGGGCATCGAAACCTGTGAGCAGCTTGTTTACTACAATGAACAGTTTCATCTGGGCAGGTCGCTTGATGAAAAGGTTCTTAGCCCACTTCTCGTAGTCATCGGCATTGTTAATGCCATTGCCAGCGTCCTTGAACGACCGCTTTGCCCATTCGTACTTGAATTTGGCTTCGGTTTCCTTACTGGTGTCAGCAGAATCGTTGGCTATATCGCTGTCCATGGGATTGTAGCTCGTTACCACAGCAACACGTCCTCGAAGCAATGTATTACTGCTGTCTTGGGTGAAGAACTTGTAGTATCTGTATGCTTGATAAATGGAACCTGCTACCAACATGGCGTTGCTCCAGTCATGCTTTAACAAACCAAATCCCACATCGTCAAGAATACTGTAGCCGATGCGCTCAATGCGTTCCTGTGTTGAATATACCTTTTCCAAAGTAGCCCAACGGTCTTCCACCATCTTGCGCTGCTCGTCAGTCAGCTCACGTCCGGCAGTCAATGCTGCCAGTTTCTGGTCAACTTTTGTCTTGTTGGTAAGTTGCTGTTCTACATTGCGGTATTCATATTGAAGGTCGAGGATAACTTTGTCTTCCACGGCCTGTTTGTGCAGATATTTGTGGATGTATGGACCAAATGTGCGTTCGGACATGTTCTTTATACGGTTGTACTGGTCACCCTTATCCTTTTTCAAAAGTGGTGTACCCGTGAAACCGATGAGCATAATTTCCTTACCCATGATGGCTCGCATGGCTTCATGAAGGCGACCACTCTGTGTGCGGTGGCATTCATCGACGAAGACAAAGATGTTGTCACCCTTTACACTGAAGTTGTTGCCATATTTCTGTGCGATGATGGCTTGCAGTTCTTCAAGGTATTCATCCAGACTAACCTTCGTGCCTGATTCGTCTTTCTCGGCTTCATCCTCAGAGCCGTTTGCGCCAAACTTGTGGATGAGAGAGCAGATAAGCCATTCCTCGCCCTTGTTAAGCGTATCAAGGAGGTCGCTACTGGATGTGGCATGATGAAGTGTGTTGCCTCCCTTTATAAAAGTCCCTGCCAACTGTAGGTCAAGCTCCTTGCGATCGGTGATGACAAAAACACGTGGATTTTCAAAATTACGACGGATATAGGATGCCAAAGCAACCATCGTAAGGCTCTTACCAGAACCTTGTGAGTGCCATATAACACCACTTTTCTTCTTTGGCATACGAGCCGCAGCAGCCTTGATGGCATATATCTGATGGGGACGCAGCACCTTCTTGATGCCGCCGTCGTTCAATACACCGTAGCGGAAGAAGAACATGAAATTCTCCTTGCAGAAGAACATACTATAGGATTCCTGCTCTGTCAACACGTCACCCAGTTTGTTGGCGTCACGCTTCCACTTACACCAAAACTTCAACGGTGTGCCAATAGTTCCATAACGGAACTCCACACCGTCATTTGAGGCAATTGTGAACTGTGTTGTGGTAAAGAAGGACGGGATGAAATCTCGTTCGTTTGAAAGGTGCTGTTTGATGCCTTCTTCATAATTGACAAGACTACGTTTCAGTTCAATGACAGCCAAGGCGATGCCATTTACATAGACAACAATGTCGGGACGCTTATTCTTTCCTAACAACGGGTCGATATAGCTAACCTCTTCAGCTATGGCAAAATTGTTGTTGGTAAAGTCCTCGAAGTCGAACAACATCACATCCTCATGGTTTGACTTTGGGTCAGGTTGGGACTTGATGCCCATAATCAAGGTATCATACAGGTCTGTGTTGCACTGCATCAAATCGTTCATCTTTGCATTTCCAAGGCGGGCTTTGCTCTTTAACTGAAAGAGGACATCCTCAATCTGACATTCTGTATATTTTGGAGTTTTGCCGTCATTCTTTTTCTGGTCTTTCAGAAACTTGCGCACCTCATCATCAAGGATGGGGGAGTTTTGCTTACCCAAACAATTGACGGCTTCACCCTTGGCATACTGCCAGTTGCCAAGATATTGATAGCCAAGTTCGTCTTGGAATCTCTTGACGAGCTTATTCTGATATTCTCTTTCCCTTTGTTCTTGATACGTAGCCATAGTCTGAAATTATAATGGGAATTCATTTAATTGTTCTTTTATCTTTTGCCATCCAGGGAGATAGGTTCCAAGGATGTTACGAAATTTGTCTGTATGATTCTGCTCAATGAGGTGAGTAAGTTCATGGGCTACTACATATTCAATGCAGTTCAGAGGTTTCTTTGCCAGTTGCAGGTTGAACATTATCTTGCCTGTGTCTTTGTGGCATTTACCCCAGCTTGACTGCATCTGCTGAATAGTCCAGTCGGCGACCTTGACATCAAGAATGTTCTCCCATTTAGCCACATATTGCCTAATGGTTGGAATGAGCTGTTCTTTATACCAGTTCCAAAGGACGTTTGCAATGTTTTCCTTAGGGGTGCGCTCATAGACATACACATTGATGTAGTCACCCTGAATTTCAACATGGAATGTACAGGTGTTGTCTCTGATAACCTTCAAACGATAAAGTTCACCTTTATAGTAATGAGCTTCACCAGACACATATTCACGTTCATCTTGGAATGTGTAGGATGTTGTCTCTTTGCGCTTCTGTACGAGCCACACCCATTTCTTCAGGACAAAGAGTTTTATTTGCTCATCTGTGTATGTCTGTGGAGCAGACACATGAACTCTTCCATCTGGCGGATAAACTGCCAAATGTAGATTTTTGATGGGCTTGCGCTCGACTTCTATTTCAACACTATTTACTACCATGCATCACATTGATTTTTGCGATAACAAATATGATTTGTACTCACGCACTATCAATTCTCTAATATCAACTTCAAGCAAGTCTGCAATCTTCAATAGACTTGGAAGGTCTGGCTGAGAAGAATTGGTACACCATTTGGAAACAGTAGAAGGGGTTACCCCCATCTGTTCTGATAACCACTTGTTGGTACGCTTCTTTTCAACCAATACCAACTTGATACGATTTACATCTTCCATACATCTCAGTTTATTTATACTGCAAAGATAGTGAATTAATTTCACTTTTACGATTATATTTCTATTTTTCATTAAAAAACAGTGTGTTTTTATGCTTTTTTATATGTTTTGCCATCCGAGACACAAAACTTTGAATGACAAAATAGGTATACCATAAATAAATTGGAATATGAAAATACATCAATGAATCCCTACCTTACAACATGTAAATATTGGTACGATTGAGGATTAAACAACTCATCTCATTCCCTTGTTTTTTATTGACAATAATGATATTATTTGCACAATCATTCAATATTTGTGGTTTACAAAAGTTAAATACGTTAATTTCCCATCTTTTCTAATCTCTATAGAATCCGCATCATTACTTTTCTACCGCATTAACTACAAACAACTGATAATCAGTAATATCTACATACTATGATTGAAATAGTATATCTTTCTGAAGCTATTGCATCAGATGAATATGCTTTGAAAGAAAATCCCAAGTATATTAATAAAGTGGTTGCTCTTACTTTGGAGGAAATAAAAATCATCTGCAATACAAAATAATTCAGTAACTTTGTCCTCGGTGAGCATAGCGATTATTGCTTGTAATTCTTTGTAATTGAATACTATAAAGTTACAACAATTTTCGCTAATCACCAAATTTACAGCCAAGTATAATTCGTCGAACTCACGTTAATATAGAAAACATTTCTCTATTGTGAATTTAACTACAAAGCAGGGCAGCCTATAGAGACATAACGGACAATCAGAGGCGGTTTTTCCTTGCCAATAGATGCAGAAATAGACCCTTAATTTTAGCCCGAATGTACATACGATTGATTATCAAAAAGATAACGACTATGGACAGACCAAAGAAATAGACCTTTTATATTTGCAGCAATGCCAAATATTGTGTTACTTTGTCCCAAATATAGATTCATGAATAACAAGAAAATCATATTTCTGTTAGTATTCGCCATGTTTCTGGTCAGTGGCTGTAAAGAGAGACACAACAAGGCAATTAGTTTGGCATACCAATTGACTGCAACGGCACCGGACGGCGCCTTGTCAATACTTGATGACGTAAAACAGGCAAAGCTTAGTAAGGCGGAGATGGCGAGGTACGCATTGGTCTATACCATTGCCCAAGACAGAAGCGGACAGGATGTAGACAACGACTCGTTGCTAAGAACAGCCTGCACATATTATAATAAAAGGTCTGACGATTCTTTGTATACCAAATGCCAATACTATATGGGAAAGTACTATATGCTCAATGATAGCACAGAGTTGGCTGTTGACTGCTTTCAAAAGTCGTCAGACGCAGCCGGCAATCAGTCTGACAAGTACACCCTGTGCCTTGCCTTGGAAAAACTTTCGAGACTGATTAGACAGACCAATCCGCAAAGGGCTGTAGAAGTGGCAAGACATGCTGAAAAGACTTACTCGGATTTACCAAAAACTTCAAAATATAATATTGTTTATAGTAAGCTGAATGTAAGTGAAGCTTTACTTTTCGCAGATAGTACATTCTTGGCTGAAAGCAAATGCGAAGATGCTTTAGCTGTCGCCATTGAAACAAAAGACTCAAGTGTGCTTTCTGATGTTTATCAGGACATGGCAACTATTGCCAAGCAATGCAAAAATTTCAATTTAGCCTTAAAATATTCTAAGGCTTCATATAAAGCATGCACTTACTTTGATATATCCAAGCCGTTGAACCTTGCAACAGCTTATCTTGATGCAGACTCTTTGACATCGTGCAACAAATTGTTAAACTCTATCCATACAGATAATGCGGAATATAAATAACGTGAGTTCGACGAATTCAAAATAGCGCGAGTTGTGTGTCCATAGTTCGTTGTACATTGATACACGGCTTTTTGGGAAACAAACGATAAGCTGCGATAGCCCCCGGTAAGTTGACAATGAAATTGTCAAAGCTCCTGTGCCTGGAATGTTCCACCTGTGCGATGTTCTTCAACTCGTCATTTACCGTCTCTATAATGGTCCTTTTACGTAGGAAAAGTATCATGATTATCACGATTTCGGCCTTTGACATGGTGCAGTCACGATGACAAAGCCGCTTTTTATCAGATTTTAGCGTGTATTTTTCCATCAGGGCATCGAAAAACTTGCAGAAATCATCTGCAATACAAAATAATTCAGTAACTTTGTCCTCGGTGAGCATAGCGATTATTGTTTGTAATCCTTTGTGATTGAGCACCATAAAGTTACAACCATTTTCGCTAATCACCAAATTTACAAACAATTATAATTCGTCGAACTCACGTTAATTATTATGTTAGGGCAAGCCTTTTCAAAAGCTTTTGTTTTCATTTTATTATTACTCTGTTCCACCATCAGTGGTGCGCAGACAACAACTTCAGAGGAGCAAAAAGTCCAGGAAAAAATATATTTGCATCTGGATAATACAGGCTATTTTCCAGGCGACACCATTTGGTACAAGGCTTACGTCGTGAGAGCCGATGACTTGCACCCCACAGACATGAGCCGCTTGTTGTATGTGGAGCTGTTGACACCCGACGGGTATGTCATTGAACGTCAGCACGTCATAATCAATTCCAAGGGGGAGGCATGGGGATGCTTTGAACTTAGCGACACAATATATTCAGGCTATTATGAACTGAGAGCATATACCTTGTGGCAACTCAATTTCAATTCTTATATCCGCAAGCACAGCAAGTTGCGGACAACATTCCAATTCTATAACAAGGAGTTGCGAAATGATTTCTATACAGACTATACCGGCTTATATTCTCGGGTGGTGCCGATTTATGAGCGCAACGACAACAACTTTAATATCTTGCCGGCTTACAAGCGAAGAGATGCCAAACCTAAGCGTGACATAAAAGTGACTTTCTATCCTGAAGGTGGAAACATGGTTGCCGGTCTGCGTTCTCATCTTGCATTCGAGGTTACTGATGGCTATGGCAAGCCCCTGGACATAACGGGGAAGACAGAGAGCGGAATCGTCTTGAAACCGGAATATGAAGGCAGAGGCATCATAGACTATACTCCGGGCAGCAAGTCAGAAGATGCAGTGTTTGTATATGACGATAAGACTTATAAATTTGACTTGCCCGATGTGGAGCAGACAGGATGTGTGTTGGAATACAACTATAAAAATGACCAAATATCCGTAAAGTCAAAGGGCGTTAGCATTGCGGCTGTAGAAATAAACTGCCGTGGCAAAAACGTGGTGTCTCAAAATATTCAGCCTTGCAATGAGTATAGCTTAGACCTTAAGAAGCTGCATTTGCCGACAGGCGTCAATGAGTTTGTGGTCTATGATGCACAAGCGAATGTGTTGGCTTACAGACTGTTGTTTGTCAACAATCACGATATTGGACACGCCTTAGGAGTGAAGCTATACAACGACAGTGACAACACAGAGGCAGGCAAAAATGTAAAGCCTTACTCGAAAATAGACGTCAAGATAAAGTTTCCCGAATCGTTTGATGGCGGGGCCAGCTTGTCTATCCGCGACAAAAACAGAAAGCTGGCAACCTATGATGACGGCAATATCCTTTCAGATTTGTTGCTTGCAGGCGACCTGAAAGGATTTGTGGCGCATCCGCTATATTATTTTGAAAGCGAGGATGAAGAGCATAAGCGCCGTCTCAACACACTGCTCATCATACAAGGCTGGCGAAAATATACTACCCCAACCACTATAAAATACAACCCTGAAAGGATGCTTATCTTCAAGGGTAAGGTACACAAGGTTTTGGACGACTATGACATTGTGGACGACGACAAGCCAGACAAAGTGAATATAATCGAAAAGCCACCATTTCCTTTAGACAATAATATAGAAAACGATGAAGATTTTTTAACGAGAATTGAAAACTCTATGAATGTGGGCAACATGGATAACGTCAGCAGAAAACAAAATTATAATCAATCATCGGCTGAAGATGTGGGTGTGGACGAAAGTCTGAAAGAAGAACCTAATGGTGATAACAATCGGAGCATTTATGACTTGCAGAATCTAGATGGCAGAGGGAAAGTGAAAGCCAAGAAGATAATCAATGTAGAGTCAGAGATGATTAATGGCACTGAGGTGCTTGGCGGAATAGCCCAAATTGATGCGGATGGCAATTTCACCATTGAGCTGCCACCGTACTATGGCAAGAGAATACTTTTCGTTACGGCATACAATAAGAAAGACTCTTTGAAATACAGTCTCTTCAGCAACAAGAATACCACTTTTAAAAATGCCAAGGCTTATCCTGAATACTATGTACAGCGCGTGTTGCCCTACCCCGTATTCTGCAAGCCATATTCATGGCAACAGACTCATGTACCGAACATAGTAGAAGATGACAGTACGGACGTTATGGCTAATGGTCCTGGGGATTATGGTCTCGACAAAGTGAATGTATTGCCGGATGTCGAGATTAAGAAGAGAAGAAGCAGAGCCCTAAGAGATTTCGACTGGTCGCACCCTGTTTTTACCATGGATGCCTACGACATCTATAACCTGGCAACAGACAGAGGGACTTCTTTCGGAATGTATGAGGCTAAATTTTTTCCAGCCCAGGCTGCTTTAGCCCTGTTTGGCGACATGGGGAAATATAATAAGGTGAAGATAAGAGCAAATGTAGATGATATATGTTATTATAATGATCACAATAATCACTTTTACAACAAGAGGAAGATTAGCCGTCCAGAGCTGTATAAGATGCTTCAACTGAAACGATTGCAAAGGGTTAAGGTATACACTGACTATAATATGCGAGACGGGTCATATAATGATGTTGACAATTCAGAGCAGCCCGACGTTGTGTTTACTTTCGAGACGGTAGCCGACGAGAATTACCGTGCCACCTACAGCGTCCGCCGCTATATCCTGGATGGTATCAATATTCCATACAAGTTCTATTCGCCGGATTATTCCAACGCTATACCCGAAAAGCCAAATGATTATCGACGCACACTGTATTGGAATCCTAATGTACAACCGGACAAAGACGGCGAATTTAAAAGCACATTCTTCACCAGTTCGCGCCAAAGCAATTTGGAAGTTTCTGCTTGCGGATTGTCGAAGAACGGAAATGTCTATTATTACGAGCCATAATTTACAGCTACCATATTTTATTCTTTTTTTAAGACAGTTCCGGATTTCCGTTCCAGTCGGGGTGCATGGTGAAATCCTGCCGAGAGGTCAAGGGAAATGGTCATTCCCTTGTCAGGTTCTTAGGGCAGATGCCCTAAGCGGTGGGTACAGGGAGAGGGGCACTCCCTGCTCGGGTTTCCAAAGGGCAGACAACCCTTTGGCGTAATTGGATTTTTCAGCGTAGTCTAGTTAGCGTATCATTGTTTGTTGTTGATAAAATTCTGCTTTTCATATATTGCGTGACGGCCGTCACGCAATTGTATGATGGTCGTTATGTAATCGCGTGACGGTCGACACGCAATTATGCGACGGTTGTCACATAATATAATTTCGCGTTTTTTGAGTTGATATTGCAACCTTTCAAGAATATTGTTTAGCTTTGCGATAGATATTAAATAGCCGTATTAATATGGAAATAATAATGGCAGTAGGTTCTATCTGCCAGAGATTGGCTATCTGTCACTTTCTGTTGGCAATATCCCACCATCAAAGAAGCCAATCTTCCTACACAGGTCTTCCCTCTGTAAATGTGCCTCCTACATCGGAAACTAACGCTTGGCTTTGCGGATGACGTTGTTGAGCATCGTTACCTCTGTGGTGTGCTTGCCAAGTTCGCAACCTCTGATTGGTGTTTCCGCTGCATATCTTCAAGCCAACACAAAAGCTCTATTCTGCTATTTTCTGCATTTTTAGGCGTGATTTTTACGCAAAAGACAGTAATCTCAGCTAAAATAGCGTATTTGCAGCCAAGAATCAGTCTCGTCGCAAATACGCTACTCATGAAAGGAATCTATTCCAGTATATAATCCGTCATGCCCTTTAGACAGTCAAGGCTATTGGCGTTCAATCCTCATGCAGTCGATGTTCGGCGCAAAATTGTCAGCATTGCCAAGCCGCACCTGGTTGCTGCCTGCATGAAGGTTTACGGTGACAGGTATCACCGACCACTGCTTGTCCCAGCTGCCCGTGTTCTGGCAGGTCACAGTCTTGACGTGCTTGCCATTGACCGTAATGTCCAAATCGCGATCTCTGCCAGCAGCATAGACTATTGAGAGCTTGTATTTGCCAGCCTTCGTGACATAGACATCACGCCATTCGAGGTAGTTGGATGCCTTGTTGCCAATGTTGGCGACATACGCTCCTTGATCCGCCGACTCGCCTTGCTTAGGCTCTGCGCTCAGTCGGTTCTCCAGTTCCTGATAGTCGTGCAGCCATGCCTCCTCAGCCTGATAAACCTGTTTGTCGGCACGCGTGCCGGTCAGGAAATAAGCCTGCGAGCCGTGGGCCGGAACGGTGACGCTCATCGTTGTGCCGCTTTCCTCGGTATCGGCTTTAGTAAAGCAGTCGTGAACCTTCACAGTGCCTTGGAACTCCAAAGCCCCCAACGACACGGCTATGGTCTGAGGACGGTCGGTGAGGTTCATCACCACCACCGCGCGCTTCTGCCCATGAAGCTTCTCCATGTCCTTTGCCACGACGTAAACGTCGCCCTGGCGCTGCACCACGGGCGCGCCGATGCCGAGCACGTCCTGGTTCATGGCTATGAGGTCTTCGTTCTTGAGCAAGGCAAGTGTCTCGTCGCTGAGCGTGCGCATGTCGCAGCCTATGAGCAGCGGCGAGCTGGCAATGCACCAGTAAGCCATGTGCGTGCGGTCTTCGTCAAGGCTTTGGGAACGCCCAATCTCAAGCATGTCCATGTCGTTGTAATGACCTCCGCCAGTGTAAGCCTGCATGTAAAGGTTCTCCTTGATGATGCCTTTGTACGACTGCCAACCGTCATAGATGTCGCCGGTGGTACGCCACGAGTCGGCAACGTTGCTAATCCACGTACCCGGATATGCCCAACGGCAAACGTTGAACACAATCCTGCGCCCCGTTTCTTTCTCGCAACGCTTGATAGCCTCGCTAATCTTGGTGTACTGCTTGCGCTCGTCGAGCCCCAGATGGTTGCCGCCGCAATAGTCCACCTTGATGAAGTCGTAGCCCCAGTCGTTGAAGTAGAGCTTACAGTCCTGATACTCATGCCCTGCCAATCCTACACCTACGCCGTAGGCGTATTTGCCGTTGCCCGAACCACAGGTGTTGTCGCCTGCGTCTGAATAGATGCCGGCTTTAAGCCCCTTGCTGTGTATGTAGTCGGCTACATGCTTCATGCCGTTGGGGAAAAGCTTCTTGTTTACAATGAGGTTGCCGTCCTTGCCTCTGCCGTCCCAATAGCCATCGTCGATGTTGATGTATTTGTAGCCTGCCTTGTCGAGGCCGAGTTTCACCATCTCGTCAGCCTGCCCGCAGATTACTTCCTCATTAATCTTTAGAGCGAAGGTGTTCCAAGAGCTCCAGCCCATAGTAGGCGGAAGGAAGTTTCGCTTCTGCGCTGAAACAGGCAAAACAGCCACTGCCATAGCGCATGAGGCTATAGCTGTGGCTGCAGAAAACTTTAAACATGTTTTCATCATATCTAAAAATATTTATTTCGAACCTTGTCCTACAGGATATTTTGCCCTGACAAAAGGCTGCCTGAGCAGATATTGGGCACTGCGCTTGATGCCTTCCATAGAAGTTATGGTGCCGTCGGTATTCTCAAGCTCTACCACGAAATTCTCCATGCCACAGGTTCTGGCATTGCGGAAGATGGCGTCGAAGCCTACCATGCCGCTCTGGCCGAGGACGTAATGGTCCTTTATGTGGAGCATCTTGCAACGGCCAGGATATTTCTTGAACCACTCTACAGGTGCCTGCTGAGCCATTACGCACCAATAGACATCCATCTGCCAGAACATGTTGGCTGCGGGTATGTGGTTGAGCATATACTCTATCCAAATCTGCCCGTCCACTTTCTGGTACTCATGAGAATGGGTGTGGTAGCCGAATTGCATACCTACTGCGCGCACCTTCTCGCCCACGGCACTAAGGAAGTCGCACATGTTTTGGGCTATCTGCAAGTTCTTTGGAACCGCCCCCCAAGGGCAGACTATGTACTTAACGCCAACTGCCTTGTGGGCGGCAATGCACTTGTCCCACCACTTCAGAGCTGCTGTGAAATCGTGGTTTGCAAGCTCTGCGTCGCTTGGCCAGTGGCCAACGTGAGAAGACAGTGGGGTCAGGCCAGCCGCAAGGTTGTCCTTGCGGTATTGCTCTGGCGACACACCGTAGAACTTACCGTCATTGTAGTTGGCAGCCTCCGTCGACGTGTAGCCGTAGCTTTTCAGGTCGTTGAAAGCCTTGACGTGGTTCTTGGCATACAGCTCAGGGTTGCCAATGACATCGCGGAGCGAATAGAGCTGTATGCACATTTCCTTTTTCTGTGGCTGAACACGGTTGCGCTGCCCACGGCGTTGAGCCGAGACTGTGGTGATGCCTACGGCAAGCAACGCCATTATTAAAACTAATGCTTTGTTTCTCATTGTACAAAGTATTACTTAAGTTCCTTGACCTTGATGTTGCGATACCAAACCTCGTCGCCGTGGTCTTGAAGGGCTATGTAGCCTTCGTGGTTCTTGCCGCCCATGTTGTTCATGAGCTCAAATGCGTATGGGAACTCGCCGCCTTCCTTGAACTTGCTGTCTTGAAGCATATCGGTCCACCTCGGAGTCCACAAATGGTACTCTACAACGTTCTTGCCGTTCTGACCATGAACCACAGTGCCCTTGTAAACCATAATCTTAGCTGTGTTCCACTCGCCGTAAGGCTTGGCGTTCTGAGGCTTGGCTGATATCATGTCATAGAGTGAAGCCGACTGTCGGTTGCCGTCTACGCCGAGCTGTGCGTCGGGATGGTTGGCATTGTCAAGCACCTGGTATTCAGATGCCGACTGCCATATCGGGAGATACTCGCCCTTGTTGTCCTTAACCTCGCGAGCCATGTAGAACACGCCAGAGTTGGCACCCTTGGATACCTTGTACTCGAAGGTGAGTTCGAAGTTCTTGAACTTGTGGGCAAACATGAGGTCGCCGCCTATGTCGGCATGAGCCTCGCCTGTGCCTGTAGCATTGATGTGGATGGCTCCGTCCTTGACATCCCATGCCTCAGGTGCCTTGTCCATGCCATAGCCGCGCCAGCCGTTGAGGGTCTTGCCGTCGAACAGGGTTATATAACCGTCCTTGTCTGCCTTGAACTGAGCCATGTCAGTCTGCGGACCGTCAGCGTCAACAGCCACCGCTGCACTGTCCTTGCTTGTTGAATCCTGAGTGCAGGTACACTTGTCGCAACCGCAGTTGCAATTGCATTTGCACTTGCCGCCACATGCGGCGAGCATCAGCACGAAAGCCGAAGCGAGTAATATCGTTGTCTTTTTCATTTTTGATTAAAGTTTTTGGTTGATTATTTCAGTTCTTTTACCTTTATGTTACGGAACCACACGTCGTTGCCATGATCCTGCATTCCGATGAGTCCTTCGTGCAGGTCGCCTCCGCAGTTGTTGAGAAGCTCGAAGGCATGAGGCCACTTAGCCTCAGAGAACTTGCTCTTTTGCAGGAGCTCAGTCCATTCTGGTGTCCAAAGGTCGTATGACAATACCTGTACGCCGTTCTGGATGTGTGTTACGTGACCGTTGTAAACGCGTATAGTGATGGTGTTCCATTCTCCGTATGGCTTTGCGTTCTGCGGCTTTGCCGGAATCATGTCGTAAAGCGAACCTGCCTTACGGTTGCCGTCTACGCCGAGCTTAGCGTCGGGGTGATTCTCGTTATCCAATACCTGGCACTCTGGGCAGGATATGTATATAGGCTCCAGGTTGCCGTCCTTGTTGGTTGTCTCCTGTGCAAGATAGAAGATGCCGGAGTTGCCGCCCTTTGAAATCTTCCACTGCATGGTGAGTTCAAAGTTCTTGAACTTGTGGGCGAAGACGATGTCGCCGCCGGCGCCCTTAGCCTGCGGATTGAAACGGATGCAACCGTCCTCAACTGTCCATTTCGGCGAAACGCCGTGTGTGCCGTAGCTGCGCCATCCGCGCAGAGTCTTGCCGTCAAAGATTGTTATGTAGCCTTTCTTGTCAACGGGAAACACTTCCTTGTCCCACTGCTCGGGGCCTTGGAAGCCTTGTGAGCACAGGATGGTGGCAGTGCCTTTGTCGTATTTTATCGGTGTCCCAGCGTTGGCAGAAACAACGGTAATAAACAGTAATGCTAAAGAAAATAGTTTTTTCATCGTGTTATTGGCTTTAAGTTAATAAAAGCCTCTCCATGCCATCGTTTCTCCGAGGCATGGGAAGGCTTGCTATAATTCCTTACCTCGGCATATCCGGCAGAGTCCAACCCTGACGGTATACAGGCTTGATAAGGCGCTCTGCATACTCGTTGGCATCAACCGGCTCAGTGTAGTCGCGGTCGAATGTCGGGTGACCGTCGTTCACGTGGAACTTGTCTTCCTTTATGAACCTTATCTTGCTTCCCTGTGGAATGTTGGTGAAGCGCATGTTCTCTCCATCCCACTTAAGCCACTGCTCGAGGCCTTGCAGACGCACTGCGGCGCACCCCATGACAATCATCTCGTTGAGCGGGCCGGCAAACTGGAAGTCGCTCTCTGACGGAACGCGGTTCTCCGGACTTTCCTTGCAGGCGCGAATCCAATCCTGCTGGTGGTTGTCGCCCTTGACAATACGCAGACGCTCTGGAACCTTCGGGGTACGTCCTGACACGAGGAACGGATTGTTGCCATAGCAACCAACAACCATAGTGTCCTTCGTACCGTAGTAAACAGTAACGCCGTTACCGTCAAACTTCTTACCATTAGGCATGTCGAACGGAAGTTCAGGGCGCAGACCACCGTCATACCATGTCAGCTCGACAGGCGGGCAAGCCATACGAGGCATGTTGTCGCGTGCGGGGAAGCGGTAGCTTATCTTCTCAGCCGACGGACAGGAGTCAAGCATCAACATCGTGGATGAGCCGAGAACAGCCTCAGGAGAACAGAGGTTCAAGCCTTTGTAAGCCACTTGCAGGATATGGTTAGCCATGTCGCCGAGTGCGCCAGAGCCGAAATCCCACCATCCGCGGAAGTTCCAAGGTGTATATGCAGGATTGTAGTCACGATACTTTGCCGGGCCTATGAAGCAGTCCCAGTTCAAGGTGTCGGGAATGGCAACCTTCTCCTTTGGAGTAGGAATGCCTTGCGGCCAGATCGGGCGGTCGGTGAAAGCGTCTACGCGGCGCACCTCGCCAATCTCACCATTCCAAAGCCAGTTGATTGCCTGACGGGTTCCTGCCATAGATGCTCCCTGGTTGCCTTGCTGGGTTGCCACCTTGTATTTCTTGGCAAGCTTGGTAAGCAGGCGAGACTCATAGGGATAAAGCGTCATCGGCTTTTCAAGGTAAACATGCTTGCCTGCCATGATGGCGTTGGCGGCAATGATGCAATGGGTGTGGTCGGCGGTTGCCACCATGACGGCATCAGCCTGCGGCAGCATCTCGTCGAACATCTTCCTCCAGTCGCTGTAACGCTTTGCCTTCGGGTACTTTTTGAACACATGGTTGGCGTATTTCCAGTCTACGTCGCAAAGGCCAATGATGTTTTCGGTCTCCATTGCCGAAAGGTTAGCAGACCCACGTCCGCCGACACCCACGCCAAGGATGTTGAGCTTGTCGCTCGGCGACGTATGCCCATGACTCTTGCCCAATACAGAGGCAGGCACTATCTCAGGTGCCACGATGGCGGCAGCAAGGGCTGCACCGCCCCTCTTCAAGAACTCTCTTCTTGTAATGTCTGACATAAGAAATGTTTTTAGGAGTTTACAGTGTGTTTATTGTTACAATAAAGTTTATTAGAAATTTTGCGCCCGTCATTTCACTTGGTTGCGCGGAAGCAGGCCGTAGCCGTTAGTCATCCGGGCACGACGCTTGCGTATCGCCACAAGTTCGTCGTTGACACCCTTGAGGGGAAGGTCATGTATGCGCGAGTCTTCGAGCATCTTCCACGCCACTTCCGAAGCGATTGCCGCATCCCTGAACGTTGGCAGCGTGAGGTCGCATCTTCCCGTCTCTATGCTTTGCGCCACACGCTCTATGAGGCGGTCGATGTTCTTGCCGCCGCAAGGCTCGGCAAGTATCTTTGTCCCGTCCACCCCGCGCAGCTCTACGTGGGCGGTCTTGAAGTCGTTCGTCATGCGGCAGATTCCCTTCGTACCAATGATGTCCACATAGCTGTTATGAGTCTGGTCTTTTGAAAGCTGTCCGTAGACAAAGCCCTGAGTGATGTCATAAACCACGCCGTTCTCGAACGTACCGTGGCATTGCAGCCACCAGGGATCCTTCCACGCCCACATGCGGATGCCTTGCGAGTGCATGGTCTTGTATTCGCTTCCAGCATACCATCGTGCGAGATCCACATAGTGCATGCCGCAATCGTGGAAACAAGGGCCTTCGGACTGATGACCTTCCCCCGGCGCAAGTCCCGGAGTCATGTGACAAATGCGAAGGATGGCGAGGTCGCCTATCTGCCCAGTGGCTATGAAGTCGCGCATAGTATTGTGGTACCACGAGTTGCGCAGGTACAGGTCTACGGTGCATATCTTGTCATATCCTTCCGTCATGGCGAGTACTTCACGTTCGTGCTCAACGGTATCGGCAATCGGTTTCTCGGCTATGATGTGCTTGCCAGTGCGCACAGCCATAGCTATACGCTCGCGACGCTCAGAAGCAAATGCGCTGAGCACCACCAAGTCAACGGCAGGGTCATCGAACACTTTGTCAGCGTCTTTCACAGCCTCAGCCTCTGGAGCAAGCTGGCGCGCAAGGGCAAGGCAGTCGTCTGCCACATCGCAGATATAGCTTACTTTATAATGTGGGTTCTTGTGGAATTCCTCGAGGTAGAACCTGCCCATACGCCCAAAGCCTATTATTCCAACTTTAATAATCATTGTTTTCGGTCTTTACTGTTTTATAAATTAGCCTTTAGTGATTTTTGATTTTGTTGCAAAATTAGCAAAAAAAGTTATAAACTGTTCCTGTAAGACCAAATGTATAACCCTTTTTTATGTTTTATTTTTATAAACAGTTAATTGCCAAAACTATTTTAAAAATTTAGTGGATAAATGTATAAGCTTGTGTTTGTTATATTGACATATGTCAAAGGCATGAAAACTCATTGTATTTCCATTATACGCTCCTCAAATTCGTCATTTGGCACAATAGACTTGTTTTTTTACACGCGTCTTGTATGTGTTGACCGAATAACCCCAAAAGCACTATGCGGTCGCTTTCTTTCACGCCAAGCCTCATCAGCGCAAAGATGCGTATCTCGTTGGTCAGTATGTTATCCTTGCCGGGATGACGGCGGTCTTTTTCCTCAAACTGCATCTTTACAATTCCAAGCCTTTTGTTTTTCCGCTTTATCACATATAATGCCACTCCAGCCAAGACTATTACGACCAACGTCAATATAACGGCTGCCATAAGCCTTTCCCTGCGACTTTCAATGACATCGATGCGATCTTGGTAAGTCTCCGAAATCAACCCGCCGGCTCCCATGAACCTGAACTTGCCGTTATAGGCAAGCAACATGCTTACAGCTTGGTCAAGGTAGTGGCTGGAGCACTTGCTGTCAAATTCTTTTATGAGCCTGGCAGTGATGTACAACGACGTAATCTCACACGTACAGTTCTCATTATCATATATCGCACTCCTTATAAAGGCTATCAGCCCTTATTTCCTCCTGTCCAAGACCATAATAAATATTGGCAATGCCAGAATACATTATAGCCTGTGTATGCTTGTCGAGCATCGTGTCTGCCAAAGCCTTGCGGTAACACACCAAGGCATTCTTGTATTCATGTCTGCACAACAATCTGCTACCTTGCATATTCCACCAAATGCCGTTCTTCCGTGAGCAAGAGGCGTTCAATGAATCTAAATAGCAATTTGAAAGCTCAAAATATGTCTATTTACTCGATTCTTCGGAAGCCATATCACCAAATCCATCCCAGATTGTGAGTATGTCAGAATAAAAATCCACAGCCATAGCTTGCGGAAGTTCTTTTCCAGACAAGTCCTTTATATAAAAGTACGAGTCAAGAAACTCACCCATGAAGAACATAGCATAAACTATATCAGCCTTTGCAAGGGTTACTTTGTCTTTTGAGCCAAGCTTGTTTGCCTACATCAGTTCCTTTTCGGCATAGGCGAAGGCTGAGTCGGCGCGACAGTTCTGGTAAGCCATGTATATTTGCCGGCACATGTCGTACTGCGTCTCCAATACCGTGCTTTGGCTCATCAGTTTCTTCAGCCCATAGATATGCTTCACATGCTCTTTCTCGTAAACGCCGCGCATGGCGAGGCTGGAGTCAAGGCGCGAAAGCCATGTCTCAACGTCTTCACCCCTTGCGTACCATACAGCACGCAAAGGGCAAACAACAATATCTTTATTTTCCAGCTCATGGATATTTCGATTTACTCCACCGTTATTTCACCCCGCAGTACGATATTGTCGCTGCTCGTGCCAATCATCACGCTGAAATCGCCTGGTTCAACCACCTCTTTCATGTCACGGTTGACAACATACAGTTGCTCCGGGCCAATGTTGAAGGTGAAGTGGTGAGTCTTTCCGGCATCAATGAATTTACGGTCGAAGGCACGCAGTTGCATCACCGGCTGCGCCACCGAAGCCTGCACGTCACGCAGGTAAAGCTGCGGCACCTCGTCGCCACCGCGGCTGCCGGTGTTGGTTACGTCGAAAGACACCTCAAACAGCTGCGCACCTTTCTTCACTATTTGCAGGTTGCTGTATTTGAAAGTGGTGTAGCTCAAGCCATAGCCGAAGGCATAAAGCGGCTTGGCAGACATCTCCACATAGTCCTGCGGCACGGCTTTCTTGTTGTAATAAACAGGCAACTGCCCCACAGCTCTCGGCACGCTTATGGGCAGACGGCCGGCAGGATTGTATTCGCCAAAGATAACGTCGGCAATGGCGCTGCCGCCTTCCTGTCCGGGATAATAAGCCGTGAGCAGGGCATCGGCATTCTCTGCCGCCCAGTTTTTCAGCAACGGACGGCCTTCGATGTAGACCACCACAAGAGGCTTGCCCGTCTTCTTCAGTTCGCCAAGAAGCTTGTCCTGCAAGCCAAGCAGGCCGAGCGTGGCACGGTCGAAGCCTTCGCCCGACTCCATGTCGCTCACTGTCTGCGGGTCTGTTTCGGCAGCACCCGTCTCCTTGTAGCTTGTCTTGAAGTCGCGCGCGCTGCTTCCGCCAACACAGGCAATCACCACATCAGCCCATCGTGCCGCATCAACGGCATCGGCAATGTCGTCCTTTGAGGTGTCGCGCACGGCACAACCTTTAACATATTTAATATTAGCCTCCGTCAGATACTGCTTTACACCTGCGAGAACGGTCTTCACGCTGCCTTTCTCCTGCGGAGCGGTATAGTCGCCAAGCATATTATAAACGTTATCGGCATTTGGTCCCACCACTGCCACCTTCAGGCTTTTGCCTTTGAGCGGAAGCACGCCGTTGTTTTTCAACAAGGTTATCGACTTCAATGCCATCTGACGGGCTACCTGTACGTGCTCCTCAGAACGCACGGTTGAAGCCACCTTTTCAGGGTCAACATACGGGTTTTCGAAAAGTCCCATCTTGAACTTAAGCCTCAGCACATTGGCGCATGCCGAGTCAATGGCAGCCTCGCTCACGAGCCCGTCCTTCACGGCTTGCGGCAGAAGGGCGTAGGCTCGGCCGCCAAGGTCAACGTCGAGCCCGGCGTTCAACGCGTATGCGCCTGCCTCCTCAAGGTTGCGAGCCACGTGGTGAGTACCTGCTATGCCGTCGATACTGTAGAGGTCTGACACCGTGAATCCGCCAAACCGCCACTCCTTGCGCAGCACGTCGCGCAGGTAATAGTCGTCCATCGACGACGGTATGCCGTCAAGATTGTTATAGCTCGTCATCACCGACAGCGCGCCTGCCTTGACAGCCATGCGGAACGGCGGCATGAAAAACTGCCTTATCTCGCGCTTGCCCATGTAGGTGGGAGCACCGTTGTGGCCGCCCTCGGTGGTGCCATAGCCAATGAAATGCTTCAACGTAGAGATTGTGGAGAAAGGCTTCGCCACGTCGCCGCCGCCAAGACCTTTTATCTCAGCCGCCGCCATCTCGCCTGCCAATACTGGATCTTCACCCATATTCTCCTCTACCCTACTCCACCGTGGCTCACGGCAGAGGTCTATCACGGGGCCATAGCTTATGTGCGCACCTTGCACTCTCACCTCACGGGCAATAACCTCCCCCATCTTCTGCGTCACGTCGCGGTCGAACGAAGCCGCCATGCCGAGCCCGGTGGGAAAGACCGTGGTGCCTATCGCCATGTGCCCATGAGGAGCCTCCTCGGCAAGAAAGAGCGGTATGCCGAGGCGTGTGTTCTCGATGACATATTTCTGAAGGGCATTGCCACACAAGGCTGCAAGCCGAGGGTTCAGCCCGTTGTCAAGCGTCTTCTGCGTCCAAGGGTCGGCACGGTAGGTAGCCCAAAGCATACCTATGTTGCCTTCGGCAATATCTTTCTTGAACGATTCAGACGGCACTACCTTCTTCCTGTTCTGTATGTCATAATAGCCCCATCCCAGCGTGCACCTCAGCTGACCCGCCTTTTCTTCAAGTGTCATGCGGCTGAGCAGGTCGCTCACCCTCTGCTCCACGGGCAGCTTGGCATCCTGGTAAGGCAGCACCACCTTCTTCTTTGCCGAGGCGGAAAGGCAAACGAAGAAAGAAAAAACAAAGCAAAAGCATCCTAAATCCCTTGCGAAAGAAGGCATAAAATCTCCAAAAGCCCCTCCAAAGGAGGAGATGTTGATTACAGAATGGCGTAATCCTGATTTCTTACCTATACCTGTTTTTTTCCCTATACCTGATTTCTTACCTATATTTCTCATGTTTATAATCAATTATATTTTTAGTTTATTCTATCTCTTATTTTAATATTATAGTCTATTAAGTCTATCCTATCTATTTATAGTCTATTATATCTACTTCAATATCTCCTTGCGATAAAGCTTTTGCCGCATTGCGATAAAACTTTAATCGCATAGTCGCAAAACTTTCAACGCAT
>CAZEEP010000033.1:25990-33072 GCA_964511295.1 uncultured Prevotella sp.
CGCATAGTCGCAAAACTTTCAACGCATTGCGGTAAAACTTTCAACGCATGTCAATGTAATAGAACTTCTCGCCGTCTACCTGCGATGCCTTGTATTGTTGATTGTTTTCGTTGATGAACACAGGGTGACGAAGAAAATTAAGGCAACCGTTGCGCGTCATGGTGAGCAACAGCGACGACAACGATATGTATGACAAGCCGGCATGACGCTGCCACAACTTGCTGAACACATCCTGCACTATGTCCTCTGCATCGTCAAGATCGGAGATGAAACGCATGGCAAAGTTGCGCATACGAGGATAATAGATTCCGAAAATGCGGCGGAATGCCGCTTCTGCCCTATCTTCATTGCAAAGATCGCCTATAAGTACCTTTTCGTCTATCAGATTGCCCATCAGTCTTTAGCTTCTGTCCGCAAAGATAATGTAAATAAATAGTATAAACAAGTAAAAACAACAAAAAATATTTTTCATTTCAAAGAGGGGGGCGGCGTAATGTTTACATTCTCGTACACTATCAGTGGAGACACAAAAGCGGCAGAAGCACTCAATGATACCGCCAGATACATCGTGCCAATTGTGATAACCAGCGTCAGCGGCGACACGTCAGCATCGCGAATGAGCTTGGAGCTACAGCAAATATATAAATGGCTTGAGCTTGTATTACCAAGATTAAAAAAGCTAAATGCTTCATATAAGCTAAACAGCCCGCCACCCCTGATGTATGGGGCGGCGGGCTATTTTATAAATAAAACTGACGAAGAACCCTGCAATTATTTGGACACGACAAGTGCGCCTTTGCAAAAGATTCCGTAAGCATGAGCGATGTCACACCAAGGCTGCTAAAGCCACTACAAACCAAAGCCGTTGCCGCATGCGGCAAAATATAAAAACCACTGCGGCAAACAACGGCTGGAGTTGCTAATGAGGTATGGCATTACTTACGTGGTCGTAATGCAACCTACTTCGGCTGCACACCTGCCGATTTAGTAAGCGAAAAGGGGATAAGCCCTCATTGTTTCGTTTACCTTTTCCTTTACGCGCTTGATGACCAGCTCGTTCTCCGGATCGGCAAGAACCTCGTCGATGAGGTCGGCAACAAGATGCATCATGTCCTCCTTAGCACCACGCGTAGTCATGGCAGCCGTTCCGAGGCGTATGCCCGATGTCTGGAAAGCCGAACGATCATCGTAGGGCACCTTGTTCTTGTTGACAGTAATGTCAGCGGCAACGAGTGCGTTTTCAGCTACCTTACCTGTCAGCTCAGGGTATTTGGGGCGCAGGTCGAGCAGCATGGAGTGGTTGTCAGTACCGCCAGAGACAATGGCAAAGCCTTTGTCTATGAGGTCTTGGGAGAGCACAGCAGCGTTTTTCTTCACCTGTTTTGCATACTCTATCCACGACGGCTGCAGGTTTTCGTAGAAGCCAACTGCCTTTGCGGCAATGACATGCTCAAGCGGACCGCCCTGATTGCCCGGGAAGACGGCAGAATTGATGAGCTGGCTCATCTTCTTCACCTCGCCCTTCTTGGTAGTCAGGCCCCACGGGTTGTCGAAATCTTTGCCCATGAGTATCACGCCGCCTCGCGGCCCACGAAGTGTCTTGTGGGTGGTGGTGGTCACAATGTGAGCATACTTCACTGGATTTTCCAGCAGTCCGGCAGCAATAAGTCCGGCAGGGTGAGCCATGTCTATCATTAGCAAAGCACCCACCTCGTCGGCAATCTTGCGCATGCGCTCATAGTCCCATTCACGGCTGTAAGCAGATCCGCCACCGATAATGAGCTTGGGTTTGTTTTCAAGGGCGAGCTTCTCCATGTTGTCATAGTCAACGCGGCCTGTCTCACGGTCAAGGGTGTAACCAATATGTTTGTAGAGAATGCCAGAAGTGTTCACCGATGAGCCGTGGCTGAGATGTCCGCCCTGGTCAAGATCGAGACCCATGAAGGTGTCACCCGGCTTAAGCACAGCAAGCAGCACAGCCTGGTTTGCCTGCGCGCCACTGTGCGGCTGCACGTTGGCAAACTCGGCTCCAAAGAGCTTCTTCACCCGGTCAATGGCAAGATACTCTACCTGATCGACTACTTGGCAGCCTCCATAGTAGCGCTTGTCGGGAAGACCCTCAGCATATTTGTTGGTCAGATAGCTGCCCATAGCAGCCATCACCTCGTCACTGACAAAGTTTTCCGATGCGATGAGCTCCATGCCTCGCAGCTGGCGCTGGTGTTCCTGTTCGATAAGGTCAAAAATGGTTTGGTCTTTCTGCATAATATAAAAAGTATATTGTTTATTGTTACGTCTGTTTATTGTTACATTGTTTATAGTAAGCGAGCATAAAGCCTGCATATAGCGAAGCAACTATGGCGAGGCTATACCAACGCAACCTCCTCAAGATGCTGTTCCTTGTCACAATAGTGGCATTTCACTATTCCCTTTTGCTTGTCAACCACATTGAACCACGTAGACATAGGCTCGTTGTTGGTAATGCACTTTGGGTTATTGCATTTTATGATGCCGCGCAACTCGTCGGGTGTCTTGACCCTTCGCTTCTCCACTACCTCATACCCGCGGATAATATTAAGCACAATGTTTGGAGCCACCACCGACAGACGGTTTATCTCCTCGTCGCTGAAAAACTTGTCGGCAATCTTTATGATGCCTTTCCTGCCAAGCTTGCTTGACGGAAGGTTGAAACCTATGGTGACAGGCTGTGCCAGCTTTTCAAGGTTCAGAAGTCTCACTACCTGATAAGTTTTCCTGGCCGGTATGTGGTCTATGACGGTGCCGCTCTCTATGGCAGCAACCTGCAATTCTTTCTTTCCCATGTTTTTTTATTTGAAGTACAGAAGCGGAAGTCCAGTCATTACCATTAAGCATAAACTTTCATGTCAACTCCTAACTACTAACTCCTAACTGATAACTCCTATCTTCTAACTGATAATAGTTTTGTCGTTCTTGACATCGTCGAGGCTTATGCCGAGGCAGTAGCAATAGATTGCCTCCCGGGCATAGAGCCCGTTCTTAGCCTGCTGAATGTAGTAAGCATGCGGATTGTCGTCTACGTCATAAGCTATTTCGTTGACACGTGGCAAGGGATGCAGCACTTTCATGTTTGGCTTGGCGTTCTTCAGCATGGAAGCACGAAGGATATAGACGTTCTTCACTCGCTCATACTCCATGAGGTCGGAAAAGCGCTCCTTCTGCACGCGCGTCATGTAGAGGATGTCGGCATCGGCAATCTCGTCCTCGGTAAACTGCGTGTGCTCCACATATTTAATATGGTGGTTGTCGCAGTAGAGCTTGTACTCATCGGGCATGGCGAGCTCTGTGGGGGCAATGAAATGGAAAGTAGGGTTGAAATGGCGCATTGCCATGATGAGGGAGTGCACCGTACGCCCATAGCGCAGGTCGCCCACGAGGTATATGTTGAGATTTTCGAGCGTACCCTGCGTCTTGTAGATGCTGTATAGGTCAAGCAGACACTGTGAGGGGTGCATATGGGCTCCGTCACCTGCATTGACTATCGACACAGGAGCAACCTCCGAGGCGTATTGTGCCGCGCCCTCTATGAAATGGCGCATGACTATGCAGTCGGCATAGTTGCTCACCATGAGTATGGTGTCTTTCAGGGTCTCGCCCTTAGTGGTGCTGGAAGTCTTGGCATCTGAGAAGCCTATGACACGTGCTCCGAGGCGGTTGGCAGCGGTTTGGAAACTTAGTTGGGTTCGGGTAGAAGGCTCAAAGAAAAGCGTGGCAACCACCTTTCCTTTCAGCAACTCACGGTTGGGATGGCGCTCAAACTCCTCTGCCATGCTAATGAGGTAGAGCAGCTGGTCTTTCGTCAGCCCTTCAATCGTGACAAAATCTTGCTTTTCCATAGAGCATTTAATGGATTTACTGTATAGATACGGCAAAGATACAACAAAAGAGGCAAACAATGCGCCTTTGCCTCATATTTTTTTCAAAAAAAATACGGTTCTCGGAATAAAAAAAGTGAATTTCTGCGTTTTTAACTGAACCATAACGCATTAGTAACAAAAAAAACAGATTATGCGAAGTACATATAAGATGCTGTTCTACGTGAACGGAAGCAAACGGAAAAACGGCATTGTTACTATTATGGAGAAAGTAACAATCAATGGTCCAGTAGCTAAATTCTGTTGCAAACAAAACATCCACAAAGAGCTATGGGATGTGAAAGGGAAGAACAAGGAATCGAGAAACATCAATTTGGCTTTGGATAACATCAAAGCTCAAATCATCAAGCGATACGAGCCACATAGAATAAGTAGCAATCTACTCAACATAGGTACCCACGATACAATAAACAAACACATTAAAAAGTGGCTAAATTATGTGGCATCGAGAAACGAACTTCATTCCATCTGACCCTCCACATCATACTCCCACATTGTAGCTAACAACAGTATTTACAACAGATAGAAGACCTGGCAAACTTCGACTTGAATCGCACTAAGTATCAACCCATGCCTTATATAGAAAAAAGCGACAATCATAAAGAGCAATATCTACAAAAAGCATATAAAAATATGCAACGTTTCATAAGCCATTATTCTCCGCTTCATATATGACAACATATAAACGAAGCGAGGAAGACTTAATTGCACTCCTTTATTTTAATCTTGTGGCAACGGCTCAGCGGCAATATCAAGTTCGCTATCTTCTTCAATATGCGGATAGGCTATCGTGCGGTCTTGAAGATAGATACAGTTAAGGGTAAAGGCAAGAGACGCAAGAGTTTTAGCCCGCCTGCCAGTTTTCAACTCGCACTCCCAAACGACAATAACATGCCAACCCATTTCAGCAAGCTTCTTCTGCTCTTGCTTGTCACACTCACGATTGCGGTTGATTTTCTGTGTCCAAAAGCCTACATTCGTCTTGGGAATCTTAAAGTACTTACAGTTTTCATGACCATGCCAAAAACAACCGTTGACAAAGATGCACGTCCGGTATTTACGCAAAACTATATCTGGATGCCCTGGCAAACGAGAATCGTTTCGCCTATAACGAAATCCATTATTCCACAAGTATTTACGCACAATAATCTCTGGCTTCGTATTCGAAGAATGAACAGAAGCCATGCTTTTATGCCTTTGTTGAGGTGACAGTACATCCATTGCATACATAAAGTATAGAAATAAGAATGTTTTCTTATCCTTGTACATTAATTATGAAGAAGGCAAAGCGATAAAATCAATATAGAAAACTATCCTAAAGAAATCCTCGGCTTTTGCTCCGCATTGCTTTTCAGGGACAGGCATTTTAAATGCCAGGCTCGTCGAGTTTCACCGCATCCGATGTAAGAAGATGACTTTAACTCTCATGGCGAAGAACCTCTCGCATCGTCAGCACAAATAACGGGTTACAGTGAGTGTTGTCTTCATTGCTTGCCTTACGCATAAGAATAAACGTGACACAAGACACAAAAGCGGTTGTATCACGTCTTTGTAATTATCAAAACAGACCTTTAAATTCGGTCTTTGTTCTGAATACTTATATCAGCTTGCCAGAGAACAAGACCTTGCGTATGTCCTCCTCATGGTCATAGATGAAACGTGCAACAATACTTGAGAGTATTGCAGATGTAGACAACTTCTCAGGACCGGCATACTTCATGCGGTCAAGTACATTTTTAAGCGTAGAGTCAATGTAAATGGTAGCCAACTTGCCGTCTCCGTTTTTATATTGTTTTGCCATGTCAAGGAAAAGCTGCCACGAATCATTGGAGTCGTCTTTCACGATATGGTATTCTTTCGGAGCTTCTTCCTCGACCTCCCCAGAAGTAGTAGTTTTGTCGTCACCGCCTGTATTTTCACCATTCCCACCATTGGCGTTTTCAGACGGAGATACAAGGACGCTTGTTTTTTCGTGATCTTCCGAAGGCGTTGCAAGCGACTGTTTTTCACTATTCTCCCCTACCCTATCTTGCTGTTTACCAGCCTCTTGCATTTCCTGTCGAACAGACTCGGCTGCTATTGTGCCCTCAACAGTTACCTGAGGGTTATTTACTTGATTGCCAACTTGTTGAGTAGCTTCATTAACAACTTCGTTTTCTGCATCATTTCTTTCGTTTTCTACGTTCATTTGAGCGTATCTCGAACCACCATTTTGCAAATCGTGAACCAGATTCTGTATTCCTCCCGGCAGAAGGACACGTGTTTTCTTTTTTGCCATATATAGATATTTGATTTTTTATATATTTATTTAAACGTATACCTGTTTATTTTATTGTATATACAAATATATATATTATTCTTTTATTCTTCTCATCATGAAGTCAAACGCTCCTTTGACAGCATCACGCTGCGAAGCGGTAATTTCCATTGTATTGATGCGTTTGAGCGAAGCGCGAGAAGTGATACGGGGCGTGACAGAACCCAATTGCTTAAAGATCGCATCCGTCTGCTTCCACATTCTCAGCTCGTCAGCAGTACCAATACGAACGTCTATACGATTAGGTACAAAGAACATCTTAGCCGTCATCTCGGGCGTAGCCTGACGTAAAGCATTGATAACCTGCACGAAAGTACCAGTAGAGTCGAGGGTCTTCTCTTCGTACTCATAGGGACATACTATGAAGTCCGCATTAGTGAAAATTGGCACGAGGCCATCCTCAGACACATTGCCAGGAGAGTCAAAGAGAACAAAACCGTCAGTCTGCGAAGCGGAGTCCATAAGCTGCTGCATGAGTTCCGGATCCTGCACGTCAAAATCCTGCACCTCATACGGTTCTTCAACGTCGGGGTAGAGCTCCATGTCCTTTTTGCGCTGCATCTTTATGGTTTTTTGCAAGTCAGTGTCTATAACACACACATCCTGCTTCTTCCAGGCAAGATAATTTGCGAAGAGAATGCATAGGGTAGACTTGCCTACACCGCCTTTTTGGTTAGCGAACACCACTTTCCTGTTTTTCATACCTTATATTATTATATAAAGACACATTAAATATTTAACTATAAATATAAATATACATACAAGTAAACAAATATTTAGGTAAAAGATTAAACAGTCAAAAGACCGAATAGACTTTTAACCTTTTATATTTTAGTACATAAGTATCTCTA
>CAZEEP010000034.1:0-31529 GCA_964511295.1 uncultured Prevotella sp.
AGACTTCACAAAGGCAAAATTCAACTTTTAGAGTTTTATCGGACAGCAATAATTTCGGATATGTTACAGATAACTATAATTTGCCTAATCGTTTGAGTCTTGAACGTATTGCCCCAGCATTTCTTTGGAATATTTCAGTAAGTTCAGAAATCTTTTTTCCTTGTTTATGAAGATAGAGCAATGCCTTTTCCTCTTCTTCGGTCCAAGGTGCGTATGCATTATTATATAACTGCTTTTGCTTATTCATATAGGACAACTCGTGAATGGCAGATGAACCAATCTGTATTTTCTCATCTGTGATTTGGCATTGAACAGGTGGTGCAATAGGCTCTGGCGAAGGAGAAACGCCGAGGTGGTTGCAAATCAAATCTACAAAACGTTTGCCAAATAGCATCTTCTTATGTTCTCCTATGCCGTAAGCATTTCCAAATAGAGAAAGGTTTGTTGGCTTTTGGGAAGCGATAGAATGCAGAGATTTGTCAGAAAGGACAATATATGCAGGCTTTTTTATTTCATCAGCAATAGTTTTGCGCAAAGTTCTCAATTTTTCAAATAGCAGTTCTTCGTCAGAAACGGCATTCATGGATGATTCTGAAATGACGTTATTACGCTTTCGTTTTGTAATACGCAAGTCCTCGTGAACGATGACTGAGAGTTGCGCTTGTTTCCTTCCGTAAAGGATATCCTCGCCCAATGGTGTAACCTTTAGATGTTTGTCTTCGTCGTATGCAATTTCTATATAACCCATTTGAAGCATCTGCAGCAGGTAAGCGTGCCAATCATTTGCTGACACATCACGCCCTACGCCAAATGTCTTTAATTTATCATACTTTTTTGCAACAATCGTGGAAGAAAAAGTGCCTTTCAATACATCCACTGTCGTTGAGAAACCTATATTTTCATTGCATCGCTTGATGGCAGACAATGCTTTTTGAACAAAAATAGAACCGTCGAAGTGTTGTGGCGGATTCTTACATACATCGCAATTATTACAATGGCATTCGCTGATTTCACCGAAGTAATTCAAAAGAATCCGCCTTCTGCATACTTGTGCTTCTGCATACTCCTTCATGCGGTTCAGCTTATCTATATTGACTTCACGCTGTTCGCTTTCTTCTGCAAACCTACGAAGCGTTATCAAATCTTGCAAATTATAGAACAGTATAGTCTCTGTTGGCAAGCCGTCTCTTCCACCTCTACCTATCTCCTGATAGAAACTCTCGATACTCTTTGGCAGGTTGTTGTGTATGACAAAGCGTATGTTGCTCTTATCTATGCCCATGCCAAAGGCGATTGTGGCACATATCACATGGAGTCGGTCGTTGATGAAATCGTCTTGCACGAATGTTCTCTCTTCTGACGAGAGACCTGCATGATAAATCCCAGCCGCAATGCCATTAGCTTTTAAGTCGGCAGCCAAATCCTCTGTGCCTTTTCTCGACAGGCAATATATAATCCCACTTTCATCAGGATGCCGTCTGATAACGTCCAATATGGTGCGTATACGCTCACGTTTGCGATAACCCTTGCGCACATCAAGACTTAGATTTGGACGGTCAAAGCTGCTGACGAAAATTTGGGGATTACACAAATGCAATTGCTCAACGATATCTGCTTTTGTGATTTTGTCTGCTGTTGCGGTTAAGGCTAGTATTGGAACTCTGGGAAAACATTCATTCAGCACTCCCAGCTGAGTATATTCAGGTCTGAAATCATGTCCCCATTGTGAGACACAGTGTGCCTCGTCTATGGCAATCATTGACACTTTCACACATTGTTGCAGCCAAGGTATTTCTGCAATCAGACGTTCGGGTGAAAGATAAAGAATTTTCAATTTCCCATTTTGGCAGCGTTCACGGATGGTGCTGTTTATATGTTCTTCTCTGCTACTGTTCAATGTATCTGCAGCAACGCCATTGGATTGTAGGGCATCCACTTGATCTTTCATCAAGGAGATGAGTGGTGATACAACAATAGCCACACCCTCAAGCAAAAGTGCAGGTATCTGATAGCAGATTGATTTGCCACCACCAGTATGCATCAGCACCAAAGCATCATGTCCAGATACAACATGGTCAATAATTTCCTTCTGAAGAGGTCTGAAGGAATTATAACCGTATACGGATTTCAAAAGTTGAAGAGCCTTATTCATAAAACTTTTCTCTTTTTTGAAAGATGGTGAATATATATGTGAAGTCATTTTTTTGCTTCTCCTATATTTTTGATTCCTTTCTCCATAGAACCCGAAGTCTTTTTAAGTGGGTATATCCTTTATGTTGTCTTTTGCTATCATATAATATTAGCAACGGTGGAGTTGTTATTTTACTAAGCTACAAATTTAAGGAAAATATTTTAGATATTTGGTAAAACATAATAAAATTCTTGGAAGACTTTGATTTTATGTTAGCTGTGCTGAACTTGTCAAAGAATTGTCTCCACCCACTTGTCGTTAAGCTCAGCAAGTGAGATCCGTCTGGCGCGGCGAATGGTGTTCACCAACCAAATGTATTCTTTGAACAGTGTCGGTATCTTCATATAGCTGTCTCTTTTCGTTATTGATGACAAAGTTACGACAAAGTTGTTTCCTTTCGTGGTACAAGTTTTAATAATATTGTAGAAATATGTTCGTTGAAAGGTGTGTCGTTGGAGGCAGGACGACTTGTAGGTTAGCATTGTTGGTTTTATAGTTTTTACGGATGCGCTTTTATTATATTGTGTGACGGCCGTTGTGAGATTTTGTGACGGTCGTCACGATATTATATGACGACCGTTATGTTTTATCATGACGGTCGTCACGTAATATTGATGGGCTTTTATTGGAATATTGTTGTGGTGTTTCAGAATTTTTGCTTAACTTTGCAGAGTGCAATAACTTGCCGTGAGTCACGGTCTTAACTATTAACTAACTATGGAAATAAAATACGAGATACACAGCATTGAAAACTCGCAGGGAACTGGCGAGAGGCGCGTTTTCGTTCAGTTGAGAAACCAAAAGGCGATGACAGCCGACGAGCTGGCAAATGAGATAATGAACGCATGCACGGTGACTCCTTCCGACATTAAGGCAGTGATGTCGGAGATTTGCCATGTTGCCATTGGCGAGCTGTCGAGCGGCCGCCGTTTCTACCTGCCGGAGATAGGCTATCTGTCTTTGGCTGTGGGCAATACGCCGCCTGCTAAGAAAGCAAACGGGAAGATAACGGGCAAGGACATTTACCTGAAGAACATCAACTTCAGGCCGGAAAGGAAGTTCTTGAACAAGGTGCGGAAGAACGTTAGCTTTGTAAAGTCGGACTATACCACTCTGTCCGCGCAGTACACTGATGACGAGCTGTGGGCGAAGGTTTCGGAATATGTCTCCGCCCACCGCTACATTACGCGCAGTGACATGCGCTCGGAGTTTGGCCTTAGCGACTACAAGGCAAAGCAGTGGCTTGAACGCTTTGTGGAGGACGGCAGGCTGACGAAGGAAGGCACCCGGCATCAGCCGCTGTACTTCCTGCCAATGTCAAGCAAGGCGTAGTAAGCCTGCAAGAAGCGTGCAGGGCAATGCTGCTTGATTGAAGACGTTCACTCGAAGCGGAAGCTGTGTATGGTCATGAGGTCTTGTTTTCCTTCTCCTTCAAAGCTCAGGGAGATGGTGTAGTCGCCGCCCCGCAGTGCTGCCGCGTCGGCGCTGAGGCTGACCTTCCGCCTGTCCATCACGCTCCCGGTGAGCCTGGCGGGCCGCACCGTGAGCTCGGCGAGGCGCAGAGGCTTTATGCCCGCTTTGCAGGCATACACGCGCACCTTGCCACCAGCCTGTGGCGAGACATCAACGTGGAGGGCAGTGGGAGCCTTGGCGAAATGTACATACCGGTAGACGGCAGAGTCTTTATTCTGTATTCCCGACAACACCTCCCGTCCGCCGGGATAGGTCGTCACGCGCACGTTGCCCTTCATCCAGCATGCCAGCCTCGCGGCTATTGCCTTGCCCCCGTCCAAGGGCTTTCCTGCGCCTTGCGAGGTCATCTCTACCTCCTTTATCAGTCCGCAGTCGTCAAAGGTTATCGGTTCCACGCAAGCCTTGCGCATGGTGATGACGCCGTTTGAAGGACGGTGATAGAAGACATACCACCGTCCGCCAACCTCTGCCACGGCCCCGTGGTTGTTCCACACCGCAGGGTTGCTGCCGTCGTTATCGATGATTACGCCCCGATAGGTATAAGGTCCCGTAGGCGACTTTGCCGTGGCATAGCCTATGCACGTGGGGTGGCGGCGGCTGATGTCGGCAAAGCTCAGATAGTAGATGCCGTTGCGCTTGAAAGCCTGTGAGCCCTCATGGAAATGATGTTCTTTCTCGGTGAGTACATTGTCCACGATGGTTGATTCGTCAATGCCGCTGAGGTCGGGCTTGAGTTTGGCGCATTTCAGCGAGTACTGTCCCCAGAAATAATAAATCTGCCCGTCGTCATCCTGAAACACCGACGGGTCTATGCCCTTGCATTTTGGAAGTGAGGCATACTCCTTGAAAGGGCCGCAGGGGCTGTCGCTCACGGCAATGCCTTCCTTGTGGCTGTCGTCGGGCGTGCAATAGAAAAGATAGTATTTGCCGCCCTTGCAGATGCAGTCGGGGGCGAAAAGAGGAGCTTTCAGCCCCGTTATGTCGCCGCTTCTGAGTATGTCCTTGTGCAGTGTCCAGCGGTTCAGGCTGGTGCTTACAAGCACGTCGTTGCTTTTGCCGCACCAGTCCGTAGACCCCACATCTCGCGAGCCATAGACGTAGACTTTCCCGTCGGCAAACACGCGCGGCTGTGGGTCGGAAAGGAACTCGCCTTCCGGCACTATGGGGTTTTGCGCCTCGGTAATCATTGGATTGCAAAGCACCAGCAAGAGGGATGCACTCAAAAGCTTTAAGTTGGTTTTCATAATCGTTTTCTTATCCACATCAAGGCTCCACCCGCCAAGCGTTTTGAGGATTTCGTGTTTTACAAGTAGAAATTATATCTTGCCGGAAACAAGAATATCCTTTTTGAATGCGCCTATTCGCAAACGTAGTTGTCGTCGATGTCGCCAAAGCGCATGCTCGACCTCACTACCGGTCGGTCCAAGAGCTGGAATATGGTGGAGGGACCGAGATAGTCGTCGCCATTCCATGACTGTAGCTCCCATACCACGTTCTTATCCTTGTCTACGCCACGCAACTGTATAGGCTGATGAGTGTCGTCATAGGTGTTTGAGCCCCATCCGCCCCAGTTGTTCAGCACTGTTATGCCGTCTGGCAGCCTGAAGGCTTTCTGCACCTCGAGGTTGAACTTTCCGTCTTTGTTGCCTATGTATGCAGGGTTGTTCTTTATGGTAGGGTCGGCTCCCCAGTTGTATGACCACACCTCTTTGCCGTTCTCGTCGTATTCGTGAGCCGTGTTGTTTCCCGTGAGCAGCCAGTGCTTGTTTTCGAGTATCTCAACGCCCCACAGCCCGTCGCAGTGTATCCGCTTGAGTTCTTTGCCGTGCGAGTCGTATTCAATGGCATCGTGGGGCTGTCGTGCCGCCACAACGAGCGTGCCCCAGGGTGTCAGTCGGAGACTTCTGTTGATGCCGTGCCTGCCTGTGTTTGCCGGGAATGGGAAGCTGCGCACGAGCTTCCAGTCCTTGATGCGCCTCACCTCTATCTGGCTTTTATATTGGTTGGGCTTGAAGCGGTCGGTGCCGTCGGCTTTGTTGGCACATAGCGCGTACACCACGTACTTGTTGCCAATGGGCTGTATGGAGTGCACCTCGAAGTCCTGCCGTGTCCATTCCTGCCGCCAAACCACTTTTGATGTCCAGTTCACCGTGTCCACAGCCACTTCCTCTATGCCGTATTGATGCGCTATGAGTATGTGGGCGTCGTCCATCCATACGGCATCGCTAATCTCGCCAACGTATCCTCCGCCGTCCACCGGGTTCAGCCCCTTTGTTTCGGCTTCGGTCTCGTCGGTTTTCCAAACCACGTGCCCGTTCTTTACAATGAACATTGCGCGGTGCGCGAAATTCTCGCCTGCGTAAAAGAAGTTATATCTCTCCAGTCCGAGGTTGCCGGGGGTGTCGGCAGCCTTCAATAGTGTGGGTGCGGAAGCCAAAAGTGCCAGGCATCCGAGTTTGAGCAGTAGTCCTTTCATTGGCATGTGCCTGTCGGCAGTCTTTTTTTTCATGTTTCTTTCTTCGTTAGTGTAGAGTGTTATTTGTTTTGTTTTTGTTTACTTCGTGAAAGCCTTCCTCGCCTCTTTGTCCAGGTCTTTGGTGACGTAGCAAGTATAGTTTAGCCACATCGTCCATCCGTCCTTTTGCCTCGTGTGTTCCACACTATCATTCCTACGAGTTCTATGGGCTTGCGGTCGGGGGAAAGCCTTGTGATAGCCATCCGCAAGAGTCTGCGCGCGGCTGCCGTATCTGTTAGCCACGAGTTTTACGGCTCCGCCGAGGTCGATGTTCTCCAAGGCGGCATTGCTTTTAGCCGGCGATGTCTCGCTGGTTGTTGAGCAGAAAATCATGGGAATGTTGTTTCCTGCCAGGCTCTTGTCTTGGTAGAACGTTCTCTTTGGTATGTGCGTGCCGTCAGCCTCAGGATAATAGCTCGCTCTCTGTCTTTGAATCCCTGCACCTTGCCATACTCTGTCTGTGCTATGGCAATGGTGTCGCCGATGTACAGTTGCTGGTCGTCGGGGTGGGGAAGGGGAATGGCATCTTGTGCGGCGGCATTCACGACAGGCGCAAGCAGAAGAACTATGGATAACATAACCTTGCCTTTGAATAAGAAAGATTGATTGTTCATGCTCGATATTTTGCCAAAATTAATCATAAATTCTTTATGGGGAAGTATGGTAATTTGACAATATTGTATATTTTATATCTAATTGCGCACAGTACAAAAATGACATATAAGCGTACAAGCAAAAGAGGATAAAATATTAAATTTGCAAAAGAGCCGAACCGAAATATCTTTCATGACACTTTAAACAAACGATAGGAATATGACAAATTTGAAAACTTGCACGCTTGGCGTGCTCTCAGCGTTATTAATGACCAGTTATGCACAAGCACAGCCAAAGAACGCTATTCAGAAGCCTTCAAAGCGCGAGCTGATGTACCAGTTGCTTGACCAGTCGAAGCCGAACAGCTATGTGCCTGCCGCTTTCTTCATGCATTTCAACAACAGGTTCGGGGAAAAGGCAATACAGGAGCACGTCAACTTCTTCAAGTCAACTAACATGGACATCGTGAAAGTGCAATACGAGGTGGGGCTGCCGCGTCTGGACATCAAGACTCCTGCTGACTGGAAGAAGGTGCCGGTATATGGTGTCGAGACCTTTGAGGCCCAGCTGAAGGTCATAGAGTCTCTTTCAGCCCAACTGCACGACCAGGCTCTCATTCTTCCTACTGTCTACTCTCCTTGGGACATGCTGAAACAAACGGTTGGCAAGGAGAGGCTCGTCAAGCTGTTGAAGCAGGATCCGGATGCTGCTCGCCAAGCCGTGGCGAACTTGACGGAGTCTATCATTATTTACATGAAGGCGGCACGTCAGCGTGGTGCAGACGGTTTCTACATCTCCACTCAGGGCAACGATGTCACGACAATGGGGCCGAGCGGAATCTTCCGTTCTTTGCTGAGGCCTTTCGACAAGCACGTCAGTGAAGTGGCATCAGAGATAGCTCCGTTCAACATTCTGCACATTTGCGACTGGGATGGCCCCTACAGCGAGGTGGACAGCTATGCCGACTATCCTGCCAGCGTCATCAATCCCCCGATAAACCTCGCCGACGGCAGCAAGGTTGACATGCGCCATTTTGCGTCTGTAGTGAATCGTCCCGTCTTTGGCGGTCTCGACCGTAAAGGGGTGATAACTCAGGGCAATTTCGACCAAATAAAGCTTGCCGTGGACAGCATAATGAAAGCGGCTCCGAAGAATTTCATGTTCGGGGCTGACTGCACAGTCCCTCGTGGCACTGACCTCAACCTGTTGCGGCGGGTTATCGACTATGTACACACTTGGCGACAGACGCATAAATGAAACTACATTCCATGATATTGGCTATGGCACTGATTTCGAGTGCGTCTATGAGTGCCATAGCCCAGGGCAATTCTTCGGACAATACAGCTTCATTTCACGTACAAGAGCTGTCACTTGATGGCAGTGACTGGAAATGGAACCGCAAGCTGGTACAGGTAGAGGATGTACCGGCTGAGCAGACAGCAGTCTTCAATGCAGACGGAAAAACACTGACTATAGGTCCGTGGATTGCCGGAAAGCAGGATGTCAGACTCGTCTGTCAAGCCTCGCTTCCCGCAAAGAAAGGCAGCATAGAAGGCGAGTACCTCACCGAGGGGCTCTATCCGCGTGAAGGCAACGTATGGATAGCCTTCCGCAAAGGCAACCGTACAATCACGGAGACCAACTATTGGTTTGGCACCGCAAGCAAATGGCGTAAGTTCCGTTTTCCGGTGCTGGCTCCGCCTGCCGGTTGTGACAACATACGTTTGTCGTTCGGTTTCCACATGAAGACTTCGGGGCGCCTTCATGTGAGGGGCCTCCGCTTTGGCGCCCCCATTGACCTTAATGCCGCAAAAGCTCCGAAGGCAAAGCTCGCCAGGGCAGCGAAACCAACGCCACAGCCAGCGGCAGGGAAGGTGACACTGCTGCAGAAGGGCAAGACGTGGTGGCTCGTGGATGCCGGGGGCAAGCCTTTCTTCTCTGTTGGGTGCGCCATGTATGGTAACCGGCTGACACCGGCCGAGACCTATCCGGCTTTTCATGACATGGGATTCAACACAGTTGCCAATGGTTCAAATCTGAAGCAATGGGCTGATTTCAACAAACAGACTGATAGCCGACAGCCTGCTTTCCAGTTTTACAGGGTGAACACCGAGGTCGGCCGCAAATATTATGCGCTTGTCGACAACGAGAGGCTTCACCCCGGCGAGACCCACAAGCCGACAGTGGATATCGGCGGGTTCAACCATGCATTCCCTGACCCTTTCGACCCTCGTTGGGAAGCCGATGCCCGCCAGCAGGTAAGGCAGGTGGCAGCCGACATGAAAGGCAACCCAGGCTTCATGGCATGGATGGCTGCCAACGAGCGCTCCCATTGGAACCTGTACCGCTATGTGTGGTCGCCGTGCTGCGCCGTAGAATTTGGCAAGTTCCTTCGCGCGAAATACGCTACGATAGATGATTTGAACAAATCGTGGAATACTGGCTTCACTTCGTTTGAAGACTTGATGGAGAAGAAGCCGGAACCCCTTGTCATACGCGGCAACAAGTATGACGACTTCAATGCCTTCTCGCGCATCATCCTGAAGACTTTCAATGAGAAGATACTCAAAATCATCCATGAGGAAGACCCGGGGCGGTTGGTCTTCTCCAACCGTTTCATGATTCATGAGGTTAGGGGCGTGTTTGACAATCTGGATCTTTATAAAGACTTTGACGGCATAGCGGTAAATATTTATCCTTCCAATGAGCAGTGGGGGCTTGACGACGGCGAACGCCAGTACCTGACACTGTTGCACGAAAAGACGGGCAAGCCGTTGATGATTTGCGAATGGTCGGTGCCAGCTCGCGACTCTCATCTCTATGATAATGAAAGCCGTCTTGACTGGTCTTACCCACAACTGATGGACACGCAGGAACAGCGTGCGCAGCAGGCTGCCCACGTCATGGCTCAGTTTTGGGATATGCCTTTTGTCGTAGGCGCGCACTGGTTCTCCTGGGGAGACTTTAACAGCAGCAACCGCAAATCTAACCGTGGCTTGTTCACATCAGACGGAGAACCCTGGATAGAAGTACAGAAAAGCTTGAAATCAATTAATCTAAAAGTCAATGAGCACTAATCATGTTATGCACCGATTCCTGTTTTTTGCCATTCTGCTCCGTCTCTCTTTGACAGTCTCGGCAGGCAACAGCTACACCTTCAGCTCCCAAGGCTTAAAGGTAACCGTAACGTTCTTTGCGCCTGGTATAGTCAGGGTCTTTAAAATCCCCGAGAACAAACCGGCGGATAAGCAAAGCCTGTCAGTAATCATGAAGCCTGAAGATGTCAGCATAACGGTGGATGAGAATGCAGGAAACGCCACTGTCAGCAGTAGCAAGCTGAGGCTGACGGTGAATAAGGAAAGCGGCGGCATTGTCTTTTGCGACAGTCATGGCAATACTCTGTTGCGAGACAAAGACTACGGAACGCAGTTTACGCCTGTTAGCGATGCCGGCAAGCCATCTTATGACGTGCGGCAGGCTTTCCTTCTCGACAAAGACGAGATAATATATGGTCTCGGACAGCAGCAGACAGGGCTCGTCAGCCAACGCAACCAGAAGCTGATGCTACGCAATGTCAACATGAGCATTTGCGTACCGTTCATCCATTCGGAGAAGGGCTATGGTGTCTATTGGGACAATTATTCGCCTACACTCTTTACAGACAATGCGCAAGAGACCGCATTCGATTCGGAGGTTGGTCTTTGTGCCGACTATTACTTTATCTATGGCGGCAATGCAGACGGTGTCATAAGCGGAGTGAGGCAGTTGACGGGCGATGCACCGATGTTTCCGCTGTGGACAATGGGATTCTGGCAGAGTCGGGAACGCTACAGAACCCCGGAGGAATTGTGCGGAGTTGTTGACAAATACAGAGAATTGCGTGTGCCGCTTGACGGTATTGTACAGGACTGGCAGTATTGGGGCGACAATAGCAATTGGAACGCAATGGAGTTTGCCAATCCAAGATATGCAGGCGGCAAGGCAAAGGAAATGATAGACCATGTGCATAAACAGAACGCCCACATTATGATTTCCGTTTGGCCAAGCTTCGGTTACAAAACGGATATGTACCATAGGATGGACTCATTGAAAGCTTTGCTTCATTTTAAAACTTATCCAAACGAGGCAACCGTTTATGACCCGTTCAACCCGAAGGCGCGGGAAATATTCTGGCAGAAGATGAAAACAAACATCTTCGACCTTGGTATGGATGCCTGGTGGCTTGACGCGACAGAGCCGGAGCATAAGGATCCTGTTGATGCTGACTATGATCAACCAACGTGGCTGGGCAGCTTCCGCAGCGTGCACAATGCTTTTCCGATAGTTTCTAACCGCGAAATCTATGAGCGTCAGCGTGCCGTGACCTCAGACAAGCGTGTGTTCTTGCTGACGCGTTCGTCATCTTTCGGACAGCAACACTATGGATCGTTCTCTTGGAGTGGTGACATTGTTGGAAACTGGGATGTCATGCGCAGGCAGATTGCCGCAGGCATGAACTATTCCCTTTGTGGTTTCCCCTACTGGAATACGGATATTGGAGGCTTCTTTGCCCGTGACTATGGCAATGATGTGAAGAACCCCGCCTATCAGGAGATGCACGTGCGCTGGTTTGAGTGGGGAGCTTTCCAGCCCCTTATGCGCTCCCACAACTCAGGGCCTGTAGCCGTGGAGATTTGGCAGTTTGGTAAGAAAGGCGATTGGGCGTATGATGCCTTGGAGAAATTCACCAAGCTGAGATACAGCCTCCTGCCGTACATCTACAGCATGATGTGGCAGGTCAACAATAAGCAGGGCAGCATCATCCGCCCGCTGCTGATGGATTTCAAGCAGGACAGGAAGGCTTTGACGCTTGGCGACGAATATATGTTTGGCAAGAGTTTTCTCGTGCGTCCCGTTACTGACTCCATTTACACGTGGATGGACAGCAAACTTAAGGGACACGTTAAGGACTTCAGCAAGACAGGCTCTGTGAGTGTCTATCTGCCTGAAGGGGCTCGCTGGTATGACCTTTGGGACAACAAGGTCTTCGATGGAGGGCAAACAATCCAGCGATTGGTACCTATTGACATCATGCCGGTATATGTACGCGCTGGCAGCATCGTCCCGTGGGGACCGGATGTACAATACAGTACAGAAAAGAAATGGGACAATCTGGAAGTGAGGGTTTATTCTGGAGCTAATGCTTCTTTTACCCTCTATGAGGACGAATTTGACAATTATAATTACGAAAAAGGAGCTTATACGGAAATTCCTTTTACTTGGGACGAGGCCTCGCGTACGTTTACTATTGGCAGCCGTAAAGGCTCCTATAAAGGCATGCTGAAGAATCGCACTTTCAAGGTGAAGCTCATTGGCGGACAACAAAAGACGGTGAAATACCGTGGACAACAGAAACAGTTGAGGTTCTGATACTATTTACGTACTATTATAAATATTAATACAGAAAACAAAAGAAATTCATGAAGAAGAAATTCATTCTAAGTTTACTATGCTTGATGGCAGTTCTTTGCGTGTCTGCTCAGAACATCTTTATCTCAGAGCAAAAGGGAGAATTCCCAATTGTTGCGCATCAGGCAAAGGCAAACTTTGTTGTTGATGCAAACGATGCGCAGGTTGTAACAACCGCTGCCAATGCCGTGGCTAATGACATAAGGCTCATTACGGGGTATCAACCGACGGTGGACAATGCCATTAAGCGAGGACAACTGCCAATCATAGCAGGCACACTGGGCAAGTCGAAAATTATAGACCAATTGGCAGACAAAGGAATCATCGATGCAAAATCGGTTAAAGGCAAATGGGAGTGCTTCGGGATTCAGATAGTGGATAAGCCACAGAAGGGTATCAGCAAAGCACTTGTTATCTATGGTTCTGACCCACGTGGCACGGCGTATGGCATATTTGAGATTTCACGCCGCGCCGGTGTATCGCCGTATGTGTGGTGGGCAGACGTTACGCCAGCCCACAAGTCCCAGCTATGGGCAAACGGCTCAAAGTTCATATCAAAAGAGCCTTCTGTGAAGTTCCGTGGTATGTTCATCAACGATGAGGACTGGGGAATAATGCCTTGGGCAGCAGCAGGACTTGACAAAGACCGTGGCAATATCGGGCCTCGCACCTACGAGAAAGTAATGGAGTTGCTTCTACGCTTGCGTGCCAACACTTTGTGGCCTGCCATGCATGCGTGCAGTGAGGCTTTCTTTGCCAACAAGGCAAACATACCTGTGGCAAAGAAATATGACATAGTGCTTGGTTCAAGCCATTGTGAACAGATGGAGCGTGATAACCTTTGGGAATACGGGCCTTTCCTTAAAGAGCATGGACTGGAAGATATTCCTGATGACAAGATTCACAACGAAGGCTACCTTGCTCAATATTATAATTGGCCAAACCACAGCGACTATGTGAAGAAATACTGGGCAGAGCGCGTCGGCGAGAGTCGTGGCATTGACGTGATGTACACTCTCGGCATGCGTGGTGTGCACGACCGCGGCATCAATGGCTACAAGGGTGCTGAGGCTACCGCGAAGGGTCTTGCTGACATAATAGCTTATCAGCGCCAGCTCATTAGTGACTCTTTAGGAGGCGACCCTACAAAGGTTCCGCAGATTTTTATTCCTTACAAGGAAGTGCTCGAAGCCTACAATGCAGGACTGAAGGTGCCGGAAGATGTAACGCTCTGTTGGGTTGATGACAACCACGGCTACATACGCCAGCTTCCTACAAAGGCAGAACAGGCTCGCTCAGGCGGTAATGGTATTTATTACCACCTGTCTTACTACGGAACTCCAGAGTCATACGTGTGGCTTTCGACAGTCTCCCCTACATTGGCAAGTCTCGAGCTGACGAAGGGTTATCAGAACGGAATGCGTAATCTGTGGATTATCAATGTTGGAGACATAAAGCCGAATGAGTGTGAGTTTGAGTTCTGCATGGACTTGGCTTATGACATCAACTCCTGGACTCCCGAGAATGCATGGAAATATAGCCGTTACTGGTGTGCCAGGACTTTTGGTGAAGATGTAGCTGATGAGTTAGCTGACATCAAGCTCAACTACTATCGTCTGGCGGCTTCTGGCAAGCCGGAACACGTCTTTAAGGTCAACTACACAGATGGCGAGAAAAACCAGCGCATCAATGATTATCTCGACTTGGCGCACAAAGTGGATCAGCTGAAAGAACGCATTCCGCAATCACTTCAGGATGCCTATTTCGAGCTTATAGAATATTCAGTTAAATGCGCAGGACTGCAAAATGTAAAGATCTTCCGTGCAGAGCAGAGTCGTGAATATGCTAAGGCTGGGTATGCTGACATTGCTTTCAGATATGGCAAAGAAGCGCAAGAGGCCTATAATCTCATACAGAGTCTTACGGCGAAATACAATACAGGTATCGCCAATGGTAAATGGAACAAGATGATGGACTGTTACCCGACACCGAATCGTGGGTCGCTTGGCAAGCCACGCGTTGCTACGGAAAAGGATATTGCAAGCACAAAGACTCCTGTCAAAGAGGTGCGCACAAGCGTTGTCAAGGGCTCTGCGTTTACTTCGGCTTCAAAGGGGGTAACAATAATAAGAGGTCTTGGCACTTCTGACGAGGCTGTCACTGTATGGCCCATGAACATGAAAGCATATACGTCTGCTGATGCCAATATCCCTTATGTAGAATATCAGGTTCCTGTGCATGCCGGCACGAACGAAATCATAGTGCGCTGTCTCTGTTCTTTCCCTGTGAATGAAAGCTATGATTTGCGTACAGCAGTTTCTATTGACGGCTCTCCTATTGAGGTGCAATCAGTAAAGACTAAAGCTATGAGCAACTATGGAAAGAACTGGAATCACACGGTTCTGGATGGTTTCTCGCCGGCAAATTTCAAGTATGAAAGCGATCAGGACAAGACAGTTACGCTGCGAGTCTACTTCATGGATCCTGGACTTGTCATTAATGACATATACGAAAGGTACTGAATAATTCATAATGCTTAATGCATAATTAATAATGAGGGTGAAGGAGGATATTCATTTTACTAATTATGCATTAAGCATTATGAATTATGCATTATGCATTACTATTCTGCAACAACTAAAAGTACTATTCCTGGGTCGGACAAATCTGTATGATTTGCTTTGATGTGCGAGACCTCAGAGTACTTATATTTGTTCTTCTTGCATAAATCTTCAATAGTTGCTCCTGAAATGACGATACCGCGCCCGTCGGCAGTCTTAATGTAAGGTATTTCCTCCGGGTTGTCGTCGCTTGCCAGGTCTTGGGCAAAAACTTTGAATTTGCCTTGTGGCAATCCGTTCTGATAAGCCAAAGTCAATGAATGGTAGTAGCCGAAAATACCTACCTTGCGGTCCCATCGTTTGGGTTGTACGCGTACGTCTACTTTCTGCTGCTTGTAGTCTCCGTCAATCAAACGGTTGATAACTGCCACAGATGCGCATTCGTTGTCATAAAGCGATGCCAGCACATACGGCTTTTCCTTGTTGAAGGCATCCACGCCCAGAATCTCGGGCAGGGGCAAACGGCGGCTCGCCCGTGCTGGAGCTTCGTAACGGTTGTTCTTGCTGCTGTCAAATAGTTTTTCATCAGAAACGGAATAGTCACCGTCTGCGCTGAACGGTAGTGCTATGCGATGCCATCTTACAGCCCGTACAATTTCATTCAGTCTGTTCTTCATAAGCCTGTTTCCTGCGTCAAACGTACCGTCGGGTTTGCCGTTGGGATATGCGCCCACATACGGATGGCGCATGATGCCTATGGCGCACCCCAATCCTGCAGCAATATAAGCCTCGTCCTCGCAATTGATGATGCTCCAGCCGTCAATCTCGTTTTTGCCCTTGGAAAGGACTTCTGCTACGCGGCTGATGGTTTGCGCTTGCGAAAGGTTTGCGTTTACGTCATAAGTGCGCAGTACTTGGCTGAACGTAATGTAGTATGGCTTGTGAGGCCCGCCATCTTGGAAAGAAGCGTGCTCGATGATAACGTCGGGAGCCACTTCACGTCCCCATTTGCTCAAATTGCGGCGGAAGGCATCGTCCCTGTCTTTGTTTCCCCAGTCCAGTTTCCAATAGTGGAAGCCGGTTTCCTGCGATTCTTTCAAGCGCAGCTTCCAATACTTTTCTTCTTGTTTAACAGTCCATTTTCTGGAGTTTTCCAGAGTGTTGGCTTTTCCTGTGTACTTTTTTGTCAGGTTTATCGGGTCTTGGGCGCAAATCCAGCCGCCCAGCCCTCGCCATCCCTTGGCTTTGACTGCCTTTACGAGTGCCGCCATGCGCTCTTTGTCCTTCCCTGTAAAAGAAGGGAAGCGAGTTGGATCGATGGTCAATGTAGCCAGATACTCGTTGTCATAGTTGGTACCATGAGGACGCTTGCTGTTGGAATTTGCAGGAATGTCCCAAGAGTCATCCATCACGAACAACAAGTCCTGTCGAATAGAGGGAAAATGGTCAAGCCAGCCCTGATAACGGCTGTCCACGGTATAGGTGGCGTCGTCAATAGTCTTTGTAGCGTCCTTGGGGTATACATTATGAGTCCCGAACAAGTTGTCTTCATTCATTTCAGCACGGAAATCATTGGAGCCCCGTCCGAAGGTGTGCCCGGTGACAAAGCCTTGTAGATTCCATGTGCAATAATAGTCTGGGGCTTGGGAGGGCGTTGCAGGCACCAAGCTTCCAGGGTTTTGTTGTGCCAAGCAATGCGTGCACAACATCAAAGCTGAAAAAAATATTGTGTTTTTCATAATTATTTGTTTTTACTCTGTATGTATAAGAATATACTCTAAGGTCTCTTTCCCTAAGGGACAAATAGTGAAATTAGCACCTTGTGGGACGTAGATTGAGGACATGGGGTGTACTTCACATTTCTCGCCGTTCAAGCAGACTTTTGCTTTCCCTTTCAACAGGAAATATACGGCTTGCTTATTTGCTTTTTTCACCTGTTGTTTTTTTGAAGTCTTTATTCTTTCGGCGGTAAGTCCGTTTGCCGACATTTCTTTCGTAAGATACAATAGAGGGTTGGCATTGGAATATGGCACGTAGCAATCTGCCATTTTATAGTCATTCTTCCCTGGAAGATACGGTTTGTCCAACTTGCCTTTGAACTCGCGCTTGAACATCACGTATCTGATGGGGCGGTTCATGTCGGTGCGTCTGATGTTGTGCCAGGAGGTTGCCGGAGCGTAAAAGGTATCGCCTGGGCGAAGCCTTTGTTCTTCGCCGTTAAGACGGACAATAGCCTCCCCTTCTACCATATAGAACAGCTCATCCTCGAAATGGGAGTGGGGGTCGTGGGTCTTTACGCCCTTGTTTACCATTGACATTTTAACGCTCAGCGTGTCTGCCACGCCGCCGGCTGGGATGAACCAGTAAGCCCAGCCTGTAGCATTGGGTTCTACACGCCTTTCGTCGAAAGTATCGATACAATCCTTTAACGCCAGCCTTTGCGCATGTGCCTGCAAGGGAAGGCACGTCATCAGCAGGGCAACAGCCCTTAGAGCGTTCTTGCTCATGGCTTTAAAACTAATCTTACTCATACGAATTGCTTTTAATATTGTTTACCGATGAAAACTCTTAGAGACGAATTTCAGCACTTGCGGCAGTGAGCCGCGCCAATACTCCCAGTTATGGCTGCCGTTGCGTACTCTGTATTCGTGTGGTATTTTTTGCGTGTCCATCACTTTACGCATGTCCGCCAGACGGATGCTCAGATGGTCGTCGTCGCCACAATCGAAATACCAGCGCAGTTTTTTTACTTTTTCCAATTGCTCTCCGTTGAGCGAACGGAACTTTTCTATGAGGTTTGTTTCGATGTAGGCAGAATCGAGCACACTCTTTGCCAGGCTGTCGGTGCGTTCTTTGCCTATGCGGCGATAGGAGCGGTTGATGAATTCTTCATAGTCGGCAGGGCCGGGGGCAGCGCTCAGCGGGCAGACAGCCGAAAACATGTCGGGATGGCGCAGGGCATAGCCTATGGAGCCGCCTCCTCCCATCGAGAGCCCTGCTACGGCACGGAACTGCTTGTCGGTCTTGACACGATAGGTTTTTTCGACGTGCGGGATGAGCTCCTTGAAAAAGAAGTCTTCGCCATGCCAAGAGTTGTCGAGCTCGTTGAAATAGCCTTCGTGCGCATCGGGCATGACGATAATCATTGGTGTGGCAGAGCCTTCATCCATTGCTTTGTCGGCTATGTGGCTCACTTCACCGAACTGTTCCCAGCTGGTGTGGTTGTCGCCGGCTCCGTGCAGCAGGTAGAGCACGGGATAGGTGCGCTCGGACAGCTGATAGCCGGCAGGCAGGTAGACAGAGTAGTGCCTTGTGCCTTTCAGATATTTGCTTTCCAGCGTCAGGTTTTCAATGTACTTGCCGTTTTGCTGTGCTGTGGTGCTGCCGAATGCCGCAATGGCTGTTATCAATGCTATCAGATATTTCTTCATACTTTTTTTGATTTACTGATTGTCTGATGTGCGTTTTCTTTGTTTTGCTTTGTCCAGCGTGGTCTTGATGGTATTCAGCACGGCGTTCATGTCGAATTTGCGGTCGGTGCTGTACCAGTGGCTGAATGCGCCGTGCTGTGTTTTGTACAGGGCGGCCTGCGCCAGCTGCATTTCAGCGTATGCCTTTTCCAGGTTCTCTGTCAGTGCGGAATGGTCATCCTGGTGTTTGTAGGCGTAGGTATAGTGGTAGAGCGTGTTGCTGAGATGCGTCATGAACGTGGCGTATGCCAGGAGATTGTCGTAGAAGAACTGCCGGTATCGGCTCTCGAGCTTTTGCATTATGGCTTCGGCTCGTTTCTCCACATTGCCGAAGTTACCAGCAGCTGCTTTCATGCCGACAAGTATTGCGTCCACCTGAGTACTTACTCCGTTGTCTTCCGGCACGATGCGGAACACACGTCCAGGTACGCGTTCATACATATAGCGGTCGGGCAGGGGCTTTTCTTTGAAGTGGAAAAAGTCTTCGCCGATGTAACCTATGGCGCGTGCGTAACGCTGGTCTTGGAAGATGAACTGGCGTTCCATGCCGCCGGGAAAGTCGGGTTTGCGCTGTGTCCAGTAGGAGTAGAAAAAGTCCTTGTACAGGCGTGCTATCTCGTCGGCATGTTCTTCGCCGAAGTATTGGGCGGCGTAAGAGCGGTTCCATTCGTCGCAGTTGAAAGCGTCGTAGTCCCATAGCAGCTTGGCGTTGGCTGTCATGGTGTACATGTATTCACGGAAGTTGCCTGAGTTGACAACAGAGAGGTATAGCGGTGCTTTGCTGTTCACGTATCGGTAGTTGAACTCCATTTTCCAAGGGCCTTCTGCGGGAGCCAGGTGAGAGCCGGTGGAAGTGAATTGTAAATTCATGTAGTAGCCAAGCTTCACGGGCTTTTGCGGATTGAATTTCTGCAAGTCGTCGTAGGGGTAATGGTCGCGCCTGCCCGAACAGAACGTCCAAATCATATTCTCGCCTTCGGGAGGTGTCACGATGCCACGGTTTACCAAATCAGCCATTTCATCGTAGAAAGTCATACGTATGTACGAGTCCGGGTTTTTATCATATTTCTTAATGATTTTGACCTGTTCACGCAGCATGTCGTTGATGACCTTGCCGCGCTCGGCTTCGTCTTTCGGCGCGTCGGGAAAGAGCACCCAGAAGGGCTGGTCGCCTGAGCCTCGGAAGGCTATGTTCCAAATGTTCTCAACGCCGCTTTCCACTACGGTTCGTGCGCCATATTCCCAAAGCTCCTTCACCTTATCGATGTTTTTCAATGACAGTTCAGGCACGTTCTCCACCTTTCGTATGTTTTTCCAGTATCGGTTCCAGTCGCCGAAAGTGGTGTTCAGCATGAACATGTGGTGAGAGGTGACTATCAAGCCGAACTTCTTGCATTGCTGCATGCCGCTGCCTATGCCAGGGTAAGCCAAGCCTGCATTTTCCATAGTGTTCAGCTTCAGGCGGAGCATGGTTTCGTATACGATGTCTCGGTTTTCCTGCGATTCACGAATCCATGTGCTGTAGAGGTCGGTGTCGTTGGGCAGCCAAGAGCGGTAGCGCACTTGTGGCGACTTGAAAAACAAGTCTGTGTTTTGGGGCACTTCTATAATCTCTTTGTGTTGTGGCTGCCAAGAGCACCAGAACCACAACGGCGGCACTCCGAGGAATTTCTCGTCGAAGGTGTAGACGGCATATATGGTGCCTCTCATGTCCTTCCCGTCCAGGTAGATGCGTTTTTTCCTTGCGTCCACCCACACGCGGTGCGATTCAAAGCCGTCGAGTGGGCGAAGCTTTTTCAAGTTCAGTCCCAACGCGTTGGTTTCTCGGTTTACAATGACGATACAGGGGCTGTTTCCGTCGGTAAGGTTGTTTGTGATGACTGGCTTCTGCCCGGTTACCTTTTTGAAATCATTGGCAAAAGTCTCCACTGCCAGTTTCAGGGGAGAAGGTTCGTTTTCGGCAATTACAATTCTTGCTTGCCAGGGGTGTATCTTTAACAGGTCGTCTGCTGATGTGGTATGTGCCTTCGTTTGGAAAGCAAAGGCTATGATGAATGTCAGCAGGATTAAAATCTTTTTCATATATTACAAATTTATGCTTTCACGGGCTTGGAAAGAAGCGAATCCGTGAAAGCATAGTGTTGTCTTTTTTGAGAAGAAAAAGTCCGTGGTGGCTTACTTGATGTCTCCGAAGCGCAGCTTGGTACGGTCGACGGGCTCAGAGAGTAACTGAATTGTTGTGGAAGGGCCGAGGTTGGCAGGTGCCTTCCAGCTACTCAGCTCCCACACCACTTCTCCTTGCGGCGTAACCTCTATAGCCTGCACGTCAGGCTTTTTCGGGTCGAGCTTACGGTTGCTCCACATGTTAAACCAGTTGTTAAGCATGGTGTTGCCGTTTTTCAGCCTGTGCGCCTTCTGTGTGCTTATGTCCTTGTAGTTGGGGTTCTTGCTCCAGTCATATTCCCAAACCACTTTTCCCGCACGGTTCCACTCTCTCACAAGCCCGTTGTTAGAGCATCCGAGGATGTTGCCGTTAGCGAGCTGCTCCACGCCCCATGCGCTTGGCAGGTCATACTTGCGTAGCTGCTTGCCGTGACTGTCAAACTCGAGGATGCCGCCGTATTGGAAGCTTGCCATGAGCATGGTGCCTTGCTTGGAGAGGCGGAAGTTGCGCATCTGTCCGTGCGAGCCGCCGTTGGTCATTGGGAGCTTGAACTCGCGTATGACCTTCAGGTCGGGAATGCTTCTCACCACGCATGTCAGTGGGTTGCCGCATTGCACGTACATTATTTTGTTTTTGCCTATAGGCTGTATGCTGTGAATCTCGTATCCCTTTGGTGCGTTCATGCTCCAGAGTACAGTGCCGTCCTGCGCCACCTCCTTTATGCCGCGTTGGTGTGCAATGAGTATGTGTCCGTCGCTCGTCAGCACGGCGTCACTTATCTCTCCGTTGCCAGACGGGTCGTCGTAGCTCCATGCTACCTTGCCGTCTTTGACGATGTACATGCGGTGCCTTGGGCTTTCGCCGGCATAGAAGAAGTTGTATTTGTCCAGTCCTTGGTTGTCCGCCATGTTTGAGCCTGCGCCTACGGCGCAAACAGCCTCCATGAGCATGCATCCTGTGAGGTGAGCCGTGAGGCAAACGTCAGCGTTGTCGGCAGGAGCCTGATGCCATCGTCCTCCATAGAGCATGGTTCGCTTGTTTATGCCCTCGTTTGCCATTACTGTGGCGCATTTCACGAGATAGTCTACGTAGCGTTGGCGAGAGGAAGCATCGAGACCGCTCGAGTTGATGAGCTGCGCGAAGTAGCGGAAGAAGATGCCGTGGAAGAGGCCACCATCGCCGTTGGGCGCATCGCTTGGCACGCCTCCGTTCCTTGACAGATGGTTGATGACGAAGTCGGCTGCAAGTTTGGCATCGTCAATATACTGTTTGTCGCCTGTAATGTTGTAGAGCCATTCAGCCGCGCCTATAAATGTGCCGCTGTTGTAGGTGAATGTGGCACGGTTAATTTTGCCGTCACCGCCCATGTTGTCGTATATGGCACCTGTTGTCTTGTCAAAGAGATACTCACGCTCCCAGTTGTATATGCGCTTAGCCTCGTTTAGGTATTCGTCACGGCTCTTGCCGCCCTTGAATCCTGCATAGTTGTAGTCCTTGTACAGCTTGGCGGCAATGATTGCAGCGGGTCCATTAGAACAAGCGTTCTTTGTTATCTTAACGTCGGTCTTCCATGTTATGCCGCCGTGCCAGGGAGCCTTGTCGTCAGGTCCCCACACTGTCCATATCCAGTCGTCGTACATTTGGCGCGCCTTGTTCATGTATGTGATGTTTCCAGTAGCCTCGTACATCCTTATCATGGCAATCACGTGCCACTCCATGTCATCCACGAATTCAGCCCACCAAGGGTCTTTCGGGTTGTTGGAGTGGTGGTGCTTGGGCTGCCCTTGCCAGTAGAGAGGGTACAGGTCGGTGTATCGTCTGTCTCCCGTGCGCAGGTATGCGTCGGTGATGACATCTATAGCGTGCGCCTCTGGCCAGTAGTTGCCCGTGCCGAGGTCACTCAGGTCGCTGCCATAGTTGAAATAGTAACGGTTCTCGTAGCCTTGGAAGCTCGCTCCCCAAAAGTGGTTGATGAGAGCTCGGCTCATGCCTTCAGCTATCTTGCCAAAGTCTCTTTGCCCCGTGTTTTGGGCGGACGCTGCAATGCTCATGGTTGCTGCAATGCAGAGAATAATGGTTTTTAATTTCATCTGATATATATAATATGGTTTATATAAGCTTTGATAGATGCAAAGTTAATACTTTCTCCTAAGCAAACGGCATCTTTATTTTTTTAAAATGTATGCTTTTGTGACAAATTTGTTTTCTTGTGTATCTTTCACCTTGCAAACGCTTTCTTCGCCGTTGGAAACGCCAAAAAAACAAAAATATTCAGTCTTTTCAGTTACAATCTATTTATTAATGTGTACCTTTGTGGCTGATATTTAGATGTTAGTCAAAACAATAAAGATTTTTTTTAGTTTTTTAGATGAACGTTATTACAAAGACCGTTCAGTTGCCAGATGGACGTACCATCTCAATTGAAACTGGAAAGGTTGCCAAGCAAGCCGACGGAGCTGCTGTTCTGCGTTTGAACAACACCGTATTGCTTGCTACAGTCACGGCAGCCAAGGAAGCAGTGCCAGGCACTGACTTCATGCCGATTACAGTAGATTACCGCGAAAAGTATTATGCCACGGGTCGCTTCCCTGGTGGCTTCACCAAGCGTGAGGGCAAGGCGAGCGATGAAGAAATCCTCACCTCGCGCCTTGTAGACCGCGCCCTGCGTCCGTTGTTCCCCTCCGATTACCACTGTGAGGTGTTTGTGCAGATATGGCTTCTGTCCTCCGACGGAAAGGATCAGCCTGATGCACTTGCTGGCTTCGCCGCCTCTGCGGCTATGGCGTGCTCAACAATTCCTTTCGAGCATACCATCTCCGAGTGCCGCGTGGCACGCATCAACGGCGAGTATGTCATCGACCCTACATTCGAACAGATGAAGGATGCCGACCTCGACATCATGGTGGGCTGCACCAAGGACAACTTGATGATGGTTGAAGGTGAAATGAGCGAGGTGTCTGAGCAAGACCTCATTGGCGCGCTGAAGGTTGCGCAGGCGGCTATCAAGCCTATGTGCGAGCTTCAGGACGAGCTTGCCAAAGAGCTCGGCACCGACAAGAAGCGTGAATACAACGACGAGATAAACGACGAAGATTTGCGCAAGCTGATACACGAAGAACTCTATCAGCCAGCTTACGATATCATACATAAGACCCTGCCGAAGCAGGAGCGCAACGATGCCTTCGACCAGACGCTTGCCGACTTCCTCGAGAAGTACGATGCAGCACATGCAGACCTGTCTGAGGAAGAACTTGAGGAGAAGCATGCTGAGGCAGGTCGTTATTGGAACGATGTGATGCGCGATGCCATGCGCCGCTGCGTACTCGATGAGGGACTGCGCATGGACGGTCGCTGCACCGACGAGATACGCCCTATCTGGTGTGAAGTGGATTCACTGCCGATGCCTCACGGAAGTGCTATCTTCCAGCGTGGTGAAACCATGTCGCTTGCTGCTGTCACCCTTGGCACCAAGCTTGATGAGAAGCTTGTAGACGGTGCTGTGGTGCGTGGCTATCAGAAGTTCCTGCTCCATTACAACTTCCCACCGTTCTCTACAGGTGAGGCTAAGAGCCAGCGCGGCGTAGGCCGACGCGAGATTGGCCACGGCCACTTGGCATGGAGAGCCCTCAAAGACCAGATTCCTGCTGACTACCCTTACTCGGTGCGCGTCGTGAGCGATATTCTTGAGAGCAACGGTTCTTCCTCTATGGCAAGCGTTTGCGGCGGTACCCTCGCCCTCATGGACGCAGGCGTGCCCATCAAGAAACCTGTGGCAGGCATAGCTATGGGACTTATCAAGAACTCTGGTGAAGACAAGTTTGCCATTCTCTCTGACATACTCGGCGACGAAGACCACCTCGGTGATATGGACTTCAAGACCACGGGCACCAAGGACGGTCTCACTGCCACCCAGATGGACATCAAGTGCGACGGCCTGTCGTTCGACATCATAGAAAAAGCCCTCATGCAGGCAAAAGCAGGCCGCGAGCACATTATGGGCGAGATGATGAAAACTATCTCTGAGCCACGTAAGGAGCTTAAGCCGCAAGTGCCGCGCATTGAGGCATTCAACATTCCGAAGGAGTTCATCGGTGCTGTCATAGGCCCGGGCGGAAAGATTATCCAGCAGATGCAGGAAGAAACAGGTTCTACTATCACCATTGACGAAGCCGACGGCGTGGGTCATGTGCAGGTGTCTGCACCCAACAAGGAGAGCATCGATGCTGCCATTGCCAAGATCAAGGCTATCGTGGCGCTGCCTGAGGTTGGCGAGGTCTACGACGGCGTGGTAAAGAGCATCATGCCCTACGGTTGCTTCGTAGAGATACTGCCGGGTAAGGAAGGCCTGCTCCACATCTCCGAGATAGCTTGGAAGCGTCTTGAAACTGTAGAAGATGCAGGCATACACGAAGGCGACCACATCAATGTGAAGCTTTTGGAGATAGACCCGAAGACAGGCAAGTACAAGCTCTCACACCGCGTGCTCGTGGAGAAGCCCGAAGGCTACGTAGAGCGTCAGCGCCGTCCACGCCGCGAGGGCGACAATCGACCGCGTCGTGAGGGCGACCATTCACAGGCAAACGGTGATCGCCGCTCGCGCCGCTATGGTAACCACGAGGGTCAGCAGGAACGTCACGCAGACTTCACCGACCAGCTTGACAACAACGCCGGCGAATAAGGTTCTTGATAAATGTCAGAGCCTTAAAGGAGACTTAAGTAGACGAATATCATAAAGAAAGCCCATGCAAAAACTTGCATGGGCTTTCTTTATGATAGCTACATTAATATAATTGCCTGTTGTTTTGTCTCAATCCCCTTGCAGTTTGCTTAAATTATACAGACTTTACCATGCAAGACTATAAGTATAGGCTTATTATAAGGAAAGAATAATCGTACAAAAAGAAATATAAATGGCTAAATATATTGTACATTAGTTATTTGCGTGTCTTTCCGATTTTGTCCAAGAAGCATATTAAGTAATGGATTTAACGATATTTTGTTGCATATTTGTTGCGTGATACAGAAATTTTTGGCAATTTTGCAGCGTGAAAACAGGGATAAATCTGCCTGTGAAAATAAAAATATAAGGAAAGGAAAACATCAAGGCACGGCCGAAGAAAGTACAAAAGGTGAAAGAAGCAGTCCGCATCCGTCAGCGCAAACTGGCTAACGGAAATATGAGCCTGTATCTCGATGTGTATGTAAAGGGTGTCCGTAAGGTTGAATCGCTCGGATTGTACCTTGTCCCTGAATCGACACTAATAGACCGTCAGCAGAACAATCATGCGAGGCAGTTGGCTGAAAAAATCAAAGCAGAGTGTATCTTGGCATTATAGAACCACGGTGTGCGCCAGTGGAACCAAGTGAAGCAGTCGTGTATAACGCTTGTTGATTTCATGAAAGAGTATGAGCAGGAGAAATTCGGCTTCTCTACATCCACTCTTAAAGGCAGGCGTGACTTGCGGCTGAAAATCGAAACCTATCTAAAAGAAACCAACTGCTCGGATATTGTCTTGGCAAACGTGAATGTGGATTTTTGTCGTGGCTTCATAGACTTCCTGCGCTATGCGAAGAACGGGGTGCGTAAGGATGGCAGTGTCATCAGCAACGGTGCGGCACATCATCATCAGGCTGTCCTGAACGGCGCGCTGAACAAAGCCGTGCGTGATGGCATATTGTCGGCAAATCCCCTGAAGTCCATGAGTTCAAAAGAGAAGTACCAACCAACCGAAAGCATGAGGGAATACCTCACATTGGAGGAAATGAAAGCGGCGATGACTGCACCTTGCCCCCATGAGGATGTGAAACGTGCGTTCCTGTTCTCCTGTTTTACCGGGCTTCGCCTTAGCGATGTACGTTCATTGACATGGGGAAAGATTGTCAAAGCCCCCGATGGCAAGACCTTATATATAAGGATAAAGATGCAGAAAACCCAAAAGCTGGTAAACGTGCCATTGTCAAAAGAGGCTGTCGATTGCCTGAATCTCAAAGAGAATTCCGATGAACCGATTTTCACCTTGCCGACTGGGACATCGAATATTGAGCGTAACATAGAGAAGTGGATGCAGAACGCACAGATAGACAAGCATATAACCTACCATTGTAGCCGCCACACCTGTGCGACCATGCTGCTGACACTTGGTGCGGACATTTACACAACATCAAAGTTGCTCGGTCATGCCAACGTGAACACGACCGCCATTTATGCCAAAATTGTAGATCAAAAGAAAGTGGAAACGGTCAATCTTGTTGATGACTTCTTTTCAAAACAACCGCAAACGGAGGGATGCAGATGAAAATAACGATACGGACACGGACATTAAAAACAGGAAGCCGCTCTATATACCTCGATTTCTATGAAAAGGGGAAAAGATGGAGCGAGTACTTGAACCTGTTTCTTGTGCCGGATGATGCGCCCGATGCAAGGCGGCTTAACGAGGCGGCTATGGCAAAGGCGAATGAAATAAAGTCAAAGCGGATGCTCGGCATTGACGAGGACGAAACGGAGGCAGACAACGGCAATTCAAAGCAACTGCCCAAACGGATTTTTGCGGATTGGCTTGACAGCCATATTGAGGGGATTAGACGCAATTTGCCCTATTCTCCGGCAACGTACCGCAATTACTGCTCCTGTGTCAATATAATAAAGGAGTATTTGAAATACCGCCGCAGGCTTCGCTTCCTGATGTCGAAAATCGACAAGAAGGTTTGTTGTCGGGCTGCTTGACTTCATGAAGAACATCTACCGGAACACCAAATCGCCAGACAATCCAAAGGAAATGTCACTCCACACGCTGCATCTGCACAAGAGTACACTTGTACGTATGCTCAATGCTGCGGTAAAAGAGGGAGTGATGGATAAAAATTCTTTCTATGCTTTGGGTAGGCACGAGCGGATAGCCAAACAACAGGCCGAAAGGGATTATCTCACGAAAGAGGAATTGCTTGCACTTATTGAGACACCAACTACCAATGCGACAACCAAACGGGCATTTTTGTTCTGCTGCTTTACCGGATTGCGGTACAGTGATGTTTCTGCACTGACATGGAGGAATATAAAACAGGTCAATGGTGGATTGTTCGTTTCCATTCAATCCATGCAAAAGACAGGGAAACGGGTAACTATACCTTTGAACCGGTCTGCATTGAAATGGTTGCCGGATAGAAACGGCTGCAAACCGGGAGAAAAGGTGTTCAACATGACCAGCCTTAGTGCCTGCGACAGATGCCTTAAAAAGATGGCTGCCGCCGCATGGATAGAAAAGAATGTCAGTTTCCACACGGCAAGGCACTCGATGGCTACGCTGTCACTGGCTGCCGGGAGCGACCTTTACACAGTTGGCAAGTTGCTCGGACATACCAGCGTAAACTCTACACAAGTCTATGCCGATGTAGTTATGGAAACGAAGATTGAGGCGGTAATCCGGGTTTCGGATTTCTTTGAATATGGCAAGAACAAAAACTCCACACAAATCATATAGCTTTTTTTGAATAGGCATATAAAAAAGTTAAAATATGCGACACTCCATACAAAAGAATATCACAATATTTATCATTTATTATAATGACAACTATTGATCTCATAGAGCTATTAGAACGGTGTAAAAAGGGAGATAAAGAGGCATTAGGACTACTTTATACCACCTATTCAAGACGGATGATGCGTGTCATCTGTCACTATGTACCTGACTTGGACACTGCACAAGATATACTTCATGATGGTTTTCTTATCATTTTCAGCCGTATCAACCAACTTCGAAATGCGGAAAAATTGGAATATTGGATGGGGACGATAATGAAAAATTTGGCATTGCGATATCTTAAAGAGCAGGATTTTGTCCAATTGCTTACAGAAGACTATGATACACCTGACATCCCAGACTTTGAGGAGTCTATCACAATAGAAGAATTCAGAACATTGTAACAGGGCTACATAAAATAGGCTTTACGAAAGCAACCATTTCGTCTTATAATTTTGAAACTCTCTATTCTCAGTTGTCATTTAAAGGGATAAATTATTTTGGCAATGAACAGGATTATAATAGAGGTGTCCTCCTTTATGGGTATAATAATGCTGGCGGTCATATTTGGTTTTGCGATGGTTACTATGAGCAATCGTTCAAAGTGACTAAAAAATTCATTGGTATCAAGGTTAAGTCATGGACTGAATATGATGATCTCCTTTATATGAATTGGGGTTGGGGAAAGGATAACGGAAACGGATGGTATGCAGCAAATGAATCTGTATGGACTACTTTAGAGGGGTCAAAACAGGATATAACATACAAAACTAATCCTGGAATGTTTATAAACCTTGCTACTTATGTCTACCCTAATTAAAATTGTTTGTCTCTTTCTTCCGCTATTATTATTGCCTTCGTGCAGTAATTCTGAAGAACCAGATTATCCGGCTGTTGCATCATCTATATTTAATAGTATATTGATTGATATATTGGATTCAGAAGGCAATAGCCTTATAGATAATGAGTCTATCATGAATGGATTGTCTTTTATTGGAAGGGACGGCTATAAAATACCTTTTCATGCCGTTGAAATAGGAGATGAGAAAATAATAAGGACTGTTTTCCCTCTTCCTATGGAATCTTCGATGAGCTATTCTGATGACAGGAAAATGGATATGGAGAATCTAATCTTACTATAAAAGCTAATGATTTTAAGTATATATTCAAAGGCTTCTTTCATTACACTTGCTCACATCCTGATATAGAGATGTTTGGAGGTAATGGAATAAAACTTATTGAGATTCATTCCAATGCCCCCAATGTCTCTATCAGTGAGGATGCAAATTTTCTAAAGATTACTATCAAAATTGCATCTGATTAAACTTAGGGTAGCTTGGTCAGATACATCAATATAGAAGACCAAACATCTTGTCAAAATAAAAATACCCTTTTTTAGGTATTGCAGAAATTTTAAAACAAAAGTATCTTTACAGCAAAAATGATGAAACTAAAATTTATTTACGCCACATTGGCTTTGTTATTATTGTTTTCCTGTTCTGTGGAAGACAATTTAGAATCTTTAATGCAAGATAATAATGAAATTGTAACGTACAAAGTTACCCAAGAAGAAGCGCAGAGCATAGTTCAAGGATTCGTTGACGAAATGTCTTTTATTTCATCAACAAGAAGTGCTAATGAGATGTTTCATAAAGAAATATCAAGCGTATATGCACTTCGAAAGAATCTAATTCAAACACGTTCTGGAGCGGATGGCAATGGTTTTCCTATTGATTTAGACACATTGATGTATGTTGTCAATTTTTCTAATGACAATGGTTTCGTATTGGTCGCAGCAGATAAACGGACAGAGCCTATTTTTGCTATTGTCGATGAAGGTAATTTTAATTTTGAATTATTGAGCGAAGAGGATAATGATATGTTTTTGACCTTTTTGGATTATGCAATCTCCACTGAATTAGATGATATTGAGAATTTCAGCGGCAACATATCTCAAACGAGAGCTACATCCAACGGATGGACAATCAACACAAAATATGCTCCGATATTAAAAACAAAATGGTCACAAGGTGGGGAAAATAATCCGAATTCCTATGGAAAATATTGCCCCAATAAGACCACGGGATGCACAGTTATAGCTACAGCAAAGATTCTGTCTCATTTTCAAACGATTTCACATGTCAATTGGTCATACAACGGTGTTGGTGCAAGTTCAGATTTGCATTGGAGTCAAATTATTTCTGATTGTGAAAATAATAATGGCGTTTTGAGTTCGACATATACACCGCAATCATTAAATGAAGTGGCGCATTTGTGTAGGTATTTTGGTATAGCATTTGGAGCGAAATATAATAGCGATGGTTCAACCAGCGTAGGGGAAGATAAGCCAATAGATTGGTTTAATAAATGGGGTGGTTTAAAAGCCTCTAAATTGAAAGAGTATAACGAAAGTCAGATAATTACATCAATTAAGAACGGAAATCCTGTATACGGAAGAGGTAATTCTGGAAGAAAAAAGTTTTTGGGTATTACAGTAAAATATAAAGGTGGACACGCTTGGGTTTATGATGGATATATTTCTGCTACTAAAAATGGAAAGCAACAAAACCTTATTCATTGCAATTGGGGATGGGGCTCATCTAAATTCTATAATGGATATTATTTGAGTAAAGTCTTTGATACAAATAGCGGTTCTGAAATATACGATAATGAGGTCACTCGTAGTGGGCAGTCAGGTTACTACAAATATAATCTTGAATATTCTATTATATCGCGATGAAAAATATTTTAGCATTTCTGATTGTAGGATTAGGCTTCCTTTGTTCCTGTGAAAGCAGGGATGGAGATTGGGATTCTATGGTTTGGGAGAGTGATGATGTAAGCAATATAAACAAAAATATAGAAGTCCCACAAGCAGGCAACACTTATGTATTCACATGCAAAAATTATAAGAATTTTTGGGTATATGCAATCCAAGAAAATGGGAAACAAATTGGAGACACCCAACTATCTATAGATTGCAAAAAATATGAAGATAACAATATATCTATCAGTATTGAGAAAAATAAAATGAATGTAACTTTTTTTCCTAATGAAGAATATCAAATCCGAAACATTTCAATAGGAATAACCGCTGGGGATACTTTTAATTCTTTCTTTTTTAAACAAAAGGGAAAGGATAATTAATATACTCAATTGAAACAATAAAAGTTATTCCATTTTTAGAGAATGTAATTTAAACTGTGTCAGCAAGGAATAAAATATTAACTTTGCTAACACAGTTTTTTATATGAAAGAAGAATTTGATTTTGAAAGTATCAAGAACAAGGCAATAGAGCAGCTGAAATCCGGAAAGCCTTTGTTAGGTAAGGATGGAGCTTTTGCCCCCTTATTGGAAAGTATCTTGGATGCAGCCTTGGAAGGTGAGATGGATGCCCATCTTACAGATGAGGGACGCCAGTTGGGCAACCGTCGTAATGGTAAAATGCAGAAGCAAGTCCAGACTCCATTTGGTGAGGTCACGGTGTCTACCCCTCGTGACCGTAATTCAAGTTTTGAGTCTCAGTTTATAAAGAAGCGTGAGACCATCCTGGCGGAGGTCGTAGCGGACCGTATCATCGGACTTTATGCCC
>CAZEEP010000035.1:0-31412 GCA_964511295.1 uncultured Prevotella sp.
TGTCCGAAAGCACCATTCATCTGCAAGGCAATGTAAAAATCCTTGTATCTAAAACTGATGTTCGAGCCGAGCGTCACCTTTGGCGTGGCCTGTCCCGCAATGTAACGGTCGCCGCCGTCGCTCAGGTCAACCTTGCCGTCATGGTCGAGATCCTCGATATCGTATGAATAGCTTCCGAGTTCGTTCTTGACAAGTCCCTTGCAATGAGGCAGGTAAAAGACACCGAGAGGTTGCCCGACAATCTGATAGACGACATTGTTGTCGCCGCCGTTCTGTCCGGCACCGTCCAAAAAGCCTATAGCCGTTATGTCCGCGGCAGACATGCTCATTCCGTTGTAAGAGCCGCTGAGGGAGATGAGCTTGTTGCTCTGGAATGACAGGTTCATGTTGATGTTCAACTCCATGTCCTTCTTGTTGACAGGCTGCACGGACAGGCCAAGCTCAAAGCCACGGTTTGACATTGCGCCAATGTTCGCCAGCAGGGTGTTGTAGGCAAACGGTGGCACGGGAACCTCGTAGGCATAGAGCATGTTCGTGGTCTTCGAATAGTAATATTCGGCTGTAAGCATGAGTCTGTTTGCGAAGAAGCCAAGGTCGGCACCGATGTTGAACGTTGTCTTCGTCTCCCATTTCAAGTCCGGGTTGTTGTTCCTCACCATTCCGAGGGTCACCGTTGGCGAACTCTTTATCGGGACGATGCCAGTCTGTCGGACGGTGTTCATGGTGGTGTAGGCGGATATGCCTCCAAGGTTGCCTGCCTGTCCCAATCCGGTACGGAGCTTGATCATTGACAGCGGTTTCACATCAGAAAGAAAACTCTCCTTTTTCATATCCCATGTGAGCGATACGGACGGGAAGAAGCCCCATGTGTTGTTGTCGCCCACCATGGACGAACCGTCACCACGGGCATTGACAGACAATGTATATCTGTCAAGCAGCGTGTAGGTTATGCTGCCCATCACGGATGCGAGCGACTGGTCTTCGTAGGTGCTTTCCGTTCCGCCGTAAGGTCGGGCGGCTGTAGCTCCTAAGTTGTCATAGTTGAAGTCGTTTGTAGGGATGCCCTTGGCATACACCCAGAAGGCAGTCTTCTTCAGCTTGCGGTATTCGCCGCTTGCTACGGCAGAAATCTTATGGATGCCGAACTCCTTGTTAAAGTCCACCGATAAGTTGCCAAGCCATTCCTCTTTCTTGAACTCGCCACGGTACACGTTGCCTTGCGCCCATACCCATGTGGGGCAGAACTGGGCGTTCTCGGTGGAGCCGTACAGATAAGAGCCAAAGGTGGATATGCGCCAGTTGGGGTTGAAGTCATAGCTCAGCTTTACATGTGTGTCAAAGTTCAAGTCCTTGGAGTCGTTCTTCTCGGCAAGCACGATGCCAGGAGGGTTGATGTGGGTGGCAGATTCGTTCTTCAGCCAGTTGCCGTTCTTGTCTGTTCCTGCCGGGAATGTTGGGTTTTGGCAGGCTGCGGAGTAAAACAGCATCTGCGTGTCGAAAATGTCATGGTTCTTGAATGACGAACCGAACACGCCGAAATCACCCGTCAGTCGGTCGTTGAAGGCTTTCTGCGTGACATCCACTTTAGCGACAAACACGCCATAGTCCATGTTCTTGATGATAGTGTTGTGGTTAATCATACCAAAAGAGGCACGATAGTTTGACTGCTGAGTGCCGCCGCTGAACGCAAGGTAATGGTTGTTCACAAGACCTGTGCGTGTTATCACCTTGTAGGTGTCGGTGTTGCAGCCTCCGTTGTTGCAATACACGCCCAAAGCCTTTGCCGTGGCAACATATTCTGTGGCATCAAGCATGTTGAGGTGCTTGTACATTTGCTCAAACCCGACATTACCCTCGTAAGAGATTTGGAAGCCGCGCCCCGTGCCTTTCTTGGTCTTCACCTCGATTACACCAGATGCGCCGCGTGAGCCGTACATGGCTGTCTCTGCCGCATTCTTCAATATGCGAAAACTCTCGATGTCGGCAGGATATATTGTGGAAAGCGTCAGCACGTCGGATGTCACGCCGTCAATCAGTACCAACGGATCGTTACCTCCGATGATGGAGGTTGTGCCACGGACACGCACGCTGTTGAGCATTGCCATTCGATCAAGACCGTTGGATGTCACATTGACACCGGCCGCCTGACCGCTCAACACACCAAGGGCATTGTTGGCTGCACCCTTACCAGTGTCGTCTCCCAACACCTTTATTATGTTATTCCCACTGTCAATGGTATCCTTCTGCTCTATAGGAACTTGCTTTTGCGCATGAACCATAGAACTACAAAAGAGTGCAATGAAAAGGAACGTTTTCGGTAAGCCAAACGAGCAGAGTGAAGCTTGCTTCGGCTCTGGCGTGGCGAGAAAACAAGGGATTGAATCCAACGTAAACTTTTTTTCTCTCTCTGCCATATTCTATTTCTCTTTATGGTGGTTTTAATAAATTGAATAAGCAAAGATAAAAGGCTATGGTTAAATGTGTACCTATTGCATAGCAAATTTACACAAAATTAACAATTCATTTTATAATATATCCATAAAAATTCAACAGGTTGTATATATTCATCGTTCAAGCAAGAATCTATATACACTTTCTATATGTAAAATATTTTTATAAGGCAGGCTGCACCTCGGCAATTGGAGCAAGCTTAATTGCGCTCGGTTGGCACTACCTTAGTGACAATCCTATACTTTTGTGGCTATTCTTCCAAGGTGGAATATGGCTAAGAAAAAGCAGCCACAGCAAATATGGCTACAGATTTATTCGCCTTTCTCTGAGAAAAGATATAATTTTGCACCCCTTATATATAACAATGTAATGGAACAGAAGATAATAGACCGTCTCAACAGTCTAACTGGCGAAGGCGAGCCGTTCCTTTTCGTCATCAACTATGCTGGCTCTGATGCGTATATACGGAAGTTGTCCGAGATTGCCCACGATGAATGTCTTTACGACTTTGAGGGCATCACCAATGTTGGCGGACAATGTTGCCCGGCATCTATGCCAATGCCCCAATGGAAAGTGGCAGAGATGAAGATGGAGGACTACAAGAGGAGTTTTGACATCATAAAGTCAAACATACTGCTTGGAAACAGCTATCTTGCAAACCTAACATGTAAAATGGCAGTAAAATGCAATCTTTCTTTTGAAGATATCTTCTTGAGGGCTAAGAGCAAATACAAGTTGTTGCTGAAAGACGGTGGTGGAAGACAGTTCGTGTGCTTCTCGCCAGAAACATTTGTACGGATACATGGCGGCAAGATTTATTCCCATCCGATGAAAGGCACGCTTGACGCTTCCATACCAAACGCAAAGGAAATACTGATGAGCGACAAGAAAGAAGCCGCCGAACACGCAACCATTGTCGATTTGATTCGCAATGACCTAAGCCGTGTGGCGGAACATGTGACAGTGGACAGGTATCGCTATACAGACGTGCTGCACACCAACAAGGGCGACATTCTCCAGACAAGTTCGGAAATCAGCGGCACGCTGCCGATGGACTATCAAAATCACATTGGCGACATCTTGGATGCCATGCTGCCAGCAGGCTCCATAACAGGTGCGCCAAAGGACAAGACAATGGAGATAATCAGTGAAGCAGAGGACTACGACCGTGGATATTACACTGGCATCATGGGCATATATAATAAAGGTGAACTGAATTCGGCTGTGATGATAAGGTTTCTTGAACAGGATGAAACTGGGATGTATTTCAAGGCAGGAGGCGGCATAACCTCAAAGAGTGATTGCAGAAAAGAATATAAGGAAGTATTGCAGAAAGTGTATCTCCCGTTTGAATAAGGTTTGCTTCGACTCGACAATTCAAGCAAGCTTTGATTTCACTCGGCTCACACATCCTTGAATAATAGGTAAAAATGGAACAGCAATTCATAGAAACAATAAAGATTAAGGATGGCAAGGCGCTGTCTGTCGCATACCATCAAGCAAGAATGGAAAGAACAATCCGACATTTCTTTCCAGAACTTTGCCGTACTTCTATACCATCATTGGAAGAACTCGTCATTCCAAAGGAAAACATGAATCTTTACAAGGCAAGAGTGGTGTATGGAGAGTATGGTGTAGAACCGGTAGAGTATACACCCTATACAATGAGAAAGGTTGCTTCATTGCAAGTAGTTACGGACGAAACTATCGAATACAACTTTAAGAGTACCGACCGCATACGCCTCAATGCCTTGTCTGCCAAGAAAGGTGACTGCGATGAAATCATCATCGTCAGGCATGGTCTTGTAACCGACACCTCATTCACGAATCTCGCCATATACGATGGCTGTCGTTGGATAACCCCCAAACACCCACTGTTGCTTGGAACAAAAAGAGCCTGCCTATTGGAACACGGCTTTATCCAAGAAGCCGACATCACGCTGCAAGACTTAAATAAGGCTCAAAACATACGCCTGTTCAACGCAATGATTGAATTTGGAGAAATGGAAATTCCAATAGAAAATCTCCATCTTTAACTCCACATCAACCAGATATTACAGCAATAGCAAGGTATAGAACCAGCGATATAATTACAATGGCATGTCAGAAAGACAACTTTGCCAAGCGTTCTCTCAACTCCGAAGCCTTGCTCTTACGAATAGCGAGAACGATTTTACAATTGATGCCAAAGTCTTGACTTATGATGCGTGGTTGCATGTCTTTTACAATATGCATAACCCCATTCATCATTGGGTATGTAAACTCGTATGTGACGGTTTCTTCAACCAGCCGTTCCTCTATTTGAGCATGGTCAATGGCATCGGCGGCGGCAGTACGATAAGCTACAATAAGACCGCCCGTACCGAGGTTAACTCCACCATAATAGCGTATCACGACAACCAGAATGTCTGTAAGACAATGACTGTTTATTTGTCCGAGTATAGGTTTGCCTGCCGTAGACGAAGGCTCACCATCGTCGTTTGCCCGAAAGTCGTTACGTTCTGCTCCAAGCATATAGGCATAGCAACAATGACGCGCATCATAATATTTCTTGCGGTAGGAGGCAATTATGTCCATTGCCTCCTCCACTGTTTCTACATGATGCGCAAAAGATAAGAATTTGCTCCGCTTCTCTGTGTAGTAGCCAGAGCCAATACTTTTTGTGCTTATGGTTAGATAAGAGTCATCCATTCCTTGTTATGAAAGCTTGTGGACAACCAATCCCGAGCGCAGTTTTGGTTCAAACCATGTTGCTTTGGGCGGCATAATCTTACCGCTGTCGGCAATGTTCATGATTTGCTTCATCGAAACTGGATAAAGCGCTAATGCCCAACGCATTTCTCCACTGTCAACTCTGCGGCGAAGCTCCTTTAATCCTCTCAGGCCTCCAACAAAGTCAACACGCTTGTCTGAGCGCAAATCCTTGATGCCCATAAGCTCGTCAAGGATGAGGCGGCTGGAGATGTCTACATCGAGACAGCCTATAGGGTCATTGTCGTCATAGGTGCCGGGGCGAGCCGTAAGGCTGTACCATTCGCCGTCAAGATACATTGAGAACTCATGCAAGTATTGCGGACGGTAGTCTTCTTTGCCCTTCTTCACAACAACGAAGTTCTTTTCCAATGCTTTAAGGAATTCTTCAGAAGCCATGCCATTGAGATCCTTGATCACACGATTGTAATCGAGAATAGTGAGTTGGCTTGCAGGGAAACATACTGCCATGAAGTAGTTGTATTCTTCCTTGCCTGTGTGGTTAGGGTCGGCTTTTGCCTTCTCTTGTGCCACGCGGGCAGCTGCGGCAGAGCGGTGATGCCCGTCTGCAATATAGAGCGACGGCATTTTGGCGAATTCTTTTGTTATGGTGTCAATGTCGTCCTTATCACTGATAACCCACAGACGATGGCGGAATCCGTCTTCCGGAGCTGTAAAATCATATTCAGGTTTTGTTATGGCATATCTTGCTATCAGCTTGTTCAGCACCTCGTCGTCGGGATATGCGAAGAAAGCAGGCCCCGCATTGATGTCAGTAACTATGACATGCTTCATGCGGTCTTCCTCCTTCTCGCGACGTGTGAGTTCATGACGCTTGATAAGACCATTGTGATAGTCGGCTGCCGAGGCGGCTACGACTATGCCATATTGTGTCTTTTCGCCCATTGACTGAGCATAAAGATAATAATTCTCGTTTTCGTCTTGCACGAGCCAGCCGTTCTCGATAAATTTCCGAAACTGCTTGTTAGCTTCATCGTAAACGCGTGGGTCATCGAAAGCTACGCCCTCGGGGAAGTTTATCTCCGGCATGTTTATATGGTAGAAACTCATCTCGTTGCCCTCGGCTGACTTACGCGCTTCTTCAGAGCTCAGTACGTCATAAGGATAACTTTCTACTTTCTCTACAAGACTTTGGGGTGGCCTGATGCCACGGAAAGGTTTTATGGTAGCCATAATTTTTAGTTAGGAGTTAAAAATTAAGAGTTAGGAGTTTAAAGCCGGAATTATATTGCATGCCGCAGGATAACTCCATACTTCCAACTCCTAACTCCCAACTAAATCATTTGTTCACCCTAAACTTTTCATCGCCATCACGGAAGAAAGCGTTGATTTGGTTTGCAGCAGCAATGCCGGCATTGATGTTTGCTTCGGCTGTCTGTGCGCCCATCTTCTTTGGCGTAGCGAAGTAACGGCAGACAAACTGCTGGAAATCAGCGTCTTTATCTGGCTTGATATCTGTGACATACTTGATGTCGTCACGCTCAGTCATAAGCTTAAGCAGCCCGTCTTCATCAATGACTTCCTTGCGTGCTGTATTGACAAGAATGCCGCCTTTCTTCATAAGGTTTACAACGTCATAACAGATGCTCTTGCGAGTCTCGTCGGTTGCAGGAATATGCAACGACACAACGTCGCATGTCTTGAACAGGTCGTCACGATCCTTGGCAGCATGTACGCCCAAAGCCTCTATTTTCTCGGCAGATACGAACTCGTCGAAAGCATAGACATCCATGTCGAAGCCCTTGGCTATGCGCGCCACATTGCGGCCTACGTTACCGAAGGCGAGTATGCCGAGTTTCTTTCCTTTCAGCTCAGTGCCTGACTTGCCGTTATAGAAGTTGCGGACAGCATAGACGAGCAATCCAAATACAAGCTCGGCTACGGCATTTGCATTCTGTCCGGGAGTGTTCTCAACGACCACGCCCCTTTGCTTTGCATAGGCTGTATCGATTGAGTCGTAGCCAGCTCCTGCACGCACTACAATTTTAAGGTTCTTGGCTGCGTCAAGCACCTCTGGTGTGATTTTGTCGGAACGCACAATCATTGCGTCCGCATCTTTTACAGCATCAAGCAGTTGCTGTTTGTCAGTATATTTCTCAAGAAGCACTACCTCGTGCCCCTCAGCCTGAGCCGCTTTCTTTATGCCGTCAACAGCGGCAGCTGCAAACGGCTTTTCTGTTGCAACTAATATCTTCATTTTACTTTGATTTAGTGTTTAGCCTCAAACTCCTTCATGCAGTTCACCAAAGCGTTGACCCCCTCTATGGTTTGCGCGTTGTAGCAGCTTGCGCGGAAGCCGCCTACGGAACGGTGTCCCTTGATGCCGACCATGCCACGCTCTGTAGCGAAGTCAAGGAATGGCTTCTCCAGGTCTTTGTATTCATCGTTCATCACAAAGCAGATGTTCATCAGTGAGCGGTCTTGCTCGTCAACGGTGCCACGGAAAAGACGGTTACGGTCAATCTCGCTATATACAATCTCAGCGCGCTCTTTGGCACGACGATCCATCTCCTCTACGCCGCCATTAGCCTTGACCCAGCGCATGGTCTCCATAAGAGAGTATATTGGCACCACCGGAGGCGTGTTGAACATGCTCCCTTTGCTGACATGCGTGCGATAGTCTGTCATTGTTGGCAACTCACGAGGGGCCTTGCCCAGCATGTCGTCCTTAAGGATTATGACGGTGACGCCTGCCATTGCCATATTCTTCTGGGCTCCGGCATAGATAGCTGTATACTTGGAAACATCAACAGGACGGCTCATGATGTCAGACGACATGTCGGCAATCATAGGAACCGGCGAATCGATCTCTTTGCGTATTTCGGTACCGAAGATAGTGTTGTTTGTAGTGATATGGAGGTAGTCAAGGTCGGTAGGGATGTCGAAATGATGGGGCAGATGGGTGTAGTTGTCGGCAGCCGACGAAGCCACTTCCACGGTTTCACCGAACAGCTTGGCCTCTTTCATAGCCTTCTTTGCCCACGTGCCGGTGTTCAAATAACCTGCCTTCTTGATAAGGAAATTGGCAGGTATCTGCATGAATTGCAGGGAAGCGCCGCCACCAAGGAAAATTACTGAATATCCATCGGGAATGTCGAGAAGCTCCTTTATCAGAGCCACAGCCTCGTCTACAACTGGCTGGAAGTCCTTAGCACGATGGCTAATCTCCATCAGCGACAGGCCAGAACCGTTGAAGTCAAGAATTTGCTTGGCCGTGTTTTCAATAACCTCGCGGGGCAGCATCGACGGACCCGCATTAAAATTATACTTCTTCATATCAATACGTTTTTAATGATAATAACTCTTAATTGTATTGGATTTTTAGTAAGCGACTGCAAACGTACACAAATGATTTGGATTGAGCAAATTTTTTCACAACATTTTTCAAACGATTTGAATATTCCTTGTGTTTTATGTAACTTTGTTCATAATAAAGAGAAAAAAGCATACAAAAAATAAGTTAAGACATGGTTACTATGACATTTTTTACTTAACTTTGCCACGTGGACAACTATCAAGTAAAGCTATATTCCAAGGGAGACAGGTTGCCAGAGATGTCGTCAAGCAATTTCTTTCACAGTGCAGAGCTGTTTCATATCATTGGAAACTCGCCTGGACAGAGACCTTACATGGCTGTGGCGACTAATGGCCGTGGCGAGGTTGTGGCCCACATGCTTGCCTTCATACGCCAGCGCAGGTCATGGATTCCGCCTTACCTTTATTTCCAAGGCAGGATATACGGCGAAGGAGAATACGCTACCGACACAGACCGCGAAGAATTATTTGGCTTAATGCTCCATGCCATAACGCGCAAGCTACGCCATAAGCTATGCTTTTTCATAGAGTTCAGCGACTTGTCACGCAAGATGTTCGGCTACAGGTTCTTCAGGCATGAAGGCTATTTCCCCGTGAACTGGCAAGAGGTGCACAATTCGCTTCATTCAATGCCTCCGCAAGAGCGTCTTTCACAGAAAATGAGAGACCTTATTGCCAAAATGTACAAGATGGGCGTGGTGACCCGGGAGGCAAAGACTGAGGCTGAAGTTCATGATTTCTATCGCTTGCTGAATGGCTTTTACAGGTTGAAGATGCGCCGCATAATACCACCGGAAGACCAGGTAAAGCAATTGTATGAAAGTGAAAACGGTCGTATATTCATAACTTTGTACAAGAATAAAGTCATTGGGGGCTGTGTCTGTGCGTTCAGTGAAGGCAATGCCTACTTGTGGTATCTGGCTTCAAAACGTAAGAGCCACCCGTTGCTTAGGCCAAACATGATGACCGTGTGGGAGGCCATAAGCTGGTCGTGGAAACATAACTACGCCCACATATTCTTCCTCGACGTGGGGCTTCCGCTCCATAAGAATCCTTTCCGCAACTTTATACTTTCGTTTGGCGGCAAGCCCGTTGCCAAATATCGTTGGTTCCGCTTCTCCGTAGGCTGGATTAATCGTATTCTAAGGTTTGTCTATCAAGAATGAGGCTGTTGTAAGGATGTTTATCGTTTAATAGTTTTTCTGATACCGACGAAAGATGTTTACAATACCCTCTCTGAGAATCGCGTATTTGTCACGAGGCAAGGTCTCAGTCGCAAATTCGCTATTCTCATTCTTGATTACAACCTTCTGATTATCAATGTGTTGTCCAGCTGTCTCGTTTTGCCTTGTTTTGCGATGTCTTCTTTACGGCGTAAAGGCGAGACGTTTACGCCGTAAACGTGTCTTATGTACGCCGTAATTGCGTCACAAGTACGCCGTATTAATCAGACAAAAACGCCGTACAAGCAACTCATGCGCGGCGATTGTGTGTCCTTTGGATGCCGCGTGTGGTTCCGCCCCCTGTTTTTCTTCATTTTTTAGACCTATTTTGGATACCCCTGTTTTTTGTCAGTTTTCTTTATAGTTTCGGCTGTTTTCAGTTAAAAATCATTCGAATGAGTCAAAAAAATATGCTTTGATAGTTTAAAACTTACGCTTAGGTATGTGAAAGTTCATATAACTCTAACCTTTTAATATTATTTAGTGAGCATTTTTCGCTGCAATGATAAGAAAGTTGTACTTTTGCGTTTGAAAAGTACAGAAATATAATAAGATAGTTATATCATGGCAGAATCAGTAGACATTCGTGAACTGAACATCCTTATAGAGCAGCAGAGCGGTTTTGTCAACAACCTTGTGACAGGCATGAACCGTGTCATAGTGGGGCAACGCCACCTTATCGACTCGCTTCTCATATCGCTTCTGAGCAACGGGCATATACTGCTCGAGGGTGTACCGGGACTTGCAAAAACCCTTGCAATCAAGACGTTGGCACAACTTATAGATGCCGATTTCTCACGCATACAGTTCACCCCCGACCTCCTTCCGGCTGACGTTATCGGCACGCTTATTTATTCACAGAAAGACGAAACCTTCCATGTAAAGAAAGGTCCTGTGTTTGCCAATTTCGTGCTTGCGGATGAAATCAACCGTGCGCCGGCAAAGGTTCAGAGCGCATTGCTTGAAGCCATGCAGGAGCATCAGGTTACAATTGGTGACAATACCTTCCCCCTACCCTCACCTTTCCTTGTGATGGCTACGCAAAACCCTATTGAGCAGGAAGGCACCTATCAGCTGCCTGAGGCTCAGGTAGACCGTTTCATGCTCAAGGTAATAATAGATTATCCTACTATCGACGAGGAGAAACAAATCATTCGCGAGAACCTGGAAAAGCAAATGCCAAAGGTTACGCCTGTGACCAGCTCCAACGAGATACTGAAGGCTCGTGAGGTCGTGAATCAAGTGTACATCGACGAGAAGATAGAACAATATATAGCAGACATCGTTTTCGCGTCTCGCTACCCTGAACGTTATGGGCTTTCAGAGATTAAGGACTTGATTACCTTTGGCGGCTCGCCTCGTGCAAGTATCAATCTCGCAAAGGCTTCTCGCGCTTATGCCTTCATCAAGCACCGTGGATATGTGGTGCCGGAGGACGTGCGCGCTGTGGCTCACGATGTGTTGCGCCACCGTATTGGCTTGAGCTATGAAGCTGAGGCTGCCAACGTGACGAGCGAGGAAATCGTGAGCAAGATAATCAATAAGGTGGAAGTGCCATAACCGCTGATTTTAGAAAACTGTAGAAATTGGATACCCAAGAGATACTTCGGAAAGTCAGGAAGATAGAGATAAAGACTCGCGGACTGAGCCAAAACATCTTCGCCGGACAATACCATTCAGCATTCAAAGGACGCGGAATGGAATTTGCCGAGGTGAGGGAATACCAGTTCGGCGACGATGTCAGGGACATCGACTGGAATGTCACGGCTCGTTTCCACCGCCCTTACGTTAAGGTGTTCGAAGAAGAGCGTGAGCTCACCGTGATGCTTCTCATAGATGTATCTGGCTCGCTTGACTTTGGCACCCAGCGGCAGATGAAACGTGACTTGGCAGCAGAGATTGCAGCGACAATAGCTTTCTCTGCCATCCAGAACAACGATAAGATAGGTGTCATATTCTTCTCTGACCGTATAGAGAAATACATTCCGCCCAAGAAAGGCCGCAGGCACATCTTGTATATCATTCGTGAGATGCTCGATTTCCAGCCTGCAAGCCACAAGACTGACGTGGCAATGGCTACGGCATATCTCACAAGAGTAATGAAGCGTCGGTGCACATCGTTCATCATCAGTGACTTTTACGACAACAAGGACTTCTCGCGCGAGATGGAGATTGCTAACCGCAAGCATGACGTGATGGCAATCCAAGTCTATGACCCGAGAGCCAAACAGCTGCCCGACGTAGGACTGATGAAGGTGCGTGATGCTGAGACAGGGCATGAGATGTATATAGATACGTCGAGCAAACGGCTGCGTCACCAGCTCACTGCGCAATGGCTAAGCCGGGAGCAGCATCTGCGTCAGACCTTCGCAAAAAGCCAGGTGGATTGGACGGCGGTGGCTACCAATGAAGATTTCACCAAGGCATTGATGCTTCTCTTAAAGAAAAGAGCATAATTAGTTTAAAAATAACAACTTATAATTTGAAAATTGATTAAGGCTACAAAATACATATTGGTTTTGGCACTGCTTTTCACGAAAGCGTTAGTCAATGCTCAGGTGACAGTGGAGCAGACCGTTGACTCGGTGGGCATACTCATCGGGCAACAGGCTCATGTACGCCTTGGCGTGACAATGCCAGAAGGTTCGAAGCTGGTATGGCCAAAGCTTAAGGAGAGGCAATACATTACTCCCGGCGTGGAGGTCGTGGAAGTGGCAAAGCCAGACACCATAGGGTTGGAAGACAATCAGCTGAAAGTGGCGAGGGTTTATACCATAACTTCTTTCAATGAGCGTCTGTATGCTATCCCTGCCCTTACGGTGAAAGTAAATGGCAAGGCTTACAAGGGCGCGACTTCTGCCTTGAAAGTGATAACTGTGGATGTTGACACGTTGCACCCCAACCAGTATTTCGGTCCTAAGGATGTGCAGAATAATCCTTTCAAGTGGTCGGAGTGGGCTCCCTACTTTTGGCTCTCGCTGCTTGTAGTGTTCTTGGCTATGGCAGGTTTCTACCTGTTCATAAGGCTGAAAGAAAACAAGCCTATCATCACTAAGATACGCATTGTGCGCCATGTACCGCCTCATCAGCGTGCCATGAAGGCAATAGAGCAGATTAAGGCAGAGCACATGCAGGCAAGTGAAGATCAGAAAACTTACTACACGCAGCTCACAGATACTTTGCGTAAATACATACAAGAGCGGTTTGGCTTTAATGCTATGGAGATGACTTCAAGCGAAATACTTGAGCATCTGCAAAGCGCAGGCGACCGCAAGATGCTTGACGAATTGCGTGAGCTTTTCCAGACAGCAGATCTTGTGAAGTTCGCAAAATACTCTACTTTGCTCAATGAGAACGACTTGAACCTTGTCAATGCCGTCAATTTCATCGATTCGACGAAGCTTGAAGGCCAAGAGGTTGAAGAAAAGATTGTGCCTAAGCTTACTGATGATGACCGGAAGACACGCTCAAATCGCATAACGATAAAATCGTTGCTGTGGGCGATAGGCATCATTGGCGTAGCTTTATTGGCATACGTTATCTACAACATATACTTGCTGACGATATAATCGCACAGCTGACAATATGATACAGAAATGATATTCGCAGACAAAGAATATTTCCTGCTCCTGCTGTTGCTCGTGCCATACGTATTGTGGTATTTTCTCTATCGAAAGAGAAGCGAGCCTTCAATGCGACTGAGTGACACAAGAGTCTTCCAAAATGCGCCGAGAAGCTGGCGCGTAAGGATTATGGATGTGCCAATGCTGTTGCGTTGCATAACCTTTGCGCTGATAGTGGTGATTTTGGCAAGGCCTCAGACGCATAATTCATGGGGCACGAAAACAGTAGAAGGCATTGACATAATGCTTGCTATGGATGTGTCGACTTCAATGCTTGCGGAAGACTTAAAGCCAAATCGTATAGAAGCGGCAAAGGATGTAGCAGCAGAGTTTATATCCGGCAGGCCAAACGACAACATAGGCTTGACAATATTTGCAGGAGAGGCTTTCACGCAGTGCCCGATGACAACTGACCATGCGTCGTTGCTCAACCTGCTGCAAAATGTCAGGACTGACATTGCGGCGCGTGGGCTTATCCAGGATGGTACGGCAATAGGAATGGGGCTTGCCAATTCCATTAGCCGTCTGAAAGCATCAAAAGCCAAGAGTAAAGTCGTAATATTGCTCACCGACGGAAGCAACAACATGGGTGATATATCGCCAATGACGGCAGCTCAGATAGCCCATTCACTCGGCATCCGTGTATATACCATTGCCGTAGGTACAAACCGTGTAGCCCCCTACCCCATGCCTGTTGGCGGAACGGTGCAATATGTCAACATTCCAGTTGATATTGACACAAAGACGCTCAGTAATATTGCGACAACGACAGACGGAAATTTCTATCGTGCCACTAATACGGCTGAGCTTAAGAAAATATATAAAGACATTGACAAGTTGGAAAAGACGAAGATGGACGTGAAGAAGTTCTCCAAGCGCTATGAGGCTTATCAGCCATTTGCCATCGCCGCCATTATATGTCTGCTCCTTGAGATACTGCTTAGAAATACGGTGTTGAGGAAAATTCCATAAGGATAAAGCAAAATGTTAAGATTTGAAGACCCTATATATCTGTGGCTGTTATGGCTAATCCCCTTGCTCGCCTTAATCCGTTTCGTGATGTGGCGCAGGAAGAAGGTGAAGCTGCGTAAGTTTGGCGACCCCGTACTACTTAAGCAGCTTATGCCGGATGTGTCTAAATATCGTCCGTCGGTGAAGTTTTGGCTATTGAATGCAGCCCTTGCCGTTCTCATTGTTATGCTTGCACGCCCACAGATGGGCGCAAAAATATCGCATGAGAAACGTAATGGCATTGAAGCCATAATTTGCATGGACATCTCTAACTCTATGCTTGCCGAAGACGTTGTGCCAAGCCGTCTTGACAAGAGCAAGATGCTTGTAGAGAACATGGTAGACCATTTCACGAGCGACAAAATAGGACTTGTGGTATTTGCTGGTGATGCATTCGTTCAGTTGCCTATCACAAGCGACTATGTATCTGCCAAGATGTTCTTGCAGAACATCAATCCTTCATTGATACAAACTCAAGGTACGGACATTGCGCATGCTATAAACGTGGCAATGCGCAGTTTTACCAAGCAGGAAAAAGTGGGAAGGGCTATAATCGTCATTACTGACGGAGAAGATCATGAAGGAAGTGCGGAACAAGCTGCCGCTGCTGCTAAAAAGAAAGGCATTAATGTCTTTATCCTTGGGGTCGGTAGTACAAAAGGAGCGCCTATACCATTGGGTAACGGCGATTATCTGAAAGATGAGTCAGGGCAGACTGTGATGTCGGCACTTAATGAGCAAATGTGTCAACAGATAGCAAAAGCAGGAAGCGGAACCTATATTCATGTTGATAACACCTCTGATGCCCAAGAGCAGCTCAACGATCAGCTGACTAAATTGCAGAAGGGAGAAACCAACTCCGTAGTATACAGCGAATATGATGAACAGTTTCAGGCTTTTGGTATATTAGCTATTATTCTGCTTATCATTGAGATATGCATACTTGAGGCAAAGAATCCACGGTTAAAGGGACTAAAGCTGTTCAGTAAGAAAAAGTAATATGAAATTGTTGAGATACATATTTATATTGGGTGCTTGTTTCATTGGCTTGCAAAGTGCATCCGCTCAAAGCGATCGTCAGTTCATTAGAAATGGCAATCGTCTTTATCGGCAGCAGAACTATGCCAAAGCAGAGATAGAATACCGTAAGGCTCTCAGCAAAAATCCAAGCAATACGCAGGCTTTGTATAATCTTGGTTGTGCTTTGCTTATGCAGCAGAAGGATAGCCTTGCCGTCCAGCAGTTGCAGAATGCTGGCAGTGGTGAAAAGGCAAAGTTGCGCAAGGCAATGGTGTACCACAATATTGGTGTTATTTGTCAGAAGCATCAACTCTTTGGTGAAGCTATAGAAGCTTACAAGGAAAGTCTTCGTAATAATCCTTCTGACAATGAGACAAGATACAATCTTGCTCTTTGCATGAGGCAGCAGAAAAATCAAAAGAATGACGACCAAAACAAGAACAAGGATAAGAAACAGCAAAAGAAACAACAACAGAAGCAAGATCAGCAGAAACAAAACAAAGATAAACAAAATCAGCAGCAACAAAAAGAGCAGATGAGTAAGGACAATGCTGAACAGTTGCTTAACTATGCTGAGCAAGAGGAAAAACAGACGCAGCAAAGGCTCAACCGCCAACGTATACAACCACAACGTAGACGGCTGCAGAAAAACTGGTAAGTTAGTGACTCTATGAAATATAGACTTTTACATATATCAATATTAGTCCTTTGTCTTATATGCGGCATTGGTTCTGCCGAGGCACAAATAACAGTCTCGGCACCATCGCATGTGCAGGCGGGAGAGAACTTCCGGCTTGCCTATACTATAAATACGCAAGACGTTGAGAATTTCCGTGCAGGCAACATACCTGCAGGGCTGGAGCTCATTGCCGGTCCTTACACTTCTCAGCAGTCAAGCTATCAGATGGTCAATGGACATACGACAAGTTCTTCGTCAATTACTTTCACTTATACACTTTATGCCGACAAGAACGGCACCTACACAATTCCGCCTGCTCACGCTAAGGTGAAAGGAAAGAATGAGTCATCAAGAGCTGTGCGCATTACGGTGTCAGGACACGCTCACAACACTGGTGGAGCACCTCAGATGCATCAGGATGAAGATGCACAAGAGCCTCAGATGAGGTCAGCTGGCTCTGCCATAACTGGCAATGACCTTTTTATAAAGGTCTCTGCCAATAAGGAGCGTGTTCATGAACAGGAGCCAATCTTGTTGACATACAAAGTTTTCACTACAGTTGATCTTACTCAGCTTGAGGGTAAAATGCCTGATTTGACAGGCTTCCACACACAGGAAATACCTTTGCCTCAGCAAAAAAGCTTCCATGTAGAACGAGTCAATGGCAAAGCCTACCGTGCAGTAACATGGAGCCAGTATGTGATGTATCCACAGATGACAGGATCTTTGAAGATTCCTTCAATAACATTCAAAGGTATTGTCGTGCAGCAAAACCGTAGTGTTGATCCTTTTGAAGCTTTCTTCAATGGAGGCTCCGGCTATGTTGAGGTTAAGCGTAATATTGTGGCTCCCGGACTTACTATACAAGTGGATCCTTTGCCAAAGAAGCCTGCCAACTTTTCAGGTGGTGTAGGCAAATTCAATATTTCAGCACAGCTTAGCAAAACCGACATAAAAGCAGGTGACCCAATAACGCTTCGTGTTGTTGTTGGTGGTACTGGTAATTTGAAGCTTATCAAGCAGCCTGTTGTCAATTTCCCAAAGGACTTTGATAAATATGATCCAAAGGTTACTGACAAGACAAAGCTTACGAGTGCCGGTGTTGGTGGAAATATGGTTTACGACTTTCTTGTCGTTCCTCGTAATCAAGGCAAATTTACCATCCCAGCAGTAGAGTTCACCTATTATGATGTGAACGCCAATGAATATAAGACCATTCATACACAATCGTTTGTTGTCAATGTGGCTCCCGGAGATGGGAAAAATACAGAGTCCAATTACTCTACTCCAAAAGACAATGATATTCATGGCATAAAGACAGGAGCTACATTGCAGCACAAGATTGGTGACTATTACTTTGGTAGCACAAGCTATTGGATTAGTCTCCTATTGCCGCTTATAGCCTTTGTGGTTCTGCTTATTATCTTCCGAAAGCGCGCAATGGATAATGCCGACATCGTGAAAATGCGTGGTAAGAGAGCCAACAAAATTGCGCGCAAGAGGCTAAAGAAGGCAAGCCTGTTGATGTTCCAGCATAAGCGAGACGAATTTTACGATGAAGTATTGCGTGCCTTGTGGGGCTATGTGGGCTATAAGCTTAACATGCCTGTTGAAAGTCTTTCAAGGGAGAATATAAAAGACAACCTTGCAAGCCATAGTGTGCCGGACGAATCGATAGATAAATTTATTTCAGCCCTTGACGAGTGTGAATTTGAACGTTATGCTCCAGGTGACCCTTCCGGCAATATGGAGAAGACGTTTGAATCGGCAATGTCTGCGATAATGGAGATAGAAGACGTAATGAAGAAAAGAAAATGAGCAATATACATCATTATTATATATCAATGCCGTCGGCTAAGTTGCGTTTTGCATTACTTGTGCTTGCCATTCTGTTTCTTTTGCCAATGAAAGGTTTGGCAATAACGAAGCAGAATGCTGATGACTGCTATAAAAAAGGCAACTATCAACAGGCTATAATTGATTATAACGAGTTGTTGAAACGCGGTGTGTCTGCTGACATACTTTACAATCTTGGCAATGCTTATTATAGGTCAGACAATCTTGCCCATGCCATTCTTTGCTATGAGCGTGCGTTATTGCTGTCACCTGGTGATAAGGACATAAGGTTTAATTTGCAATTTGCCAATTCAAAGACTATTGACAAGATTACTCCTGAGGACGAGAATGTTTTTGTCACATGGTATAAGAGCATTGTCAATTTCACCAGTGTGGACAGATGGGCTAAAACAAGCATAGTTTGCATTATAGCAGCTTTGTTGCTAATGCTCGTTTACCTGTTTACCTTTAGTGTACGTTCACGGAAGATAGGTTTCTATGGCAGTGTCGCTTTTCTTGTGGTATTTGCATTCTCCAGTCTATTTGCATGGCAGCAAAAGTCAAGCCTTGAAAGTCGTACTGGGGCAATTGTTATGATGCCGTCTGTAGGTGTCAAGCCCTCTCCGGAAAACAACTCCAACGATGCTTTTGTACTGCATGAAGGGACTCGTGTAAGCATAACCGATAACGGCATGAAAGGATGGAAAGCCATACGTGTAGGCGATGGGCGTGAAGGGTGGATAAAGGCATCGACAATAGAAATTATATAAGCTGTGACTTTATAATTTGTAGTGTAAATGGCATTAGAAAGCATAATAGCAGTTGACCAGCAGGTTCTTATGTGGTTCAATGGCAGCAATTCACTGTTTCTTGACAGTATTGTACCTTTGTTCACATCAAGTTCGATGTGGATTCCACTTTATATTAGCCTTCTTTATCTGGTAGTAAAAAACAATGAATCAATGTCCCAAATAGGACTTGTCGTAGGTTCTGCACTACTATGCATTTTGCTTGCCGGAGGTGTTGACGATGCTGTCATCAAGCCTTTGGTAGGCCGTTTGCGCCCTTGCAACGACCCTGTGATAAGTGGACAGTTGAACTTAATCAATGGAACATTGGAGCAAAGTTTCAGTTTTTTTTCGGCTCATGCTGCAAATACCATGTCATTGGCAGTTTTCCTATGCTTCTTGGTTAGGAACCGGCTATTCAATGCTTTCATTGTATGTTGGTCGCTTGTCAACTGTTGGACACGTCTTTATCTTGGTGTTCATTATCCTATTGATGTTATCGTAGGGATTGTTTATGGGGGTATTGTCGGTTTGGGAATCTACATATTGTTTTACAAAATATATTACAAGTTTAATCCAAATCTCAACTATATTTCAAGCCAATATACAACCACTGGTTATGCCAAGGATGACATTGATGTAGTAATAGCAGTAATGATTATAACCGTTGCCGCATTAATCATTGGCGCATTAATCAACGTTTGGCAATAGCCATATTAATATAATAAAGGCATTATGAACACAAAACATATTCGTATAGATGATTATAACTATGAACTCCCAAACGAGCGCATAGCAAAATTCCCTCTGAAGCAGCGTGATCACAGTAAGTTGCTCATATATAATCATGGAGATGTTTCCGGTGATATTTTCTACAACTTGCCAAATTATTTGCCAGCTGACGCATTGATGATTTTCAACAATACACGAGTTATACAGGCCCGACTTCATTTTCGTAAGGAGACGGGAGCCTTGATAGAGGTCTTCTTAATGGAACCTATGCAGCCAGCCGACTATGAGCAAATGTTTCAAGCTACATCACATTGCAGTTGGCTTTGCATGATTGGCAATCTGAAAAAATGGAAAGATGGCACCCTTAAGCGTGACTTTGAAATCAAGGGGCATAAGCTAACACTTTCTGCGACAATGGATAGATCAAAGACTTCTGTTAATAGTGGTGGTACTAATTATCGGGTAGACTTTTCATGGGATAATCCCAATATTAACTTTGCTGACATTCTTGATGCAGTTGGCGAGTTGCCTATCCCACCTTATCTTAACCGAAAGACTGAGGAAAGTGACAAGACTACTTACCAGACTGTATATTCTAAAATCAAGGGTAGCGTAGCTGCTCCGACAGCAGGATTGCATTTTACGGATAAGGTTTTACAAGATATTGACTCTAAGGGTATTACCCGTGATGAGGTTACGTTGCATGTTGGAGCAGGAACATTTAAGCCTGTAAAAACAGAGGAAATAGAGGGTCATAATATGCACTCAGAGTACATTGTAGTGCATCGTCATACTTTCGAGCATCTGCTCCAGCACGATTGCCATGCTATTGCTGTTGGCACAACCAGTGTTCGTACGCTTGAAAGCTTGTATTACATAGGCGTGAAAGTTATCATGCATCCTGATGCAACAGAAGAAGAACTGCATGTGAATCAATGGGAGCCTTATGACTTGCCACACGACGATAGAGGTTTAGTTATTGTAGATGGAGAAGCAATTTCTGTCAATAAGTCAATTAAGGCAATTCTTGATTATCTTGACCGTGATAAGCTCGAAGCTTTACATACAAGCACGCAGATTATAATTGCTCCAGGCTACGAATATAAAATCGTAAAAATGCTTGTTACCAATTTCCATCAGCCGAAGAGTACACTGCTTCTGCTTGTTAGTGCTTTTTTGCATGGAGATTGGCGTAAAGTCTACAGACATGCTCTCGACAATAGCTTCAGGTTCTTGAGCTATGGCGATGCAAACCTGCTAATGCCATGATGATTCTTAAAAACAACAGGTTATATATTCATGCACCTTTAATAAAAATCAAAGCAAACAATGAAGATTGGAGATAAAGTAAAGTTTCTCAGTGAGACTGGTGGAGGTAAAATTGCAGGTTTCAAAGGAAAAAATATAGTTTTAGTGGAAGATGAGGACGGTTTTCAGATTCCTACCCCAATAAGTGAGGTTGTTGTTGTCAACCAAGAAGATTACAGTACTGCAAATGTAATCAACAAACGTGCTGAGATGGAAGAACATAAAGCTCAGGAAACGCCTATACAGCGTGGTCAACGTTCGGTTAAGGCTATGATGCAGGATGGTCAAGACGAAGCTGTTGACATGTCTGTTGCCGATACTGTAGATTTGTCTAAAGAAGTGACTTTTCGTCCACAGACCGAAGAACGTAAGGGAGGCAATCAGCTTTCTGCTTATCTTGTTTTTGTGCCTACTGCTGACAACAGCATCGACCAACCTCACTTTGAAGCCTACTTTGTAAATGATAGTAATTATTACATGACATATACTTACATGGCATTGGAGGGTAACAGTTGCTCGCTGAAAATGCAAGCTGAGGCAGAGCCTAATACTAAATTGTTCATTGAGGAGCTTGACTCAACGAGCATTAACCACGTTGGCCATGTAGCATTTCAAATAATTGCTTATAAGCGAGATAAGCCTTTCATCATTAAAGAGCCTGTAAACGTGGATTTTAGGCTCGAGCCTTTAAAGTTTTACAAGATGCATACATTTGAGGATACACCGTTCTTCGATGTCCCTGCTCTCGTTTATACTTTGATAGAGAACGACAAGCCAATGCGTCCTTTGGTGATAAACGCAAAGGAACTAAAACGCGAAATGTTTCAGCGTAAGGATAAAACGAGTGTAGCAAACTCGTCTGTGCAACATTCACGCGAGCAGCTTGTGCGTCGCTATGAGGGTAATCAAAGCAAAGGCAATCCTAAAAATTCGCCTTATATACATCATCGCGACATTGACGGTGCAGAGGTGGTTGATTTGCATGCCGACGAAATACTTGACTCAACAGTAGGTATGAGTGCAGGCGACATTCTGGAGTATCAAATGAAGATTTTCAGGGAAACACTCGATAAATTCGCAGGCAAGAAAGGACAAAAAATCATCTTCATTCATGGTAAAGGAGCCGGGGTACTGAGACGTGCAATAATCAATGAACTCATCTATAAGCATAAGTCCTACACTTATCAAGATGCTTCCTTCCAAGAGTATGGATATGGCGCAACTCAAGTAACAATCCATTAATTGCCAAGCACCATTTATTACACCACATTTTTATATTGCAATGTTTTGTAATTTCGATGAAATCCATTAATTTTGCAAAACAAATATAGAGTTATATGGCTAAAAAAAGTGCTGGCCGCAAATCCAAGTCTTTTGGCGAGGCGGTCAGTTTTCGAAATAAATTAGGAAACGACACAACAGACTTCTTCATTGGGCTTGTTTTATTTGCGCTGGCCACTTATGTGATCATTGCAATGATAAGCTATCTCACAACGGGAAAGGCCGACCAAAGCGTCCTTGAAAACATGCGCCCGTGGGAGATACGGAACACTGACCACGAGTTTACGAACTGTTGCGGTCCGTTCGGTGCGCTAATATCCTATAAGCTGATAACAATAAACTTTGGCTTTCCATCATTTCTTATCCCTGTCTTCGCCGTCCTCATTGCATTGAAAATGATGAGGGCTTATTCCGTTAACTTGCTGAAATGGTTCTTCGGACTGGCTTTTGTCATGGTATGGTCATCCATAGCTTTTGCAAAGTTTATTGCGCCATTCATGGGTGAGGCAGTTTTCAATCCCGGTGGCAAGCACGGACTCTTTTGCGTACAGCATATAGAGAATGTCATTGGCTCGCCAGGACTCATGATTCTGCTCGTACTCACAGCAATTGCCTTCCTGACATACTTGAGTCATGAGACAATCGAAATCATCCGTAAGGCATTGAACCCGATGAAATATGTCACAGAAAGGGTGAAATTCACCATCAACAATCAGCAACCTGAAGATGCCAAGGCAGAAGAAGATGATGCTCCTTCTAATGCCGAAGAAGAAAGCAAGCACGATGAATTAAAGGCTGGCAACGTAGTAGATTTAACTGATCTTACGCAAGGTGTCAAGACCACTCCTGACCCTATAGAACCAATTGTAAACAAACCTACAGCAGAAGAAGGCGGAAGCAATGAACTGACGGTCGAAGCGGGAAAGGCTGAGAAAGAGGCAACGTCGAAAGCCACAACCACAGTCTCTCTTGACACTCCTATCAACCCTTTGGAGCCATTCACAAACTATAAATTCCCCAGCTTCTCATTACTAAAGAAATATGACAACAAGTTGGCAATTGACATGGAAGAAGTCAAAGCCAACAACGCACGTATCGTGGAAGCACTGAACAGCTTCGGTGTAAAGATAAGCAAAATCAACGCCACCGTCGGGCCTACTGTCACGCTCTATGAAATAACCCCCGCAGAGGGAGTACGCATAAGCCGTATACGTGGTTTGGAAGCTGACATTGCGCTTAGCCTGTCTGCACTTGGCATACGCATAATAGCCCCTATACCCGGCAAGGGCACCATCGGTATTGAAGTGCCTAACAAAAAGCCACAGATAGTATCGATGGAGAGCGTGCTGAACACCAAGAAATTCCAGGACACTAAGATGGCTTTGCCTATGGCTCTGGGCAGAACCATAACCAACGAGGTGTTTATGGTAGACTTGGCTAAATTGCCTCACCTGCTCGTAGCTGGTGCCACCGGTCAAGGCAAGTCCGTAGGACTGAATGCAATCATAACTTCACTGCTTTACAAAAAACATCCTAATGAGCTCAAATTCGTACTTGTAGACCCTAAAAAGGTAGAGTTCAGCATATACAACAAAATAGCACCACATTACATGGCCTCACTGCCTGAGAATGAGGACGAACCTATCATCACCGACGTGCAGAAGGTGGTGCGCACGCTCAACTCCTTATGCAAGCTCATGGATCATCGTTATGACCTTTTGAAGAAGGCGCAAGTGAAGAAAATAGATGAATATAACGACAAGTTAATTCATCACAAACTTCGCCTTACTGACGGTCACGAGTACATGCCCTATATAGTTGTAATTATAGACGAGTTCGGCGACCTTATAATGACGGCTGGCAAGGAAATAGAACTGCCTATAGCACGTATCGCCCAATTGGCGCGCGCCGTAGGCATACACATGATAATAGCTACACAGCGACCGACCACCAAGATCATCACCGGTAACATAAAAGCTAACTTCCCCGGGCGCATGGCTTTCCGCGTGACATCGCAGATAGACTCACGAACAATCCTCGACCGCACAGGCGCAGAGCAGCTCGTAGGCAAAGGTGACATGCTTTTCCTTGGAGGCGGAGAACCAGTGCGCGTGCAGTGCGCATTCATCGATACGCCTGAAATAGAAGCCATAAACGACTTCATTGCAGCACAACCCGGTCCTGTCGACCCATTGGAGTTGCCAGAGCCCGATGACCCTAACGCCAATAACGGAGCTATTGACGGAATGGGAGCTGATGGTGGGAACCTTGACCCTTACTTCGATGAGGCTGCGCATGCTATAGTTATTTCACAGCAAGGCTCCACAAGCATGATTCAACGCCGTTTCTCAATAGGCTATAATCGTGCCGGAAGACTGATGGATCAGCTGGAAAAAGCAGGTATCGTAGGGCCGGCACAAGGCTCAAAGCCACGAGACGTGCTGCTTCAAGACGAGAACAGCCTCAACTCTCTGCTTAACCGCATTCATGGCGGAAATGCGTAAAACAAAAGATTATAAAGAATAAAGACTATAAAGCAAAAGACATGAAGAAATTATTATTTTTCAGTTTGTTGTTATTCTCAGCACTTTGCATGCATGCGCAAGATGCGGAACTGGCAATGAAAGAGCTTGACAAGACCGCAGCAATAATAGGACGCAAGGACGGCGCCCAGGCAAACTTTACGGCTTCTAACTCAAAGATTGGCACGCAATCTGGAACCATTGCCATAAAAGGCAATATGTTTCAGGCAAGGACAAAGAAAGCTATTGTTTGGTACAATGGCAAAACGCAATGGAGCTACCTAAAACTCACAAACGAGGTAAACATATCCACTCCTACCGAAGCCAAGCGCATGAGCATGAACCCCTATACATTCCTGTCAATGTATAAAAACGGCTACACCCTCGGCCTGACAAAGGACGGCAGCAACTATGTCATACACATGACAGCCCAAAACAAAAAGAGGTCTGTGCAGGAAGTTTACATTACAATAAACAAACACTCGCACATTCCATCGCAAATCAGAATGAGACAAGGCGACACGTGGACAAAAATAGCCGTTAGCAATTTCCGCGCAGTCAATCAGCCCGACAGTAAATTTACATTCAATTCAAAAGACTTTCCAAAAGCCGATGTCATTGATTTGAGATAATCTTAAACTAATTATGCCGAATTAAGGCAAAAAATAATTGAAAAGTTTGGCGGTTTAAAAATATATGCCTACCTTTGCACTCGCAAAACAGTTATGGTGCGTTGTCCGAACGGTTAGGTACTGGTCTGCAAAACCACTCAAGGCGGTTCGACTCCGCCACGCACCTCACCTCTTTAAAAATCCCAAGTTCTTTCCGAACTTGGGATTTTTCATTGCCCCGTCCCAAAATTGTGCATGTTTTAACGGGTCAGTAGATATTTAGTGGGGCGCATTAGTCACTATTACAGTCATAAACATAAAGAATAAAAACAGTTTTCTAATTTCCATTTAATTTGAACATTAATATCATCGCAAAATTAATAATAAATTCTATTATTAATTTGCCTCTTTCAATATCTTGATGCACTTTTGCAAGTATTAAACGATATTTAGAATGCAGATAATACTCGCAGATGCCAAAATAATGAAGGAGAACGTAAAAGGAATAAATGTTCCTTTTACTTTTACTTCCACTCCTCTGTTTCAGAATGAAGCAACGGCTATAGCCGGTGAAATGGCAAAGTATAGTATCCATGATATTGCCAGTTTTTTTCCATTGCAGTACGGCTATTATCCGACCTCTTGACGATATTCATCTTTATCGCATCCTTGGAGATGAACTTCATCCACATTTTATAAAGATGAAATAATCATACTCCCATCAGAACAACCTTGGATTCACCTTCACCTCGCTTCTTGCTTTCCATCGTTCCATTCAAGAAACAATTCTAACTACCTACATATTCTAATAATTCCCCTCGTCAACTATCGGATAGAGCTCTATGAATTCTCCGTTATGGTACTTGCCATCATTGATAATTTGCTCCACCTTCTCTCCTACTACATCAGGCTGATGAGAACCGGGGCCACTGTAGTGGTTGTTAAGGTCTGTTGACGTTGCGCCCGGATGGATGTCGAAAATCTCCAATGGCTTCTTGTAATAGTCAAATTCCCAAGCCATAATGCTTGTCATGGTGTTCTGTGCTGCCTTACTTGCCACGTAAGCCATAGGATGCCAATAAGGACTGACCTCTGTAGGAACGGTGATATTAACTATACGGCCATTGTTCTTCTCCAACAAAGGAATGAGCAACTTGGTGAGACAGAATGTGCCGATGTAGTTGACCTGAATAGAGTTTGCCACATCTTCAACAGTCTGCTCATAGCTCTTGACTGACATATCACCAGGGAATACAGCATTGTTCACAAGCAAAGATAAGTCGGGATGCTTCTCGCCTATTTCCTTTGCCGAAGCTTCAATCTCCTTGTTGTCTGATAGGTTTACATATTGCCAGCCAATGATGTTGGCACCATTGGCTTTCAGCATTTTAATGGCTTTGAGTGCACGTTCCTCGTTTCGTGCTCCGACAATAACTTGCCATCCTGCCTTACCAAGATGACGAGCTATCTCATATCCTATTCCCTTGTTGGCACCTGTTATCAATACTTTCTTCATGGTTCTAATCTCTCTTGTTTTTTATTCTATTCTTGGTACGAGCCTTGTGGTCGACTGCCACTTGCAAAGTTACTAATATCTTATAATATTTCTTTTATCTCCTTCAACTTATTCCACTAAGTGTATTGTCAAAGTCAAAGAATACATCTGCATAGCGATTCATATTGCCTTTTCTTATTACATTCCCAATAGTCCGAGCACAAACGACTTGATGCTTGTCTGTTCCATATACTGCCTTTGCTCGGGCTTTATGCCAGCACCATAAGCAATCAATGCAGTGTGGTCAACACCCGTAGAATAGCCATGAGTGCCACCTATGCGATGAACGACATCATTGCCCTTATGTGCGTTTGAAACGGCAATGCCTGGCAAAGGCTCTACAGCCATTACAGAGCGTGAATCGCAACCTAAACGTATTAGCTCTGACTTATCAAGCACTCTGAAAAGTGATCGTGTGGAGTCAGGCAATTCGTCTATTATCTTCCTTACTTTACCAAGAGTCTTAGTGTCGTTTTTGTCTTTGAGATACAGAAAACTCATTGCGCCAGCCCCGTGAAAGCAAGCCTTCCAAGGAGCACCGTACTCTTGACCCAACAGCCTGTTCTTTACCAGCCAAATATTCGGAGCCAATACTCTGTCAACATCTACGAATCTATGATCGCCAGTAACGATGACGACTGTACTGTCCATCATCTTTGTAGCCTTCAGATTATCGACTATCAACCCAACGGCATTGTCAACAGACTCGTATGTGCGACGGGTGCGGTCAGTGCTTAAGCCTGTCTGATGCTGCGCATAGTCAGTGGTAATAAGATGTAGCGTGAGCAATGTAGGCTTATAGTGGTTCATTATGAAGTTGGTCATATACGCCTCGTAAGCGTCACGATTGACAGAGCCTGCCGTAAAGTTCTCGTCTCGCAACACGCCAGTGGCATATTTCTCCAAAGTATCAAGCAGTCCAACAGGCTTGCAATAGTCTTTGAGATACTCTATCTGATTTACTTTCATGTCAAGTGACCAAAATTCAGGCACATTATAGTTCACTCCTTTAGCTCCTGTTGACACTGGCCAGAACAAAGAAGCGACCTTACAGCCTTTAGCCGATACTGCCTGCCACAGAGTCTCGCCATGGATTGAGTCAGCATACCAGTTGCTTATCGTCTTCGGCTCATTGCCCATAAACGGAGCATTATAATAGATGTGATGGTCGCAAGGACGCAGGCCAGTGATGATGGTTGTGTGTGACGGATAAGTCTCTGCCGGAGCAACGCCCTTTATCCAGTTCACCCACAGTCCGCTGCGCTTCATCTCCTTGAGGTTTTCCGTCGGACTTGAAAAGTCGGTTATCATATCTTCACGCATACCGTCAATAGTGATGAGTATCACGTGTTTTACATTGCCATGCGCGAAACTAACTAAACTCACAAGGGATAATGCAAACAAAAGTATAGTATTTCACATTTTCATTCCTTTACCATTCTTACATGTTCAATACCTGCTTCCATAAAACGTTCTGATTCAACCTTGAAGCCAATACCTTCATAGAAAGAGATGGCGTGAATTTGGGCATCAAGCCATATTTCATCAGTATTAAAATTGTTCCTTCCGACTTCTACACATTTTCTGATTATTTCGCTTGCCAAGCCTTTGCCACGGTATTTTGCAGCAGTAACGACGCGTCCTATCTTTACGTGCTTATCATTTTCATCTCTATAGACTCTTGCATAAGAAGCGATTTCTCCATTAATCGTTGCAAAGACATGGATTGCTTCCTTGTCAATGTCGTCCAAGTCCGGATAGATGATATTCTCTTCCACGAAGAAAACATCCTGCCGCAGTTTCAGTATATCAAACAACTGCAATGCGGACAAAGAGTTCATGCCAAGAGCCTGTATTTCGTTTAGTTGTTTCATATTATCCTTTTACTACAATTTTGAAAACGGCTTTATGAATGATACCGTCAGCTATGCAAGGCGCATGACCGTCCTGCGGAAAGAAAATGGCAAACTCTCCAGGTTTTAACGTCACAAAGTTGCGAGGAGTAATACCAGGCTGTTTTGCGATGTCTTTCACTTTATCAAACGGAGCATCGGGCAAGTCGGCTACTGGTGTATAACCATAGGTCTCAGGAATATTCAACGGCACTTGAATGTCAACCATCTTACGGTGGTACTCTATAACCGCTTCGTCTTTCGCCTTGCCTTTGTCGTCCTCGACATTCACAAACAGTTTGTCACTGTCAATGACATGTCTGCCATTCTCAAGTTTTGTCAAGTCGTTATTCTCAATAAACTTCCCGACTTCTTCAAAGCGAGGATTTAAAGCATAATATTGCTTCAGATTTTCAATCTTGTCTATTATCATAGTAAGTGAGTTTACTTCAATTCTAATATAGTGCTGACAGCATCGTCAATCAGCATCTCAACGTAAAATACATTATCTGCCGAAAGGAATGTTTTAGCAATTATGGCTTCACCGAAACATGCAGGACGCTTGAACTCCACCCTCACATTATTATAATGGAAACCTTCAGGAAGATATTCCATTGCTATGCGAATGTAGTTGGCATTGTTCATGTGTCCATTATAGTCTATATCATTATGAGTAACCGCAACCAGAGCCTGCACATTAAACTCAGCTTCCTTAGGCAAAACAATTCGCCTGTCTCCGTAAGTCATATCCTTCTTAGGCTCAATCTTTACCGTAGAGAGAACATCAGCAGGTATCCTTTGTAGCTTCCCTGTTGAACGGTCTACGAAAGCACCCATTGACCACGTCTTGTAGTACACGTTACCTTCTGCATCACAAATAAAGGTATTGCGGAAGCCGAACATCGGCTTGACATCAAAGACCGACATCGTTTTGATGCCTGTAAGCCTCCTGCTCAAAGCGAATGTGGAAGTAAGCCTTCACTCCGTTGCAATACATCACCAACAGACAAAGCCATTCAATGATATACCAAAGGTAGAAGCCGATATAAAGCAGTTCACGCATCTGCGCTGTATGTATCCGTTCATGGTTCAACTCCTCCGCACTCAACTTTTGCGTCGTGAAGATAACGCCGAACAGGTTGATGGCATAGAAGCCACCACCCACGGGGAACCGCTTTATATGGATTACCCTTGTCACGTCATTATCTATTATCGATTGGCATTATAATCATAAGAATGATATACACGATGACACCGCTGAAAGCAGTGCCGAATGTCATAAGCAGATACACCAACCTGACTACTGTCGGATCCCAGCCGAAGTAATTAGCTATACCGCTGCATACTCCAGCTATCCATTTGTCGCTCGTTGAACGGACTAATCGTTTGTTTGTGCTCATAATTTTTTATGATTGATAAGTATATGCAAATTTACTAATAAACTTCAATTTTACAAATAAATAGAAAACTTTCTAAGTAAAAAGCCCTAAATCCACTTTATTTTGCTATTTTTGCAAAATAATTGGCTTCATTTTATGATATATTTAGGCAGTAAAGACAAAATAAGGAGCTACATACTCCAAACTCTCAAAGAAGAAGGACTCCTCTGCAATGGTTTAACCTTCTTTGACGCTTTTTGTGGTATGGGGTCAGTAAGCGATGCTGTTAAAGATTTCTATAATTTGGAAATCAACGACATCCTTTCTTGCTGCACAATATTTACTGCTGCAAAACTTCTCTGTAAGAACATTAAGTTTGACAACTTGTCTTTTAATCCCTTCTCAGCACTTAATAAAGACAAGACCGTAGAGCATGGCTTCTTCTATAATAATTATTCACCTGCCAATTCTAACCGTATGTATTTTACGAGTGAGAATGCTGGACGCATTGACTGGCGGCAGGGCAAACATTAAATCTCAGAAAATCTCAAATCTCATTAAGGTCTATGAGACTTGGGAAAAATTTTCATTCATGAACTTTATTATAAGTAAGTCTTGAAATTTAATTTATACTAAGCCACATGGGCAAAATTAATATTGAGTTCGAATCCAATTGCAGCCAATGCTCTATTAGTAGCGTAAAGCAAGGATTCTGTGGAAAAATAATCTACAGGCATGAGCCATTTGCCCTTGAGGATTCGCCACAGCGTCTCTGCGATATTCAGATGAGGACTGTATGGCGGAATAAAGAAGATAAACAAGCCCCGCTTCTCCCATATTTGGCGAAGTTCCATCATGAGTTTCGACCTGTGAACGCTCGCATTGTCAAGCACCACAAATGTATTCTTGCGTGTACGCAGTGACAGCCTGTCAAGGAAGTCTGCGATAGTTTCAGCCGTCATATTCTCCGTTGTGGAGAATCCCCTCATATCGGTTGTTACGGTCAATCATGTCGAATATATTGAGTCCTGGGCCTCTTTCAGAAGGTATATGCACATCCTCTCCACGGAACTGCCTGCCATAAGGCACATAACCTTCCGTGCAAATATGGCTTTCATCTCCGTAGTAGAGATCATTGAGACCGACGTTTGCCTGTCGTTCGAGTTCTTGCTGCTTCTCGGTCTTATGGGTCAGCGGATTTTCCGGGTTGGCGGAGGAAATGTCAAGAGTATAGTTTTGCCAACCTAAACATAAAGAATTTGATGTCTCCTACTCCTCGGAACTGGGCTCTAAAAGCTTTGATTTTTGCATTGAAGGATTCCGCTGACGCATTAGTGAGTCTCCGTTGGAAGTAGTTTGTTATTGTGGAGTTGTGGTTCTCGAAAGTCTCCCGTACTTTGTTGAATTCATTATT
>CAZEEP010000036.1:0-28631 GCA_964511295.1 uncultured Prevotella sp.
AGAGGATGAAAACAAGTCGATTTTATGAAGCGCACCAATTGGTTTGTTTAATTGTTGATAATATCGGCGATTTGGTACCGCCTATAGCGGTGTTTTGGTACCGCAGATTCACGTTGTCGGATTTTTCATATCGGTTCAGTGGTACCGCTCCAGAAACTGTTCTTTGACATGATGGCTCAGCAGCGTGTGTAGCGGAAGTATGGTACCGCCTGTCCGGCATCTTGACAGCACCTATAAACTTGTCTATCTTGTTCCGACAAAAGTCTTGCACGGATGCTTATATTAATATTGGGATGGAACGTATGTGTCCATTCGTATCTAATGTAAAACGTCTAAACACAAGATTTATGTTAAGACAAAGAGAAATTATCAGCTTGCTCAACCAGAGGCAGTCACAGAATTCCATCTGTTCCATTGTCCATTGCAGCAAGCGAAGTGTCTCGGAGGTAAGCAAGGCTGTACGGGACACAGGCAAGAGCTACGGAGAACTGCTTGCGCTCTCCGACAGCGAGTTACTCACCGTCCTTTCACCACAATCGGCATCACAGTTGGAGGATCCCCGCAAGGCTGAGCTTGAACGACTCATGCCAGAGGTGATGCGCCTGCTCAAGGGCAGCCATGCCACCATGCAGTTCGTCCACGAGACCTTCTACAAGAAGAAGTGTCCTGAGGGCTACGGCTGCACCCAGTTCAAGCTGCATGTCACAAAGTACCGCGAGTCACATGACTACTCGTACCACAACAACTACGAGCCTGGAGAGCAGATGCAGATAGACTTTGCCGGCGACACCCTCCACCTCACCGACCGCAGGACAGGCAAACCGCAGAAGCTCGTGGTGCTGGTATGCGTGATGCCCTACAGCAACCTGCCCTTCATGATGGCGATGCCCAAGGCCACGACCGAGTGGTTCTTCCATGACCTGAACAAGGCACTCGAGTTTATGGGCGCATTGCCCAAGGAGGCGAAGAACGACAACATGAAGCAGTGGGTGACCAAGTCAGAGCGCTACAGCCTCACCCCGTCTGACGGGACCGTGGAATGGACCACATACTACGGCATCGAGCCTACAGCGTGCAGGGTTCGCCAGCCTCGCGACAAGGGACCTGTGGAGAGTGCCGTAAACAATCTCTATCACTATGTCTATGCCCGTATAGAGAATGACACATTCCATGATCTAGACGACATCAACAGCCGCATCTGGGAACTTCTGGACGAGTACTGCCCCTGCCTTACAAGGGCGGCAGCCGATGGGAGATATTTGAGAAGTACGAGTTGCCGAACATGCGTCCCCTGACGCAGGAAATGTACCGCTTCCGTATGCGCAAGGAGGTGAAGCTTGGAACGTCATATCACGTCTGCGTAGGCTCAGAGCGACACTTCTACAGTGTACCTTGCAAGTATGTCGGACAGACCGTCAAGGTCATGTGGGACGTGACGGCTGTCGAGATTTACGCGGACGGCAAACTCGTATGGAAACATGACCGCAAGTATGACCAATACGGCTATACCACAGTGAAGGAACACATGCCGGAGTCTCACCTTGCCTACGAGCGCAACCGCTCCCAAAACGCGGCAACGCTCATTGACCACGCGCAGCGTGTCGGCCCGTTTACCAGGTGGGCGGTAGAGGACATACTCCAGCGCACCACCTTCCCCCAGCAGGCTTACGGCACGTGCAACGGAGTGCTGTCACTTGGAAAGACTTACGGTTACGACCGTCTTGAATCGGTAGTCGCCCTGATGAAGGCCGAGGCAGGCAAGTCCGCATACAGGCTGCTTGCGAACATCCTGAGGAACAACAGGGACAAGGCTGCTTTAAACACCATCATATCAACGACTCCCCAGAACGACAACGTGCGTGGCGCGTCTGCATACAGTGGCATTGTTTCATCCAAACATGAGCATGCAGACAACTATAACCCAACTCAAGGAACTGGGTCTCCTTGGGATGGCAGAGGCCTTTGAAGCCATGATGATACTGCCCATGCAGAAACGCCCAGGACTCGAAAGAGCCGTAGAGAAAATGGTGCAGACAGAAATATGTACCAGGGACAGGAAACTCACTGAAAGACTATTGAAGGCTGCCAAACTCAGATACAAGGTCTTCATCGAGAACATAACATGCTCCACAGAGCGCAACCTGACGGAGACCATGCTGGCGGAGGTTGCTGACTGCAACTTCGTACGCAGGGGCGACAACCTGCTCATTACAGGTCTGACAGGATGCGGAAAGTCTTATCTCGCCTGTGCCCTTGGCTATCAGGCCTGCACTCTCGGGCTATCAACCCTTTGCCTCAGCATGAACCATTTTGCCGATGAACTGGCAAAGGCGCGTCTTGAGGGCACATATCAGAAACTCATCAGGAGGCTTGAAAAGAAAGACCTCATAATACTTGATGACTTCGGCTTGCAGCCTCTTACAGCGGAAGCACGAATTGCCTTGTTTACAATGCTTGAGGACAGGTACGAAAAGAAGTCAGTCATCGTCACATCGCAGTTGCCGCTGGAAAGATGGTATGACTACATTGCAGAACCGACACTTGCCGATGCCATCATGGACAGGCTGGTAAACTCTTCAGAGCATATAGAACTCAAGGGAGAAACTCTGCGTCATAAAAGAAGGGACAAGTAAGACTGCTTGAACTTGCTATCTTAGGGTGCCATGAGGTACCGTCCGCACGGCACCCTTTGACAGCGTGTATATCGGAACTTTGGTACCGGTACCATCAGACAGATATGTGCGGTACCACGCTTCCGCTCCGCGTGGTACCAACTGACCGCTACAGCGGTACCATTTGGGCGATATTCTCAAATTGTACCAATTGGTAGACTTCATCGCTCTTTCCAACTCATTTAGTGAATGTACGGCAAAATCAACGGAAGCATCCACTATTCGGTCTTTTGTCACTGTATAAAGTCGTGACATAGACAAGTTTTGCCGCTCTGTAATGCAAGCGACAATATCATCCAACAGATGAAGACGATCGACACCTTGAATGCAAATGCTGACAGGAAATAGGAATGTTTCTCGCTCCTCAAAATTTACAGCGACAATGGAGTCACCTTGCTCGGAAGCCATATGGATGGCATCGGGGTAATTGCGCTTGTGCAACGTTACTGCACCTTCTGCATCCCTGAACCCAATCACTTCGTCACCAGGCAATGGATGGCAACATTGGCAACGACTGTATGGCATTCTCTCCTTGTTGGCCAAATGACTGCGGAGAGTGCGCTTCGCCTTGTAAGTCAGGACATGGTTCTGCCAATCTTCATCGGGAGTAGCCTCGCCGTTGGTCCCAATCTCCACACGGTTTCCACGATGCAGCACGGCTTTCACCGAACAAAGCCTGCCGTTGATGCGGGCATACTCAGCATGCAGCCCACTTCGCTGTGAATCTCGAAGGCAAAATCCAATGCTATGGATCCCTTGAGCAGAATAACGCCCTTGCCATTAGGGGTGAATACCATGATGTCATCGTTGTAGAACGAAGCCGTCACACCATCCATATAATCCAGCCCATGACTGTATAAGGCCATATCCTTCAGCACAGCCTTGAATTTTTCCAACCATGCTTTAACGTTTTCTTACGTTCTTTCTGCCGCACATCCCAATCGTGAATTGCGCGCCATGCGCTCTGATGAGATATGAATCTCCTCCCAGTCGCCTTGGTCGTTGATCAACTTCACATGGAAGCTTTGGTAACCGTTCTCCTTTGGAGCGTTGATATAGTTGGCTACACTACCGGGTCTCTCATTAAAGTAGTCGGTAAGTACAGAATAGATTTGCAAAGCAAGCTCTTTCTCCTCATGCAAACCCTTGGCATAATAATGATATGGATATAGTGCTTGTCGTCCACATGATGAAAGTCACAACCCTTTGATTGCATCTTGCGCCAGATGCTGTAAGGCATACGATAGAGCACCTCTATCCTTGCTTCAACGCCCTTGCCTTCCAGCAACTCGTTTACCTTGGCCACGAATGCCATCAGGTTCTCCTCCTCGGACATCTTAACGTCATCCAGCATCCTTTCAATTCGTTTGTATTCGCGAGGCATGTTATGCAGTCTGTCAGCGAGCTTCACCAGTATGGCACGCACGTCATACTGTACCGATGCCAGTATCTGACGATAGTTGTCAACCTGCTTCGATTTGTCGTACTTTTCCTTCTTTTGTTTTGTCACCACAACAACGAGGAATGCCACATCGTCACCGAAACGCCTACGGATGTCCTCAATGGTGTAGGGCGTATCTTCCACCACGTCATGCAGGAATGCAGCCATTATTGGGTTTGCTCCTAATTCCAGTTCCTCCGTCACTATACGGGCCACAGCTATCGGATGGATAATATACGGCTCGCCCGTTTTGCGCATCTGCCCCTCGTGCGCCTCTACTGCCAGCTCATAGGCAAAGCGGACAAGCTGCATTTAATTGTCGTCAATCCGTTGAAGCAACGTATTAAAATGCTCCCAACACATTCATTCATGTTGGTACAGTCAATCTTCTGCATAACTTTTTTATTTAATTTTCATTACCTAATCTGTCACAATTCTTCAATTGCTTCATAAGCGTATGTTTTTATATATTATGGATAATTGTAATGACAAAAGGAATGGACGACTATGTTCCCACATCTTCCAATCACCGCTTATAAATGCTCCTTTACTTGTGACAATTCCTTTTATGCCCACAATACTTGCAGTATGCCTGCTGCCAAACTTCACCATTGGTGATAGGAGAGAATCCTGAACAGCCGCACCCAACAGAACCTGTACAATGCTTTCCTTGCACAGCCAGATGAATGGCAAGGGCATCATGATTATGAACATAATAGCCGTCCTTCTGAGAATTAGCAAACACAGATACCGAGGTAACCATTACAATCATAGCTGCGAAAGAGAAAACCATTTTCTTCATTGTAATATACCCTAATACGTGTCGGGCCCAACTTCCATTTTTTGTTATTATTGTTTCTTTGTCAATTTATGAATGACAATCAGAAGATGTAACCCATCGGTTCTTTATTTTATTACGATTTTTTTGCTTTGATTACCAATCCTAACAATATACAATCCTTTCCGCTGTCATCCTTTGCCTTGCATGTGACGATAACATTTCCTATTGATTTTGCAGTGACAAATCCACTGTACTTCCTTCATAGATCGAAGCCTCGCCAGCTTTTGCAGACGCATTCACCTTTTGAACTACAGAAAATACTAACAGAACCATTAGATTCATGATTTGCAAACATGTAGTGAATGTTTGCATTGTTGTTGAATTTAGTGATTTTTTATATTTTTCCCTTCAATGCATATTCAGCCTTTATCATGTAGCCAGTAGCACGTTCTCAAGCATTTTTGCTTTTGGGGCATAGTTTTCTACCTTGTGACTATCATTGAAACTATTTTCATGTCCTTTTCAATTTATTGAGTAAATAGGTAAAAGCAAAATCCTGGACTCTGATGAAATGAGGGGCTATATCTCTGCCAATTCTTTTTCTAATCTCATTTACTATTTCTCCTTGTCTCGTATTCAATATTCTTTATGATATATGAGCAAGAAATTGTAACCATTTCTATCAATTAGTTAGAAAACAAACACTAATTGTAACAGGAAAATTATAAATATGTAACTACAAGCAATGGCGAAAATGATAACGGTAACTCTATTTCCCAATTGTTGCATCTTCACCAATAGTACTCGTAATAGTATCATTATACGCACTGTCTGTAAAAATGGGACTGAACACTTCGTCTCCACCACGAATCTGTTCTATAGATTTATTGTCATAGTTTGATGAAGAATCATATACAAGCATCGGCTTAACGGCAAAAAATCCAATCACGAGGATTGCTGCCACACTCGAAATCCATAACCATTTATTCTTCTTTGAATGCACAGTTTTCTCTTCCATCTTTGGAGCAGAACAACAATATACTGCATCAATGCCAGTTGCTCGCATTGCTATGGCTTTATGTTCCTCTTCATACTGTTGCTGGAACTGTGCCAAAGCCTGTAGTTTCTCTTCACGGCTACGGATAGAGTCTTTTACGTTCTGTGTAAATTCCAGTTGTTCCTTCTTTTCTTTATCTTGTTCTACCTCACGCAAGAACTCCGCCTTTTCGGCATCATCCATGCGGTTAAGCAGGTAGTTGTCTATTCTATCTTGAAACTTTTCGTCCATATCTGTAGTCCTTTATGAGTTTAACTTGTTCTTGTATATTTCTCTCGCTGATTTGCGCAAGGTGTTCATACATTTGTTCTTCTTTGTCTTTAAGGCATCGTATGATTCTATTGTCGGCATTTCCTTGAAGATGGTTTCCAGTTTCTTCTCCTCGTAATAGAACTTTGTAAGTATCTGATTGCACCTTGGCGACATATGCGATATGACATCCGCTATAATGTCAAGCATCATGTTCTCTCCCGAATCATAGAGCATATCTATATACTCGTTGGGGTCGAATCCCTCAGTCCTTTGCAAGCGTCCTAATTCTGTTTCGGGGTCGGCATATATAGGATGCTCGCGTCCGTATTCCAGATATTTGTTTCGGGCTACGCTCATAAAGTAGGTGAGGATGCTGCCGTTCAGGGGCTTTTTGTCTTTTCCCATCACTATACCATCCTTCACATATATTTTTCTTCTTTCAACGTTTTCCCAGAACGCAATAAAAGTGTTCTGTAGAATCTCTGCCGCCGCTTTCTCGTCAGCGAAGAACACACCCCTATAGTTGTCCCAAAAGTAATCGGAGCAGTATGCATACAGCTCGTACTGTGTGCGCCGCCTCTTGTCTGCCATACCCGCTACAAGTTGTGCTTCTTTCTCTTGTATGAGTGCTCTGATTTGTATTGTTTTTGCCATTATCGTATGATGTCTGTTATTCTATATCTATCAGTCTCGCCTGTCATTACCGGATATTGTGGACGGCTGATAGTGTTGGAATTGATAAACATACGGATTCTTCTGAAGAAGTCTTCGTTGTCATTTGCCATACTTTCCTTTACTTTATTATATATCGCGTAGGTAAGTTTACCCACAGCCGGATTTTTCATTTCGATATTTACCTGGTCGCTTTTGCATGCACTTATGGTAATCCACCTTTCCCTATTCACCTGAGCATTTGGATTTATCTCTGAATTGCCTTTAGCAGTAGAAGCCCCCCCCAGATAAAGGATTTGATGGCTTCGAATATGTCTTCTACGCCGCGCACGACTTCATCCTCATCACCACGTGTCGCATCACCGCTATGGCAAGCGTCTATCACCACAAGCATCTTGCCAATATCTCCAATTTTATCTCTAATGGCATTCAGATAATAGTTCACTTCGTCATCCGTCAGATGCTTTTCGCCCCTATCTTTTTCGCATGGTTTGCGGTAGGCATCGTATGGAATCCAACACTCATCCAGTCCATCCTTTTCGTCATTATGAATGTCCTTCATCTGTTGCCCATGTCCAGAAAAATGTACATACACTACGTCCCCACGTTTAGATTGTACAGCCAATGAATTAAAGGCATTCACAATTGCTACTTTTGTAGCTTGCTGATTCACAAGACGTTTGATGTGTCCTTTTGTAAATTTTGCATTCTTCAGTATCTCCTCCACATACGATACATCCTTGTCACCGTTAATTTTTCCCCATGCCTTGTCTTCTTGTTGGCCAATGCCAATAACAAGTGCTCTCCGTGTCTGCGCCTGCAATTCGGGAGAAACGGTAAGCACGAATATGACACTCGCTATGGTTAGGAAAGATTTCATGTGCTTAGCCATATCTTTATTCCATTTTGAATATATTGCCAATACCACATATATGCATGACAAATCATGCTGATTTGCCATGCATATTCTGTTTCAGAAACTTTGCTGTCATCATTAACTTGCACATTGATTGACATTTGAATTTATTTTGAATATTATTTTATAGTCAGTCAACCATCACGAAACAAGCCCAATCGAATGAGTCCTTATACTTTTTACGCATTAAGCTCTTTGTTATCTCAAATGCCGAACGTTTATTGCCTCCTTGAGCCATTAGTTCTTTATAAAATGTTGTAGCAAAAGATTCTGCCACAGTGTCTCTCACCTTCCACAATGTCAAAATAAGTGTACCAGCTCCTGCTTTCTTAAAAGCTCTCTGTAAGCCATATAAGCCTTCTGCAGTCACATTCCCTTGTGCCGTATTACAAGCAAACAGCATAACAATATCGGTTCCCTTAAAATTGAGATTTGCAATATCACGTGCTGTAAGAATGCCTCCAAGAACTCCAAAAGGGATTTCCTTACCAAGCCAAGCAGCATTGCCACCAGAAAATACCAACCCCGACAATGACATGGCATCTGTATATCCGCTTAGATAATCATACTTGTCTGCTTCATCAGGTGTATAGTAGAAGCCATGTGTGGCAATATGGAGAATGGAAGGTGACTTGCCACTCATGGCGATAAACGACTCTGCATTTCCTTTTATCCCAGAGTAGCTTCTGACCTTATAACCATTGTCGGCAAGCGTATGGGCAATTTTCTGTATTTCTTCCTTGCTTTTGCTTAAATCTTTAAAGCCATCTTTTCCATATTCAGAACGACAAATCCATGATAAGCCTGTTTTGTCATACGCATTGCTTTCTTCCTCCAGTATTTGAGGTGTTAGGTTATATTTTAATCCACCGTATAGTACCGCCGTCTTTTGAACAGGATGTGAAGCTTGTAGCTTCCCTATTTCTCTTGCGGATGACAATCTTATAAAATTATAATGTTGACCTAAGAACGACCTATCTGCCATTGGCAATGATTCTAAGGCTACCTCATGTATAACTCCAGAAGGTACATAATAAATAGTACATCCTTTTTCTATGTGACTGCTTAATGGCTCCCATATTAATTTCGTTGCATTATCTTTATAGAATTCATAATTGTATAAGTTATACTTAGCTGCTCCATTCAACAATGAATCTAATTGGCTCTGATTAAAACCTTTCACAAGTAATGGATATTCTTGTTTACCTCGTATTATGTATGAAACATATTGATGGATGGAATCTTCCGTCTGGAAATCAGAAAAGTCAATCAGGACTTCATTATTTTTTAGCTTACCTCTCACCTTTTGGTAATCTATATCTAAAAACGAATTATAATCGTTGTACAACTGCCATTTGTCAGTTAATTGCTGCTCAAGGTTTCTCTGGATTACGACAAGAGAATCTATTTCTTCCTTGTTGTAATCATAATTGCATCTTAAAGCAAGTAATCTTGCATTTAAGGCCATAAGTTGCCGATAGTTATCTGTTTCCTCCTTAGTGCCCTCTTTTGTAATAATCTCCAATATAGTTTTTTCTGTTTCCAATAACAATGCTTTTGAAAACAACAGAGCATTATAACAAGTCTCAGTTAGTCTGCTATTGTCAATACTACATTTTATAGAGAAAGAAGCCATGCCACTTAACTTATTTAATGTTTCTTTCCAAAACTGCTCACGTTGTGACGGAGTTGAATATTTCCATAACGGCTTAATATTTGAAAGCAAGAAGTTCATCGAAACATTAAATAGGCTGTCAGCTTCTGCAACTTTCCCTCTTTCGGCATCAATACTTACCAATGTAAATAAAGCCTGATAATAATTACCAGAAGTCTCGCCATATTTATTCCGACATGCTTGCACACAATTCATGTATGCATCATACGATTCTTTATACTTTTTCTGCATATATAAAACCTCCGCCTTATGTTGATAGCATTCAAACTTGCACGGAGTTTCTTCGGTTAACTTATCTTTGAGAATATCAGAAGCTTTATCAAAACAGGCTAACGCTCTCTCATAATCCTTAAAATTTGTATAGCATACACCTTTGAAATTATAGAATGATGCCAGCAGAACTTTGTCTTGATTAGGAAGTCCAACGCCACATTCCATACTGTCCAAGGCAGCAAAAGCATTTATACTATCCCCATTTTCGGCGTAAAGATTGGCTAATACACTATACGATTGCAGATGCAGGTTGCTATTCCTTCCATTTATGACTTTAGATTGCTCAACATATTTTTTTGCGTATTCAATAGCTTTACCATAGTCCTTTTTCTGCTTATACAAAGCCTTCATATTATTATAATATGTTAGTTTTGCTTGCTCTCTTTCCATAAATGGCAAATCCTGCATGGCACCCCAACATTGCTGCAAATGGTTTTCTGCCATCGCATATTCTTGTCGTAAGACATATTCATTTGACCAATAAGTATGATAATATGTCTTGACCATTGCAGAGGATGGCTTTCTATAGAGCGAATCTAACTCACCAACAAAGTGATTATACCCGTTTATATCAGAAATACATTTGCAGAATGTGATTATTTCAACCAGAATTTTTGAGATAGACATTTCATCTTGCGCTTCTTTCGCTATCTCTAATGCCTCTTGAAAATGTTGTTGTGCCAATACCCATTCGCCCATATTGGATTTTAATAATCCCATAGCCCCAATCGCATTTACTTGGTACGAAATATCTCCGATATCCCTATAGCCGTTTCTCGCTTTCTGTAAATCTCCGTATGCTATATCAAATTTGCCTGCATTAATGTCTAATGAGACCTGTGCCATCCAGTAATGAGGCGTTCCATATCTGTAGGGATTAGTTTGCGCATGTATAATTCCTATCGTGAAAGAAATAAGGATTACCATTAAAGCGTAATGACGTTTATTTCCTATTCCCGATTTCAGCATCATCAAAATTTTCATACACTTCTTCTAAGAAACTTTCAATAACTGTAGAACGGACTACTAACAGACACCTAACATTGTTTTAAATCCATCAAGTTCTCTAAATTTAGCAAATGGCAAAAAGACGGCTACTGCTCCAATAATAGTTATTTAATAAAAGGTGTCCATCAATCCCCTATTAATACCAAGGAAAAAAGTTGACCAAACAACCATTTCCTTACCCTTTTTATACCCAACTAACGATATAGGAAACCTACATTCCGTTTGTTATTTCGCTAATTAAGAACAAACTTATTCTACCATTAGTTCGCCGTACGTTATATAATCTTCAATAGTATAATTTTTGAAATTAGAAGAGCACTTCGCGGTAACCACATGTTTTCCTAATGAAATGTTCTCAACACGATAAGAAACGGTGTACTTATTATCCTTGTCTGAACTTTCTGCAACCTTATTTCCATCAATAAAATAAGATATTGATTTTACGACATCCTTCCCGTTTATTAAGGTTGATGTACTAACACCAACAGATACAAAACTACTAGAAAAGCCAGCCTCCCCAATGCTTAAAGATACATTTCCGTTTAGTTTTGCTGATGATGAGTTTAAGATAACTTTGCCATAAAAAGTGCTAGACACTTTGACAACTTCAACTTCATCGTCACAACTTACCAAAATTAGCAGACCACAAATAATGGCAGTCAATGCAACTAAATACTTTTTCATTTATTTCAGTCCTCGCTCGTGTCGAGCACAACTCTCATCGTTACTTTATGTTAAAACCCAACCTGTTAATAATAATTATTACACTAGTGTCCACTTAAATTGATTAACAAATGCTCTAAACTGTTGATCGATAAATAAATACGTGATAAATTTCACTCTATGGGTTAGAAATGACTAACTTTACAGAAAGTAACAATCTGTAAGTGAGCCTACCCATATGAATCAAGGAAAATACGTATTCAGCCAGTTGGTTGATTTTCTGCCTAAAGTCAAATTTGATTGGTTTGTAAAGAAATACGATAGCAATAAATACATGAAGAAGTTTACTTGTTGGAATCATTTGCTGGTGATGATATTCGCCCGGTTGACTCAAAGGGAAAGCCTGCGTGACTTGGTTTCTGTACTTAACGCCCATAAGTCTAAATTCAACAGGTTGGGGTTTGGCGAATCTGTTACAAGGAGTAATCTTTCTAAAGCTAACGAACAACGTGAAGCAAAGATATTCGAAGATATGGCATACGTTATGGTGAAAGAAGCGCGTGACTTGCGGATTGGAGGCGTCGAAGAAGATTTCTTCTACGATGGAGATGTCTATGCCTTCGATTCGACTACAATTTCATTATGCCTACAAATGTTTTGGTGGAGCCGCCTTCATCATGATAAGGGTGGCATAAAGATGCACACGCTATATGATGTCAAGACAGATATACCGCCATTCTTCATATTTACCAATGGTGATGTACATGATTCAAAGGTAATGTCGTTAATCCCATATGAGCGCAATGCTTTATACATACTCGACCGAGGCTACATGGATACGGAGCAATTGAATGTCCTCAACAAGACTGGCGCTTTCTTTGTTGTAAGGGAGAAACGCCGTATGGCGTATGAAGTAGTCCTTGACAAGGAATACAATAACACTGAAACGGGTGTCATGGCAGATCAGAATATCAAATTCACTGGTTACAAAACGCGCAAGCAATACCCAAACGAAATGCGACGTGTCGTTTTTTATGCTCACGAAAGTAACACCACGTTTGTTTTTTACACGAACAACTTTGACCTCTCTGCTGAAAACATTGCTCTTGCTTATAAATACAGATGGAGGGTGGAACTGTTTTTCAAATGGTTCAAGCAGCATATGAATGTGAAGGAATTCTATGACACATCAGAGAATGCAGTGAAAATACAACTCTATTCGGCTATCATTGCATATTGCCTGGTCGCAATAGCAGAAAGACGAATGAAGTTGGATATGGATATCTACGAAGTGTTAAGAATTTTGTAACTGTCTTTTTTCGAGAAGATGCCTTTAAGAGAACTGTTTGAGAAGGGAGAACATAATGAGAAGTTACAAATTGTTAGAGAATTAAGTCTTAAATTTGTTTAGTGGACACTAGTGGAATTATTATATATTAGAATCTACATATAATAGGAGGGGACACAACAGAGAACATGACAGTTAAAACTTAGTTGACTTTCTTAACAGGCTGTCGCTGCGTATCCGCAAGAATACATCTTTGGTGCTTGATATTGCGAGCGTACACAAGTGTGAACTAATATTGCAAAGACACTGTGAAGAATCCCCAATGGTACTGATCTGTGGATTATTTTTCACAGACTCATTGCTTTACGCAACCAATCGAGTATTGGCAGCATTTATATCTAAACTCTGATATAAATTTTGTACATGTAGCTTAATATAGATCATTTTTTACAACTTACTTATCTATTTATCAATGCTTTCAAATATTTTTGTCTTATGCCATAGTTGAAACTCTGAGTTCCATTGAGCCCAGCATAGTTTATAGCAACAAGCTGCTCTTCACGGTTTACAACCGGCGAGCCACTGCTTCCAGGAAGAGCTGGGATGGAATACATAAGACGGTCTTTACTGCGCTGACTAATAGAACCACTGTTAAACTGCGACTTTATACCGTCCTTCGTTAGGGCAAGTTTAGGACCTAAGTTAAAACTGACCATGTAGAGTTCACTATTTTTGTCGTCACTGATTTTATTTGTAATACTCTCCGTTATGCTGTAGGTTTCCAAAGGATCTTCATCTGTTACTTCGAATATATGTTTCCCCTCAGGAGACTTCTTGTCTTTTAATTGAATGATAGCAAGGTCATGTTCTGAATCTGTCTTTGTGATTACACAAGAGGAGAAGTCTTTTGTATTAGTGACATAAGTATCATTATATGCAATACTTACAGCATTGTGGTATTTCACTTCAGAATCACTTGCACGTATTTCATTAATTGCGTAATAATACTTTGCATATTCATCTCGCTCCTCACCTATAGCATCTCTTAAATCTCTTATCTTATAAAAATCTTCATAACTTACTTCCGAGCTAGTATTAGCATAATCGTAAGCACGTTGAGCTTCGTTATAACTTTCGTCAAGTTGCTCATACTTTTTAACATAGAGATACTTTAAGGCTTTTAATATTTTATCAACCGATTTTGTCGTTTCCTTGTCTTCAACGGTATTAGTGACAACGTGAGCATTAGTCACAATCTCTCCTGTCTTAGAAATGAAAAATCCAGTTCCATAGGAAGTTGTAACCTCCACAGAATCTTCCTCCAAAGCCAAGCCTTTCAGATTGCCATCCTCATCAAAGCCGGAGAAATACAAAGACTCATTATTCGGCAAAATTACTTCATAGTAACTTTGGTTTTGCACTAAAACGACACCAGATGAGATATCTTCTTCGATTTGATTCTTTGATTTATTTCCACATGAAGCAAATAAAAACAAAAGAAGAACAAGTGGAAAAACTTTTTTTCTCATAATTGTTAAGTTTATTTGATGATTATTACTTACTGGAGCTTTAATATTCTTTATTTTAGCATTTATGTGTATTTTCAACATAAGATAACCCGTCCTCAATTGTTTTTTTTCAAGAACACACTCGGAACGTAAGCTGATGCGATGGTTAGCAAGCCATCAATAATAACAGCTACACGCTGCTGTCCATGAAAATGACACCCTTAAATATGTCTTCTGCTTCGGATGTACATATTAATTTTGAGACTCTCTATCTGATAGTCGGGCACAATGAGAGGCTTTTTGACTATTTGCACTCCTTCGTAGAAGTGACGATAATAAAGAAGGTAGGGGAGGTTAAAGTTGTCGTTAACATAAGCCTTATTTTCGTCTTCAGTGCCATAAACAAATAAAGTATTAGGAAGACGCGATTCTTCAACAAGTATTTTCTTTCCATTAACAACCTTTGTTATAGTTAAGGCGGGTAAAAGGCTTCTACTTTCTTTTTGCTTAAATATTCGTATGCTTTCTTTTCTCTGCCGTATGTCGCCCGTAAAGCATACCAATGACGAAATTTATCGATACTCGTTCTCCCTTTAAACGTTTTAGTTTCGATAGACGCATTTTTGGTGGACACCCCTGTTTGTGAGTTCTCCGCCCAAACAGGCTCTTGAACTTCGAGGAGGGCATCGGAGGTAAACCCGATGCTGGGAGGGATTATACCACCTCCATTGGTGTTGACATCATTAGATGTGTTATCAGCGATATACATATCGACCAACCTAACGTCATTCTAGACAGAACTCAGTTGAATGACACAAAAAAAGCGTAGAGTCGTCCTTGTTGTCCATTCAACGAACCGAGGCTCTTACATTGCCTATCTAAGTTGAACATACTGAGATATTGCAAGATTTCAGATCGTTTCAAACACAGCGTCGAGTAAACGCCTTTCTTATGCATGGACTACGCTTCTCACCCGATGCCCGCTTTGCACAACTTTATCATGTTACGACTTCGCCATACTCGGCACGGCATAGGCGATCTCATATGTCATAACGCCAAAACTCATCCAGCATTAACGACTATACGATGAGACCATGTAGTACACTTGCAAAAGTACGAAAATAAACTGATTGAATGAAAAAAACTGCAAATAAATGTTCACGTGAAGCCATGTTTTAATTATATTTAACTTGCCAGACTATTCCTTTTGCTTCCCCCTACTCTTAATAACTTTTCTTTTTAAAATTCATATTAACTTGAGCTCTGCAAATTTTAAAAGACTTCTGTTTGAACAATGTTCTTCCAATGATAAAATCGGTAACCGTCAAGATATGGGGTATCACCTGCAGGCAAAAGTTGACGGCAGACAACACTGATATTTTATCCGTAAAGGAACCGAGCAATATAATTCTATAAATTCCAAAGGCCTTTCAAAGTTATCAGAAGAAGACATAATAGAACTTATAAAAGACTATATAATGCCCAAAATAAGAAAGATTTGATTTTTATGTAGTTACGCAAATTCCGTCATTTCACGATGCAGAATGTTTATTTGCCAATACAAACGATATTTGTGTTGCATAAAGCATTGTATATCAATATGTAAATTTTTGAAGAATATTTTTTTGGGGGGGGCAAACGGGGGACAAAATTTCGCATACCAAAAGAAAGAAAAACAATAAAACCACTTCCAAAAAACCGTGTTGAATTGCAAGAGGCACGGTTTGTCCCTCGCAATTATTTTGCTTTGCCTCTCCTTGTCCCTCGGATGTAGAGTTAGATTCTGTATTATTTCAGAAACGCCAAAAGCCATAGTCTTGCATACCAAAAGAAAAAAGCAATAAGACCATTCTCGAAAAAGCATGCTGAAATGCAAGGGACATAATTTGTCCCTCGTTGTATTGTTGTTTGTCCCTCGCTTGTCCCTCGGACGAAAGTTAGGTTTGATGCAGTTTCCAATAACGTGAGTAAAGTAATGATTGAATAGGTTTAGTTTGGTTTTTGTATATCTAATCAAGTTCTAAACTAAACTGCTTGATTTTCTCAATTTCTAAACTCTTGATTGCTTTTTCTTTTCGTCAGCAAATCCTCCTTTTTATTCGCTATTGCTTGAAATGCGTTTTGCCGTTTATAGTGCTCCTGTTGCACACCTACTATCCTTTCTCGTCTTCACATCACTTTCGGGTTTGCAGATAAGAATTGTGTCGCAAAGGTATATATCCCGTCTTTCTTCCTTGCAAGGTCAAGCCTATCGGTTCAAGCCAAAATCTCCACACTCGGTTTTCAACTGAGGTCGTATTTTGTCTGTGAAGCCTTGCAGGAAGAGCCGGGACACCTTGCAAAGCGACATAATTTTAATCAAACCCGAAAGTAGCTGATGCCAACAGAGGGAAAAGTAAAAAATCAAATCAAAAGCGATTATGGCAAATTATGCGACCAACATCTTCTACGCAAGTACGGAGAACGAGAAAGACCTTGATAAGGTAGAGAACTTTTTGGAAGACACATTTTGCGACTGTTACCTTGACAGGTCGGAAGACAGTATCGAGGGCGAGTTTTCGTCAAAATGGGACTATCCCGAAAAAGAGATAAACAAGATGATTTCTCTTTTGGAGGACAAAGACAAAATCTACATTCGAGTGCTGACACACGAACTATGTAACGAGTATGTGAACTTCCAAGTGTTCTCTAATGGAGAATGGTCATACCGATAACCTTAAAAAAACTCACTGACTATGTATTACGAGGACGAACAAGATACGGACATTATCGGGTGCTTATGCACATTACTGACTCCTTACAAGGGGCATACAGAGGGTGAAGTCGTGGGAGACTACGGCAACGAGATAGTGGTAAGGCTCACCAACGGCAAGGAGGTGGTGGAATACCGGGATGAAGTGCTAATCTATGACTAATGGAGGATTGCTTTATGATGACACCAATAGCGACAAGGTTTGTGGATTGGGATATTCCCGAACTTTCAACCCTGCAAGACAGCAAGGTCTATCAATTGAGAGTGCAACTCAATGAGGGTACGCCAATGAGCCGACAACAGAAAAATTGGCTTACGAACAGCGTGAACAGCAACACCTATTTCAAAAGGGCTATTCCGCTAATGGGCTACCGCTTTGACTTCTCTGACATACTGAAACGCTACTTTGTCAAGCAATACGGACATATAGCCGAATACTATGCTGTGGACAAGACCGCTTTACGGACATTCCTTTGCGGTCGGATTGATGAAATAATTGAGATAACAGATTAAAAGAAAGATTATGCTGTACGATTACAGAAAAGAAAGTAAATCGCCTATGCTTCTGACTTTGGCGAATGGCAAGACCATTGAGGGCGAATTTATTGATTTGCGGATTGCCACCGAAACCTTGCCCAAGGGTAAACTGTGGTATCATATCCGACATACGGACGATGATTGGAGTGAACCAGCCTCTCTGAAAAACGGCTGTGTAGTGGTCAATTTCTGTGGTACATTCATTTGTGACCCTATCATTGATTTCCCTTGTGGCGAGGAACTGGAGATAACAGAATGGTCATACCTGAACTGACCGACATCTGGCAGAATGGCAATGTGGGGCAATGCTCCACATTGTTGTGTCCACGCCATTTGGAAATACATTTCCAATAGCATCAACTTTTATAATTTGGGCTTGCCTTGCAAGCCGTTTTTCCTCTTATATATTCATCTTTGACAGTCAAGTCTCCTTTTGTATATATGGCATTTCATATTTCGCAATGGCGACCGGGCTGCTTTGTTCAACGAGCACCGGACTTCTTGCCATTGTTTTCTTTGCCTTGATTTCTCCGGTTCTGTCGGTAAGGTAGAACGCGACTATTCTGATGCTGGCTTCCGCGATCTTCGTGCCATTCTGTTCTTCGGCTATCCCTTCCATAGCAAAATACCTTTGGCTGTGCAGCATCATAACGGATTCAGTATTACGGCATCCACATTGAGAGGACATACTGGATTCCTCGCTTCATCACTCTGCTCCTTTGGGATTTACAGCCGAAGCGTACCTGAAACTTTGTGTCTGCGGACGGATGCTGTCCTTTGTCTGCGAACCTTGCTCACTTGTTTATTCACCAATCCATATCGTTACAGCTTTTGGGCGTGTTATTCCTCATTTTTCCGTTGCAAAGTTAGTATGCAGCCGGGTACGGCTGAAAGCCTTGGTCAATGGTGTAGCTTCACAAATCTTCCTTTATCGGGCCGGAGGTTTTGACGACTTACGCTGACAAAAATAAAGAGTATTTGATTGCTAACCTTGTCGCAACCCTGTAACTGCACTCACTTATATTGGCAGCGTAAAAATAATTTAATTAACAACTTAAAGCATTGTAACATGAAACAGATTGAGAACAATTTCGCAGTATCAGGATTCGTAGGTAAGGACGCAGAAATCCGTCAGTTCGCAAATGCAAGCGTGGCACGCTTCTCATTGGCAGTAAGCCGTCAGGAGAAGAGTGGCGAGGAAACAAAACGTGTGTCCGCTTTCATCAACGTGGAAGCCTGGCGCAACAACGCCAACACCGATTCGCTTGCCCAAATCACCAAGGGTACCCTGCTCACAGTGGAGGGCTACTTCAAACCCGAAGAATGGATTGACAAGGACGGCGTGAAACACAACCGCATCATCATGGTCGCTAACAAGTTCTACCAGACACCCGACAAGGAAGAAACTCCTGCGGAGCCGGAAAAGAAAACGAAAAAAGGCAAGAAATAACTCCTGCCTCGTTCCGACAAACAAAGCGGCTTCGGTCGCTTTTGTTTTTGCTCGTATGTTTACCTGTCATACATCTATGGGTTGCCCATTATAAGTTTTCACCCATCCCGTAAACGGCTTCTTCTATTTTTCTTCGAGAGACTTGCTCGGCTGCGCAATGTTGCACGTTGCTCCTCTTTCGCAAGACACTCTGCCGAAATCGCCCGATACAAAAAGATTTGCCAACCGCTCCAAGACTTCGTTTTATCCCGGCAGTCAAAACATTTTGTTATTTATCTGGCTTGCAGAAGAAACTCGTTTACTGCCCGCCCTTTGCTTGGGTTGATATTTTCGACAAGAGGGAGAATTAAATACTGATTTTTAGCCCCTCGCTATGCCAGACATGAACGACTGTCATAGGCTGCATTCTGTTGGTTGAATCTTACCTGTCCCGCTGGTAGTCGTTTTTGCTCCAGCCTCCGAATATCACTTTCACGATTTTGATGAACACCCACAATCCCAATACTGTAATGATTACGTCTCCCATATCACTGATTTATTTCTGATTACTACTTGTAAAGATACGAAAAAATCACGACATAGACGAATATATAATGTTAAATATCAATGCAGTATGTGGCTATTTCAGTTTCTTCCAATAAGGTTCGAGCTTGGTTTGCAGGAAACCTACAACTTCAGGAAAAGTCAGTTCTTGTTGGAGTTTAAGTTTCTTGACAAACGAGTTCCATCGTGTGTTTAAGTCCGTATTGTTGGCAAAATCATTGCTGAATACAATATGATTGTCCGTATAGACAGTCTGGCGATTTTCAAAAGTGGCGTTAATGGCCTCACTTAATATCTCACTGTCATATTTCCCTCCGTGTAAAATAGTGTATAGGTCGTAAAAATCTTTCATCCTGCTGTTGGCTTCCGCTCTTACAATCACAGTTTGAAACTTTTCGGCGATTACGGTTTCTAATGAATATGCCAAAATGTTAGTCGCCGGGAATCCGTCAATTAAATTTGGATAATCCTGTTCGGAAGGGCATGGAGTTATCACGTCTCCAAATCCGATATCCATTGATACGTCTTGGCGAATGGTATCAATGGAAGCACCCAGCGTGAGCCTTACACCCGGATATTTCTTTTCAACGGCAATGTCTTCTGTTCTCAGAGTTTCTGTATAAAATGTCACCCCGTCTTGTTGGTATGGAATCGCACAAATCTCGGCAAACACCTTTTTAACATTCTCCTTGTCATTGTCAATATGATGCCCCATAAAATCAATATCCAATGTAGGTCTTGCCATAAAGCGTTCATGCGCATACAACAAGGCTCCACCTTTCAGGAAGAAATGGTCGTGATACGGGCTTATCGACAAACGATAGAGCAAACGCTCCTGGAGGTATCTTGTCACCAACATCTGGTACCCAAGTTTCTCATTCCGTGAGATATTCAACAATTTGGCTTTTACCGAACAGCCGAAATTATGTATTTCTTTTATTGCCATACTTCAAGATATTGATTCAGTGTTTTACGTATTCTTAGCTTTGATGCGTAATCCAATAGCCGTGAGATATTTTTGTCCGGACGTCTTAGATAAGTTTGGAGGATTTCTGCCATTACATCAATGCCGACTTTGTTTCTGTATTTGATTGCATCGCATACAGAACGTTCCATATCAAAGATAGGAATATCGTATCCTTGCACATTTTTTCGGGTTGCCCCGATAGAGAGCAGATTGTCGGATTGATAAACCAGTTGAAATTCCGGATAATCAGGCAGAACGATCTTTCGTGTTCGTTCAATGGCTATATAGTAAGCATTGGGTATCTGTGTCGTCAAATTATAAACAGACCATGCCGACCAAAGGCATAGTATGCCACCGGGGACTATCATCCGTATATCCACCATGGTATTTGCCAAGGCATCAATGTCTGCATATATGCCGTTTTTGAGCCTTACCGCTTCACCTTTACGGACAGCATCCTGCAACTGTTGTTCTTGCCAGTCGCTCAAATTCTTAGTCGAGACGAAGCCTTCTTCTTTGAGTTTGTCTGTAATACACATATGCCGAACATATTTACCTTGCAAAGATACTGCTTTTTCTCAAATATGCAGTATATTTTATAGTTTACTTTATTCTTATTTCGGTTTACGTTTCCCCAGCGGTCCGCTGAACTTACCCCGATTGAGCGAAACTCCGTATTTGTTTAGTATGCGGAACACGGAGCTGCGGCTGCTGAATCCGCTTACTTTCCAGATGTCATCTATTGAATGCCCGTTGTTGTACATCGCCACGATGGTTTTCTCCCTTTCCGCCTTGCTGATGTTATTCTCTTTGGACGGCTGGTTTATGTTCTGCTTTAGTTGGATGATATGCGCTGAAGCCTTTCGCAATGCGGCACACTCCTCCGGAAGCGCACCGAATATCTCCAACACATCCGCAGCCTTGGTTTCGGGGAACAGGTCACCACGACTGTCAACCTTGTCGTGAATGGAGATAATCCGCACCACCTTTACACGACAGAACTCGATGAATGCCGCCAGTTCACGAGAACCACGCAGGGCGTTGCTGAATTTAGCGAGTACGATTTCGTCTCCCCGTTCCATACTTGCCATAAGCTGTTTCCATTGGGGACGCAGTTTCTCGTGTCCGTTTTCCTCCTCAATCACCTGTACACAACCGTATTGCTTCATCCACTCCACATCAGTGTCGAAGCCGTCATAGCCGGCTGCCTTGAATATGTAACCTACTTTTGCCATAGTGCTGTTCAATGCTAAATGATACCAAGTGCAAAGATACAAAGTTTAATTCGGTTAAAATCATACTCAACAAAATATTTTTCAATTATTATACTTTGTATTTTCACTTGTTACGCTCTTGTTTATTTCGCGGATTATACTCGTAAGTATGAAAAAGAAAATAGATCAAAGTTTTATTTTAGAGTATTATCATACAAACTTTTATACTTAACTTTGCCGCCATAAACCAATAAAAAATATCATGTATAAAGGCTTGTTTAAAGTAGAATCAATGCAAAAACCGAAGAGAGGAAACTTGAAATCATACTCAAATAAACGTGCTTCGTATGCCAAATCTTTTGCCGTATGTTTTGCCATTGTCACATTGGCATCATGCGGAGAAAAGACCGGCAACAGTATGTTTCAGACCGTTAAAAATGCTGCCGATGCTTACAGGTCATACCTGTCCGAGGTGCGAAAGGAAGCAAACCTGCCAACAGACCGTCTGATTGAAAAAGTCAACGACTGGCAGTCGCTTCGGGATTCGGTATCTGCCTGTGTCGCCAAAGACACGGCAAACCGTATTCACGCCAATTACGAAAGCGAAATTCGTGGATTGCACGATTCGTTGCGCATTGAATTTACCCGTCTGGCTCTGGAGAAGCCGAGAACTTTTGCGGATGTGTTGCTCATCAGAGAACAGACTTCCCAATACCGGCAAGACACGGAGCTGATGCAGTCGGCAGCGGAAGCGGAGCCTTTTTTCAAACCATTGGATTCCGTCCCGACATATAAAGGCAGTGCCAATGCTGTCGTTGAAAAATACCGAATGTTCCTTTCCAAGACCTTGAAATCCGGAATAAGCGGCAAGAGTGAAATGCTTGCTTTCATAAAGGAAGAGGACAGGCTGTTCCGTTCGTTCCTTGACCATTTGATTGAACTTGCCGATGCGGACCTTTCTGTCATTACGCGCGACACGGAGAAATGCTGCCTGTCGATATTCCGGTCTGCGGAGAATGGCAGGCTCTCTTACCGGGATGCCTTGGTCTATACAGCCAGGCGAACCAACCGGAGAATCATACTCAACGCTTTGGCTTGCCGTGATGACATCAACCAAGGCAATGTAAAGACCGAAGCGCAGGCAAAGGCTTACGTTTGGATGTTGTTGCAGCCGTATGTTGCCTTGGATGGTTTCAGCGTGGCTGTTCTGTCCGATATGGAAAGGACAACACTTCATGCAGTCGCTGACCGGACACCTCAGATGATAGCCAAACTCAACAAGACTGCCGGAACGGACAATGACCAATGGCAGGTATTGCCCGGAGTACTGATCAAGATAATGCTCACATCCATTTGACGAACCAGAAACAAATAAACACAACAGTTATGCTACAACTCTTTTACGATGACTTTCTCTCCTTTGTGCCGCTCCAGCTTCCGCAGTTGCTGGATGTAACCACAATGGAACAGCCGCGGTTCTATGACGATTACGTCCTCCTTTCGTTTCCGCTTGCAGACCCATACGATCTGGAAGAAGTGATGGACATCTTCGAGGACGACATGGAGCTGATAACCCTTTATCATCATATTCCTTCAAGCGCAACGACATTCGGAAGCAGCACCTGTGCCTATTCCAATCCGGCTTTCGGACAGATGTTCAAGATGAACGCGAGAGTTTCTGATACCGGCAAGGTTGACCGCATTGACGTGACCATCTATGAATCCCTGGAGTTCATGTGTTCCGACATCTGTCTTGACTTGAAACTTCACGAAAAGACCGGTCATTTCAAGTACCGCAAGACCAAGGAGGAGTTGCTTGCCGAATTTATATGAGACGGACGATATACCTGCAAATGCTATACATTATCAATATGTACAGGAGTTGGATAGTCGTGGATGATGGATATGGATACAGGCAAAGTGTCGTGTTCAGACGGGGCAGGCCGGTTTCCTGCGTGTGCCGTATGCTCCGGCTCCGTTCCACTTATAAGCACAATGGCTATGAGCGTGGCACGAAATGGAGCATATCCGAATACGAGCTGGACAAGGCATTGGCAAGGTATCGTCAAAAGAATCACGAGCTAAAGGCACGGCTTAAAAAAGGAGCGTCATATCTCGAAGCCAAGGATGTGGAAGCCATTATAGAGATTGCCACCTATGGGCTGGTCAAACTGGAACAGACCGAACTGCCATTATTCAAACAATACTGATTACACAAAGGATTACGATTATGATTTGAATTATCATCGAAATGTCATTTCCGGCATTGCTCATTATACTGCCCATGTCATTGTACAGGAGCAACCGGCTTTTTATGGCAAAGTTTTATCTCAGAATGGCGGGTAGCGAGAGTGCAAGGAAACTCTATGTGCAGTGTATGCTTATCTTCCTACTATTATATCACTATGTCTATGCAGGCGGACACTTCGGAGAGTGGGGAGTCCTGATATCCACCATACCTTGTGCCGTTCTGTTCTCGTTCAGACGTGCCGACAGGTGGATGCACAGACTCCACGCGAATAAGAAAAGGTTCGTTATGGCAGCCTTGATCACATTGGTCATCTGCGCAGTACCACATCTGCACACCACGGCATTCACGCTTGCCTTTCTTCTTTTGGCCGCCATGTTCTATCCCTCTTGCCGTGTGTTAGCCGAATGGCAGGATGAAGACACACACAAGCATTTGAAAGAAAATCAAAAAACAATGTCCGAACATTACTACTGACATCATCACGCGAGACTGCCACGAATAAGTGGATAGTGGCAGGTTAATAGAATCCACATATAGTCAAACAAAAATCAAATGAAATGATGAAAGACAAGAATAGAGCCGCCAATCAGGTATTGGCAGATATGATGTTTTTCGACTACCTCAAAGAGAAAGTCGGTGAACGGAAGACAAAGACCGGTGCCTACTACGACCTGTTGGAGAAAGCAACGGCAGGTTTTATCGCTCCCTTTTTGAAGAACCACGAGTATGTGTTGCAGGCTGACCAGTGTCATGTGACCATTTCAGACCTTGCGGTGGAATGGCACTGGCACAGGGCTACCGTCAGGGCGTTCCTTGACAAACTGGAGGAAATGGGATATATTCGTCGGACAAGGTTCGCAAAGAGTGTGGTCATTACCGTGACTTTTGCGCCATTCTCCAGTGGCGAAACTCCTGCCTCTTATATCGGTCATATAGGATCCGGACTTGCCGATGATTTGGACAAGGCTTTGTCCGAATGGATAAATGGCAATCTGTCTGACGAAGATATGGGAGAGATTTGTGGACAGTATCATGAAGCCGGGCGGAAACGGCTTGCCGATGAATCCGGCAAAGATCATTCGGGCGACAAGCCGGCAATAAAGGCAGGTGCAGAAACGGAGTTAGCCCAAGAGATTGTCGAGCGCGTAGCCGTAGCCGGACTGAAACGCGCCATACGAAACTCGCGCTTCGATGACCCGACCGATTTCCTGGAGTTCTTTCACAAGGAACTGGGAGGTGACTGGACTTCACTTTTGGAGGCATCCAAGATAACTGCCAAGATGATTCTGGACGCTGGAAACGACGGCACGGTCAATAGTTCGAGCGAAACAGATATGCTCGCCACGCTCCGACAGCCGTTCAAGGCGTTATGGGCAAAGTACCAGGAGCGTGATTCCACCCTTTTATAGACTCCACAACCGATGTTGTAAGTCAAAAACTATTGTATAACCACGGATGAGCCGTGATGCCCTACATTTGTAGGCTTGCCATTATAAGCGTGCAGCGGTGCTTGCACGTTGACCAAACAGAGGGAAGTATGGGTAACTCAATACCCCACACGACTACGGTCGGTGGGAGTGGTTGCCGGACAAGCAGCAAGCTGGGGCAAATCGGTTGTCCGATAAAAACGGATAATATGGCTGAAAAATCATGGCAGGTGATGCACATGAACGTGATGAAAGGCATAAAGCAACGAACACCAGCGCAACTGGACCGAACGGGGCTGGGACTTCGCCCTGGAAAAAGGAAGGTATGACCGTCAAAGGGAACGCCTGAATTTTGAGGTTGTCAAGGGCGGCAAGATTAAAGCAATAGACAAGAGGCAGTCCATTCCGGAACGGATGGCTGAAAGCCTTTTGCAACGTGGCATAATAGATCCGAATGAGGGTCTGGTCGAGCCGAAATACCGGACTGTCGTGGATTTTATTCTGAGCGGTTCGCAGAATACGATACTGCAACTGGCATTCGGGGATCAGGACGTGGTATATGAACCCGGCAATAATTTGGAAAATGCTACGCTCAAAAGAATGCCCGAAATAGAACAATGGGCAAAAGATATGTACCGGTTTATGAGTGAGCGTTTCGGTGAGGAGAATATCGTCGGCTGTTATGTACATCTTGACGAACTCTCTCCACACATGCACCTTACCTTATTGCCAATCCAGGACGGTAAGTTTGCGTTCAAGAAGATGTTTGCAGGAAAGGACAAGCTGGAGTTCTCGGCAAGGACGAAGAAGTTACATGACGAGCTTGCGGAAGTGAACAGAAAGTGGAATCTGAAAAGAGGCAGGAATATTTCCGAGACCGGTGCAAAACATCGCACCACTGAAGAATACCGCCGACACCTATCGGAAGAATGTACCAATATAGAGGAACAGGTTGTCCAACACAAAAAAGCATTGTCAGACCTTAAAGTGGAAACAAGTCTGGCAGAGCGCAGGGTGAAAGGCTTGACCTCTATGGTGGATAACCTCCGAAAAGCGAAAGCGGAAAAGGAATCCCAATTATCGGCATTGGAACGCACCCTTCAATCCCATCAAGGAGATACGGCTACCATTATAGCCGAGAGGGAACGGCTGGAAAAAGAACTGGCTTCTATCCAAACGAAACTGGAAGATAAGCAGGGTAAGCTACGGACGGCTGACCAACAGCTTGAAGCCCTTAAAAAGGACATGGATGCCATTGGCGAGCGCACGGAAGAACTGAAAGACGAAGCCTATAAGTACAGTCGTAAAATCCATTCCAACGTGGATGTGTTGCTCAAAGATGTAATGCTGGAAACATTGGTTGGAGAGCATTCGGCAAGAGTGGCTGAAATGGGAGCTGCGGAACAATCCGTCTTTGACGGTTCTTTGTTGCAGAGCCTGACCGAGCAAGGGGCGGAAGTGATGCACTGCGCCACGCTCCTCTTCCTTGGTATGGTCAACGATGCCACTACATTTGCCGAAACGCATGGCGGTGGAGGAAGCAAAAGCAACCTTAAATGGGGAAAGGATGATGACGAGGATAACCGTGCGTGGGCAAGGCGTTGCACGATGATGGCAAGCAGAATGATGCGACCGGCTTCCGGCAAGAAGCAAAAGAGGTAATCGGCAGAATATGTTTTTCTGCAATGGATAACAAAACAAAATAATGCGTTGAATATGACAAAGAAAATATTTTTAATTCTGGCAGTGGCAGGTATGGGCTGTTCACTGCAAATGAAAGCGGCTGTACCACCTGTGACAAAGGACACTGTACAGCTGGAGTCGTACACGGATATCGAACAGATGCTCCGGCCTTTGGAGCCGACTTATCACAAGGGTGTATTCGTGACATCGCCTTGGAACGGCAACTGGTTTGTCAGTCTTCAAGGTGGTGCAAGTGCGTTCATTGGCAAACCTGTTGGTTGTGCCGACTTATTTGACAGGATAAAGCCTACTGTTTCCGCATCGAACGGCAAGTGGTTCACTCCGCAGATCGGAGCAAGAATCGGTTATGGAGGTTGGCAGTTCAAAGATTGCGAACTGGTCACAAATGACTACCATCACTTTCATGCTGACTTGATGTGGAATGTGCTTGGATGTCGGTATGGCAAGATGGAGAATCCTCGTTGGGGAATCATTCCATACATAGGATTTGGACTGATGCACAATCCGCAGAACGGACATAATCCGTTTGCTGTTTCATACGGAGTACAGGGACAATACCGAATCTGTAAACGGCTGTCTGCATTGTTGGAAATTGGCAATATTTCCACTTTTCAGGATTTTGACGGCTATGGTAAATCCAATCGTTTCGGAGATAATATGCTCTCCGTGTCAGCCGGCTTGTCGTTTACGATTGGAAAGGTCGGCTGGAAACGTGCCGTTGATGCGAGTCCTTACATCCGGCAGAACGAGTGGCTGATTGGTTACGCCACACAGCTATCGGAGAGTAATCGCAGATACACCGGGCAACATGACAGGGCGATGAGAACGATAAACGAATTGAAGAAGATCCTGGAATTTGAGGGCTTGCTTGATATATATAGCAGGATGTTTGATGACCGGGAGAGTTTGGGCAATGTCTATCCAAGAAACGATTACAGCGGACTGAACTCACTCCGGGCAAGATTGAAAAACAGGCATTGGGATGGCAAGTCTCCATTGTCCAATGACAGTTTGTTCAGTAAGTCTGAATTTGCCAATGTCATACCCAACAATAATGGTAGCATTGTAGGTGGCTATTATGGCGCAGGTGCCGATTCCCTGCTGTCTCCAGATATGAATAATGACAGCATTTCCATTTATAGCCATTCGGATTATCTCTCCTTTATAGGTTCCGGCAACGAGTGCATCGGTTCACCTGTCTATTTCTTCTTTGAACTCGGCACGGCTCAACTGACTGATAAATCCCAGTTGGTCAATCTGGATGAACTGGCGCGTGTGACAAAGAAATACGGATTATCCGTGACTGTTGCAGGTGCGGCTGACGCTGCCACTGGAACTGCCGATATAAACAATAAGTTGAGCGCATCGAGAGCCGATTATATTATCACGGAGTTGCGCAAACGTAGAGTGGCTGTTGAAAATATAACAAAGGTTAGTCAAGGAGGTATTTCCAATTATGTTCCCACTGAAGCTAACAGACATACCAAAGTCATGCTATATATGAAATAGGAAAGTGTAAGATTCTTTTTGTTCAAATAGATTAGTTGAATGTTAGTTCACAGAGAAGAGCCTGCCCGTGA
>CAZEEP010000037.1:0-27298 GCA_964511295.1 uncultured Prevotella sp.
TTTTCTTCAATTATTTTGCAAAATAATTGCAAAATTGATTTTAATCAAAGAAAAAGGCTCTTTACAAAGCCTTTGAGAAGATCGAAAATCCATTACTGTACGGGGAAAAGCGCAAGATGCCCTCACTTGAATTTACAAGTGAAAACTGTTTTAGAATAGTTCTTGCCCAAAAAGAATTTAATGGATATAATATTACACCTATTTAAATATAGAGAATCAGAGAGCCCTTGAGCCTATACCAAAGTTCGCATCCTGCATTCTTTTTTGAATCATTTTCAAGGCATTTCTTTTTGCCGCCGCTATACATGGAGAGGATTCTTGCGTAATCATGTCCAAATGCAGCATCAACTCCCTGCACAATTCGGGATAAGGTTTGCACATTCTTGCAGCAAGTTTAATCATAGTAGAGCGTGCACCGTTACTTTCCTTAGGGTCAGTTAGATGCATAAGGCAATAATCCAGCAATTTACTATTAAGTTCGTTCGTTGGCAAGCTTGCAAGAATCGACAAAACCAATCCACGACGAAAAAGAATATTGGTGGATGCTGCCATATCCACCAACTCACCGTAACGGGGAAGCAGACTAATTCTTTTGTCCTCTTTAGAAAGCCATGACAGCACCCACGCGGCATTATAAGCCACACGCGGATCATCCGACTGCTTCATTTGAACAAATACAGCATTGATGCCGCACTCGTCGCGATAGAGGTCGGCGGCTATTGCCGCAACTTGTACCTTTGAAAGCCTAATATCCAATGGCAACGTCATAATGTTTCACCTTTTATTCTTTGCAGGCAAATCCTACTATTACTCGTTTTTCTATACACAACAATACAGCCACTATTTTTATAGCACTCTGCCCAACCCATCCAACCGCCAATCAGCACCAATACCAAACAACTATCCGACATCATTCCCTTTTGATGGTCTGACATTTACGCTTTGCCATTTCTTCAGCAAAGGCTTGCTCTCCTTTTTCTTTGATGTAACGAATACAAGCCGGGCGGTCAGAATTAAACAGGAAGGCGAAAACCTTGCTTATCCAATTGGAGAACAACTTGCATTCCTTCACATCATGGGTGCATTCTGCACAAGTCTTGAACTTGTTTTCTTGACAACACGAACGGATTTTACACCAAGCCGCCCTCTCGTTTTGTTTACATCCCGGACATTTACCTGCCAGGAATTTGCGGCAAGCACCGCAATAAAGGCCGCAGGCGGCTATGCTTTGAACATCAGGCACTATAGGTTTCATAAATATCAGATAATAGAGTTAGAAATATGTACGGGAAAAAGTCACCTCAATCCGATTACAAAATTAGGAGATTCTTTCAACAATCTCCTAACCTTTCTAAGTTTTTTTTATTCTTAATATACGATTTAAGCAATTTACATTTTTCCACCCCTTTTTCCTAAACCCAATAACTTCACCGACACATATATATTAAAGAGCAAGCCTAATCTCTTGAATAAAACAAGAGACGGCTTTCCTCAGAAAAACATTTTTACAAAAACCTTTCTGAGAATCGCGTATTTGCAGCCAAGTACCTTCCTCATTGCAAATACGCGACTCTCAAGCAAAGTTGCAATACACTGGCAAACAGCAAGTTGTAAAAACATGACAATTTTCATAATTTCCGCTCGCCTTCTTTACGGCGTAAAAGCATCATCTTTACGCCATAATCATCACACGTCTACGGCGTAATCGACACACGTTTACGCCGTAAACGCAACGCCTCTACGGCGGAATGATGACGCTGCACCTACCTGCCTGCACAGCAGACACACCGAGGAACAACCAAAAACAGAATTTTCAGCTTCTGGTTGACCACTTCCACAGACCCCTGTTTTTTGTCAGTTTGTTTGACAATATAAGGATGGGAGAACAGAATCCTGCACATTCTCTTATATATAGAAGGAACTATTTATCTTAGAATTGAAAACACCATTTTAAGCATTTGTTTGCGCAAACAAAACTTTTTTTTGCAATTTATCTGCAAAAATGTTGCACGTTAAAAAAATATTGCTTTACTTTGCGGATGAATTGCTGATTCGAAAGAATTAGCGATTCAAGACATCGATGGAATTGAGCCTTCAAGACAAGGGAACATGCATGTTTCACCGTTTTTGGCTCAGAAAGGACGTTTACGAACGTTATCTTCCGACATCAAATTCTCGCAAAGTTTGAATTCACAGGAAGGTAAGGCAACTAAGCGTCCACGTTAGGTGTATTATCATTATACCTTATAGGTATGCCGTATAATATCCCTTGGCGTGGGCTCTCTACGTTGCTTATCCCTGTGAAAGGCAATGCGAGAGCCTGATGTCGGGATAGGCAAGTATAGACTCCCACGTCTTTTCATTTATACCAAAACATATATTTAATGCTAAATACGGGAGTCTATAGGCATACAAAAACATATTTATGAAACAAATCTTATTTAGTATGATTATGTGCATTTTCACAATTATGTGCCATGCACAAAAAGAAGTAACCGTTAAGGCAGGCACCTTAATTCCTTTCCAATCCGTTAATACAGTAAGAGCGGCAGATGTAAAAGAGGGAGAAAAATTGAATTTCAGAGTCGCACGGGACATCAATGTTGATGGAGTGACTGCTATTCCTTATGGCACTATGCTCAGTGCTAAAGTCATTAAGGCGAAGAAATCATCCTGGTGGGGAACAAGAGGACGTCTGGCTGCTTCTATTACAGAAATCGTAATGCCAAATGGAACAGTGATTCCTATCCAAAACGGTAATTTCGAAATAAAAGGCAAGAATCGGACAACGCTTTCCGTCATTCTTTTCCTATTTGTCACAATACCAGCGTGCTGCATCACAGGTTCTAAAGCGGAAATGCCAGCAGGCTACGAAGTCGTGGCAAATGTGGCATCAAACGTGAAGCTAAAAGTAGAATAAAGAGCTGGTTTTTCTGAACCTATAATAATACAACAAGCCCAATCTTATTTATATTCATAAGATAGGGTTTGTTGTCATATTGATACCCAAACTTGCCTATGCAAGGATTATGTCTACGGTTTACCCATGATACAATTTCATACAAGTGCCCTACCTTGGCGATGACAGAATGCAGTAAGGTCATCTGTTGCGTCTTTGAAACTCAGTGTATGCATCACATCATAAAACTTATCCAGCATCTCAATGCCTTTGAATCGTTTAAGATAGCGATACGCCTCTATATGCGACAACTTGTGCCTTTTGCCAAACTCGCTAATGGCAGCTATCACATATTCGACTTTATCTTTAACATCAACAGAATCCATGATACTACATTATTTTTCGACAAAGAGACTATTTTATTTTTAGAGTTGCAAAGAGACTAATAAAAATAAATCAAACAGAATGAAAAAACGGCTACTAAACGGTAATTAAAAAGCTAATTAGGTTGAGATATAGTAACAACTTCCTACAGAAGCTTGATATATTGTGGCGACGCATTCCCCAACGCCATGAACAGTGAACCTTTGACAAATGATGCATAGCTTGTACTCTCCTAGCCATTGCTAGATTATGTTGCATAAATGGTCAACGATAAACAACTGACTTTTGCTTATTTCCCTCTTATCGATTCTCTTTTGATCAAGATTAGGTCACGATACATCAATCTTGTCTCCAACTTCTCTACATCGCTGCCATCCAAGTCACGATATTCGCGTTCTTGTTGCTCCGTACTGAAGAACAACTTTAAGCCATTACGCTCATAGAATTCGATAAGTCCTGGTTCATTGTATGCATCAACAATAAGATGGCGGCAACCAGACTTATTGTCATCACTGGTGAACCACTGTGCAACAAAATCTATGATTTGAGAGCCAAGATGTGCATGTTGATAGCGCAAGTCCACACCTAATCTGCCAAGCAATACGGCAGGATAATTAATTAATCCTTTGGACTGATGAACTTCATAGCCAATCTTTTTCTTGCGAGCATTTGGAAATCTTTTGGTAAAAATGCTTGCATTAGCAACGGTAAAAGCAGCGACGATATTACTTGGTGACTCTTCCTGAACAAATACGTAAGTCTTTCCGAACAACTCTTCTTGATAATCAGAAGCGTCATTCAGAAAGAAATCGTTGATGTCGTCTCTAACACAATCGAAGTTGGAAAAATCTGTCTCTCCAGGTACGAGCGGTAAAAACACAAGATCATTCAGCGTCATTAACTCTCATCTTTTTAAGGAAACGACGTGAACGCTCTACAATACTCATAGCCCTTGCCTGAGCTTTTGCATTATACTTAGAGCCAGCAAGATTCTTGGCATTGTATTCAGCCTCTTTGACGAAGCGGTCTGCCACATCACCTGTAAGTACAGGCACATTACTTATTGCTAAAGCCATAGTATCATCCTCCTTGTTTACTTATACTATCCGCAAAGTTACGACATAAAATCCAAAGTCCCAAGAAATAAAGAAAATAAAAACCTAAATAAAATGACATTCAGTAAACGACAACAGCTGTCAATAATGTTGTTGCCAGCTCAAACACGGAGAATTTGACGGGGAATTTACTTGATGCAATAAAGCCAAGTAACTGATAAACAATTACTTGGCTTTATTCTTTGTGTCGACACTTGGATTCGAACCAAGGACCCCCACCATGTCAAGGTGATACTCTAACCAACTGAGCTATGCCGACAAAAAGAAATGCTTTACAGAAGACACCGCATGATGCTTGCTGACAAAGCGAGTGCAAAGGTAAGGCTTTCCTGTCAACTCTCCAAATGAGCACATAATATATTAAGATGCTTTAACAAAATACTAAGACAGAGCTATACGCGAAGCGCAAAGGCAGGACATTTTTTGTTGTGACAGACCGTTAAGAAATAAAAGGCAGGCAGTTTCAATAATCATGACAGACTATTTCATTAATCATGGCAGGCAGTTTACACAATCATGGCAGACCGCTTAATGATAAAATGATGATAAGAAGGGCGGTAAAGCAAAAAATGGTATAGTTTTTGTAGATTATACAATGATTGTATATAAAGGTTTGAGACAAGAAGGTCGAGTTCAAGGACAAAAGAAGGAAAGGAAAGAACGTAATGAAACAACTGAAGATTTCACGGAGCATCACCAACCGTCAGGGCGAGGCACTGGACCGCTATCTCAACGAGATAGCACGCATACCGATGGTGAACCTCGACGAGGAGGAAAAACTCGCATACGAGATACGACAAGGCGGCAGGCAAGGCGAGCGCGCCAAGGAGAGGCTGGTTGCCGCCAACCTGCGATTTGTGGTGTCGGTGGCTAAGCAATACCAGCACAAAGGGCTGTCACTCACCGACTTGATTGACGAAGGCAACATAGGGCTGGTGAAGGCTGCCGAGAAATTTGACGAGACGCGCGGTTTCAAGTTCATCAGCTATGCCGTGTGGTGGATTCGCCAAAGCATCCTGCAAGCCATAGCCGAACAGAGCCGCATGGTGCGCCTGCCGCTGAACCAAGTGGGGGCTTTGTCGAAGATAAACAACGAGATACAGAAGTTTGAGCAAGAGCACCAACGCAAACCGTCGGCAGAGGAGCTGTCGGAGATTACCGACATAGACCACCTGAAGATAGAGCAGACGATGAACGCCGACGTGCGCCACATGAGCATAGACGCGCCTTTTGCCGACGACACCAGCGACAGCCTTGCCGAAATGTTGCCGTCGTCTGACCACACGCAGAACAACACGGTAGACAAGGAGTCGATGCACGAGGAACTGAAAGATATTTTCAAGAAGGTGCTCAAGCCTCGCGAGGAAACCATACTGAGAAAGAGTTTCGGCATTGGTTGCCAGGAGGAAGGTGTGGAGGAAATAGGCGCACAAATGGGTCTTACACGTGAGCGCGTGCGACAGATAAAAGAGAAGAGCATCGAGAAGATACGCAACTGCAGCTACGCACATATCCTTGCAAAATACTTAGGATAAGACGGTTAGAGCCTATTATTGTTTCTTGAAAAACTCGCCTGCGAGACGGGTTACCGTGTTTCGCTTGAGAGGCACATCCTCGAAATCGCGCGAACAATAGATGCCCGTCTCTCCTATGCGTATCGCCCGAAGAGTGACCGAAGCACTCACTTCCTCAGCCGTGGGAAAGGTGTAAAAGGAGAATGTGCCTGGCCGATGAGCGAGGCTGTCGGGTATAGGAATCGACTTGTAGTCCCTCCCGGAATAAACTCCATATCCGGTGAGAGCGTTGAGGATGTAGCTGCCCTTGGTTACAATAAAGTACATGCTGCCCACGGCGGACGGAATGGTGTCGGTGGTGACGACATCTACCCTTGCCACAGCACGACGCAAAGATACATTGAACGACGTATCACGGGCGACAGTCAGTTCGTCCGACCAATAAAGCACGTCTGACACATTCTGCATCCCAAAGTCTATTTTCTCAGGATCGGTCACATCGGGAGCTTTCGCCGAGTTGTGGGCAAGGAGGAGGAAACGGTACCTGCCGCCTTTCAGCCTTATGGAAACATTGCCGAAACTGCCATCCGAAGACAGCCTCGAGGCAAGAGTGTCGAGCTTGCCACCACTGTAGACAGCCAGGCAAAGCTTGTCACACAGGGTGGCGACATCGGTTGAGCGAGTGGCGGCAGGGCTATCGGGAAAAGGCAACATTTCCTCACTGCTCACGCGGAGCAAGACGGTTCTTACGCCAAAAGGCGAACCATCGCTTGCCTCATCGGCTGCCCCACGGCATGAACACAGTGTCATTGCCGAGGCAAGGAAAAGCAGTAAAGCAGCGTAAAGTTTTCTCATCGGCTGCAAAAATAATCAAAAAACAGTAGACAGGGGGTATAAACAAGAAAAAATGTGGTAAAAATTTGGCTGTTTGCCAAAAACAACCTAATTTTGCACCACTTACAAATACGAAGGGCTTGTATGGATTTGACGGCAAGATGAAATCGTATGTAAGCACGCGGAGTCTCGTCGGCTAACTCCTTAATCTGAGTGGACAAAAATTTAATTGGCGAAAACAACTACGCTCTCGCTGCCTAATCGAAGTACAGTAGATTACTGGCTTAATCCAGCTACAAGGTAGCAGGACGAGACATCGCTCCGAGGATGTTGTTCCGAATCCGGAGATCAAGCGGTGCAGAACAAATCGGGAATAGTCGTGGGATGCCCCGGTTCCATGATGAAACGCTTTAGGGGATAAGACGGCAGTTGGTGGCCCAGGTCTTGCTGTCGTACGAAAACAAAGGCTGGGATAAGCGTGTAGAAAGCATAGGGCTTCCTTGTTCGGACCGGGGTTCGACTCCCCGCAGGTCCACTTCATGTAAAAGATGCGCCATCGGCGCGCCATTAGCACGAATTTGCGATTAAGATATACTTCTTATTCGCAAATTCGTGTTTTTTGTATCAAAATAATCATTTTGCTTGCGATTTAATGCAAATTATGCTACCTTTGCAATCAAAATCTTTCTTTTTATGCTAATCATCATTCGTAACACCCACGAGTACGGCCCGTATGACGAGCAAACCGTGGCAAGATTTGTAAACGAGGGAAGGCTGTTGATGAACGACAAGGCGCGTGATGCCGAGACGGGCAGGGAGGGCACCATAGCGATGATGCTCCTCAGCAAGGGCATCCGTCCACGCGTGGGAAGCAACGGCTCGCTGGCAAAACAGCTCAAGCACGTCGGCAGCGACATCATCTTTCCCCGCGAAGACCTCAAGCGGCATAACCTTTTCGAGGACAAGAGGCTCCTGGCACTGGGCATCGTGGGGCTCGGGCTGTCCATAATCATGTTGCTGCCCATAGGCGGCTACCTCGTGTTCTACTTCGTGTCGCTCTATTTCGCCGTCATCTGGGGGCTGTTCTTCTACTATCTTTTCTCCACCCGGCAAGTGAACATCAAGACTACGGTCTTGACATTCTTCCTTACGCAGGCAGGCGTTTTCCTCATATTCGGCTTCTTGCACAGCCTCAACTTCTTCTACATCTTTACCCAAATGATATTTCCGCTGAGCATCATCGGCTATATCTTAGGAGTCGGCGTGACCGAGGAATTTACCAAGATAATACCTATTCTCATTCTGCAAAGACACTCCAAAGAGCCCATGCTGCCACAAACGATGGTCTACTACGGGCTCATGGCAGGCATAGCCTTCGGCGTGTTCGAGGGCGTGCAATACCAGACCACGATAAACATACAGGCAGACTACACCACAGCCTTCGTGCTGAACATAGCCCGACTGACATCCCTGCCATTCCTGCACGCCATCTGGTGCGGCATGGCAGGCTACTTCATCGGCATGGCAGGGCTCTATCCGCGCTACCGCCATGCCCTCTGGTTCCTTGCCATTGCCATACCCGCAACGCTGCACGGGCTCTACGATTCGTTCGCAGGAGTCAGTTACCTCGTGTCGTTGTCGGTGGCTGTCTTCAGCGTTCTGCTCCTCATGGCCTACATGAGAAGAAGCAACAAGCTCAGGGAGAGGCTCAGGGAATAGTCCTGCCTCCGGCGGCTTTCCACCCCACCCTTCCAATCCTGACGATGGGTAAGAATATAACTTTCACCGAACTAAACAGGGCGTTGCTACCATTAAGAAGACCGCCCAAAGTTCATAGTATATAATATAATATGTGTGGAATAGTAGGATACGTAGGCAACCGTGACGCCTACCCGATTTTGATTAAGGGGCTTCACCGCCTGGAATACCGTGGTTACGACTCTGCCGGAGTGGCACTTGTAAACGGCACGGGCAACACAAACGTCTACAAGGCACGCGGCAAAGTGGCTGACCTCGAGACCACTGCCAAAGACAAGGACTGCTCAGGCACCATAGGCATAGCCCACACGCGCTGGGCGACCCACGGCGAGCCGTCGGTGAAGAACGCTCATCCGCACGTATCCGAGTCGGGCGACCTTGCCATAGTCCACAACGGCATAATCGAGAACTATGCCGTCCTTCGCGACCAGCTCAAGGCTCGCGGCTACCATTTCCATAGCGATACCGACACCGAGGTGCTGGTCCAGCTCATACAGTATGTCATCGACCGCCAGCACGTCTCACTGCCCATAGCCGTAGCCAAGGCATTGCGCAAGTGCGTGGGCGCATACGCCATTGCCGTCATCGACCGCAAGAAGCCCTCTCGCATAGTGGCGGCACGCAAGGGCTCGCCGCTCGTGGTGGGCGTTGGCAAGGACAGCGGCGAGTTTTTCATTGCCTCTGATGCCACGCCCATAGTGGAATACACTAAGGATGTGGTCTACCTTGACGACAACCAGGTGGCGGTTGCCGAACCCGGCAAGGAGCTGCACGTGTACAATCTTGACGAAAGCCCCGCGCCGATAGAGGTGAAACAAGTAGACCTCGACATTGACATGCTGTCGAAAGGAGGCTTCCCACACTTCATGCTAAAGGAGATTTTCGACCAGCCCGACTGCCTGCGCAACTGCATGTCGGGCCGCCTGCTGCCCTGGAACAACATCGTGAACCTGAGCTGCATGAACAACCACCGCACACGCCTGCTGCGTGCCAAGCGCTACATCATCGTGGCATGTGGCACGTCGTGGCATGCCGGCATCATCGGCAAGGAGCTGATAGAAAAATACTGCCGCATACCCGTGGAGGTGGACTACGCCTCCGAATTCCGCTATCGCGACCCAGTAATCTCTCCCGACGACGTAGTGATTGCAATATCCCAAAGCGGCGAGACAGCCGACACCCTGGCAGCCATACAGCTTGCCAAGGCAAAAGGAGCTTATATCTTCGGCATAGTGAACGCCGTGGGCTCAAGCATCTCCCGCCAAACCGACACCGGCATCTATATACACGTGGGGCCTGAGATCGGCGTGGCTTCCACAAAAGCATTCACGGGCCAGGTGGCATGCCTCGTCATGTTCACCCTCGCCCTCGGCAGAGAGCTCGGCACCATGAGCATGGACGAATACACCGACATGACGCGCGAGATGGAGAACATTCCCGAAAAGATTGACCAGATACTGTCTCAGAACGAGAAGATAAAGACGCTCGCAAGCCATTATGCCTCTGCCAAAAACTTCCTGTACCTTGGGCGTGGATGGAACTATCCCGTCGCCCTGGAAGGCGCGTTGAAACTAAAGGAGATAAGCTACATACACGCCGAGGGCTATCCTGCCGCCGAAATGAAGCATGGCCCCATAGCCCTTATCGACGAAAACATGCCCTGCATGTTCGTTGCCACACACTTGAAACACACGCCCAACCATAACGACGACGGCAGCGGAAAGATTATTTCCAACATGCAGGAAGTGAAGGCTCGCCACGGACACATTATTGCCGTAGTGACCAAGGGCGACGAGGAGGTGGCGCGCAATGCCGACGAGGTGATAGAGATTCCTAAGACATATCCCGCCCTTGCGCCTCTGCTCAGCGTCATCCCCTTGCAGCTTTTCGCCTATCACATGGCTGTATTGAAAGGGCTCAACGTCGACATGCCGAGGAACTTGGCCAAGTCGGTGACAGTAGAATAGCCGCATTTATAAAGAACATAGACGTATTTTATAAAGAAAAACGACAAAACAGAAAATCCAACAAACATGTCAAATAGCCGTCAAATGCCTTAGTGTTTGACGGCTTTTGTATTCCTGAAAGCATATCAAAATTCTGATAGAAACTCTCAGCAACTTGCTGGGGCGGCTCTCGTGCGCCGTACGTAGACAGTACAGACACCGCGCGTGAGCTGTACATACGGCGTGCGTAGACAACACAGACGGCGCGCATAGGCTGCACAGACGGCGTACGAGAGAAACGATGCCGCTACCGAAAGAATGCGTTGCAAACATCTTTCAACATGCACAATTTCCTTTCCAGCATGACATTTACCCGTACAAGAAAGAAGAATTAATTCATTTGAAACAAATATTTCGCCTTTTAACACATTGGTTTGAAGTTTTTTGATTAATTTTGTAGCGTATTTAACAAAACAAAGGAGCTTGCTCCCACTTTTTAAATTAATTAATTTAACAAATCTTATGCAGAAACGACTGCTTTTTCTGATTTCGTTGCTGTTGTGTCTCACAACGGCAATGATGGCTCAGGTCACAACCTCTGGCATGAGCGGTAAGATTACCGCTGACGGTGAGGACGTGATAGGAGCTACCGTCGAGGCCATACACATGCCGTCAGGCACCAAGTATCAGGCCGTAACAAACACTCGTGGCATGTACGCCATCAACGGTATGCGCCCTGGTGGCCCATACACGGTAAAAGTGAGCTACATCGGCTACCAGACAAAAGACTTCAAGGACGTGAACCTGCGCCTCGGACAGACTTACAATCTCAACGCCGGTCTTGACGAGGACGCGCAACAGCTCGGCGAGATTGTCATTGAGGCTAAGGCAACAAAGTTCACCACCGAACGCACCGGTGCGGCAACCAACATCGACAACGCGCAGATGCAGAACATGCCTACCGTGAGCCGCAGCATTACAGATATCACCCGCCTCTCACCATACGGAGGCAACGGCATGCAGTTTGGCGGAACCGACGGACGCACGGCAAACTTCACCGTTGACGGCGCCAACTTCAACAACAACTTCGGTCTCTCAGACAACCTGCCGGGCGGCGGCAACCCCATTTCCATTGATGCCATACAGGAAATGCAAGTCGTGATTTCGCCTTACGACGTGCGCCAGACCAACTTCATCGGCGGCGGCATCAATGCCGTAACCAAGAGCGGAACCAACAAGTTCCAAGGCACGGCTTACGTTTATCACCAAAACGAGCAGATGCGTGGCGACGCCGTCTATGGACAGCAGATTGCCGGCGCGCGCGACAAAGACCGTTCAACAACCTACGGCGGAACCTTCAGCGGTCCAATCATCAAAGACAAACTTTTCTTCTTCGTAAACGGAGAGTACACCACAACCCCGTCTGTTGCAGTGCGTTGGCGCGCTTCAGAAGATGGAGTTGGCGACGAATCGCAATACCTCTCATACGCATCCGTGGCTGACATGCAGCGCGTCAAGGACTTCGTGGCAGAGAAATACGGCTACGACACTGGTTCGTTCAACTCGTTCCCTGCCGACAAGAGCAATGCAAAGCTTTTGGCAAAGTTGACATGGAACATCAACAACATGCACCACTTGGACTTCCGTTACAATTATACGAACAACAAGAACTGGGTTGGTCCAAACGCTTCGTCAATGGACGGCGGAACACGTTCGCCTTACTCACGTACCTCTTTGTACAGCATGACATTTGCCAACTCAATGTACTCACAAAACAACAAGGTACACTCTTTCTCGCTCGACCTCAACAGCCGTATCTCAAACGACATCTCAAACCAGTTCCTTGCCACATTCTCAAAGCTCGACGACGTGCGAGGCAGCAACTCGTCTGAGTTCCCGTTCATAGACATTCAGGACGGCAGCGGCCAGAACGTGCAGTACATGTCTCTCGGCTATGAGCTCTTCACTTGGAACAACGCCGTGCACAATACCGTTTGGAACATCAAGGATGACCTTACCTGGTATCGCGGCAATCACAAAATGACTTTCGGCGCAATGTATGAGCACCAGATGGCAGACAACCAGTACATGCGCAATGGTGCAGGCTATTACCGCTACGCTTCCGTGGATGACTTCATAAACGGCGCAGCACCTGAGATTGTATGCCTCACTTACGGTTACAATGGCGAAAAATCACCCGCAGCACGTATCAACAGCAACAATTTCGGCATCTATGCACAAGACGACTGGCAGGCTACAAAGAACCTCAAGCTGACATACGGTATCCGCTTCGACCTCCTCGCCTATGACAATGGCGACCTAATGACCAACAACGCCATTCTGGATCTCGATTACGACGGCCGCCACATAGACACAGGAAAGTGGCCCGGAGCCAAAGTTCGCGTTTCACCTCGCGTTGGCTTCACATGGGACATCCTTGGCGACCAAAGCCTACGCTTGCGTGGCGGCACGGGTCTGTTCTCAGGCCGTTTGCCATTGGTCTTCTTCACCAACATGCCGTCCAACTCGGGCATGGTGCAATACAACGCCCAACTAAACGGCAAGACCACCGTTTACAATGCCGGCAAAAAGCAAAATGTAATGCCTTGGTACACTGGTCCGACAACGACCGATGCCAACGGAAACACTTACATTGACATGAGCCAGTTTGCAGGAGGACTTGTTACAGATGCAAACGGAAAAGCAACCATACAGGCTCTCTACGACAGACTTGCCTCAATGGGTTACCCGACCACAATTTCTTCAGAAGAAGGTACGAAACCCAGCTCTATATCAGCCGTTGACAAAGACTTCAAGATGCCACAGGTTTGGAAGACCACACTCGCTGTAGATTATCAACTACCCGTGAGTTTCCCACTTACAGTCACCTTGGAAGGTATGTTCAACAAGACTCTCAACGCCGCCACGATTTCCGACTGGAGCATAATGCCTGTCGAAGGCTTTGCACGTTGGAACGGTGCCGACAATCGTCCTATCTTCCCTTCAGGCTTCCGCAACGACCGTACAAAGGCTTTCGTTCTTGACAACACAAGCCGCGGCTACGGCTGGTCGTTCGTCGCTTCTGTAAACACGAAGCCTTTCGACTGGATGGAGTTCCAGACTTCTTACAACCACACCGTGAACAAGGAAGTCACCGGAATGCCCGGTTCAAACGCCGAATCTGCATTCACCTACGTACCCACGGTGTTCGGTCCAAACAATATCAAGTTGCACAACTCACAGTATGTAACACCTGACCGTATTTCCGCAGGCCTCACCATTCACGACAAGAGCGGCAACCACTATTCACTGTTCTATGAAACATTCCACGGCGGCTACAACTACAGCTACATGATGGCAAACGACATGAACGGTGACGGTTATTCTTACGACGCCCTCTACATCCCGACAGACGAACAGGTCGCAAACAACGAGTTCCGCTTTGCAAGCAACGATGACCGCGACCGCTTCATGGAGTACGTCCACGGCGACAGCTACCTGAAGAACCGTCAAGGCGAATATGCCGAGGCTTACAGCGTTTACAATCCCTGGGTACACCGCGTCGACTTCAGCTACAAGCACGACTTCAAGATCTACAGCGGCAAGACAAGCCACAAGCTTCAACTGAGCTTCGACATGAAGAACGTGCTCAACTTCTTCGACTCCAAGTGGGGCGTGATGAAGACTATGAACGCTTCGCTCAACGAGGGCCGCATCCTGCGCTACGACCACACCGATGCCGACGGATACCCTGTGTTCACCACTCCGGCTGCCGTGAAGAGCGGCGTAAAGACATGGGTGCCAAACTACGCCATTGGCCAGTGCTGGTATGCTTCCGTCGGACTGAAGTATTATTTCAACTAAACAAAACATAGAACAACTATGAAACTCAAACATATTTTCACCGCGTTGCTCGGACTGGCTTTAACATCAGCCTGCTCTGACGACAACACGATAGGAACACTGTCGGGCCTGACACTCGACAAGTCATACGCCACTATCTCACAGACAGGTGGCGACGCTACGGTGACCGTCAACGCCAACGGGAACTGGCAGTTGGAGAAAATTTTCCAAATAATAACCAAGGATGGCGACGTTCGTGACACCACATACCAAAGCACTCCCGCTTGGCTCACAGTAAGTGCCGAAAGCGGTGCTGCCGGACAGACCACAATGACCTTCCATGCCGACAAGACGGAGTCTGGACGTGAGGCTCAGCTCCAAATCACATGCAACGGCCAAACCCAGTTCCTGCAAATACGCCAAGGCTCAATGGAGGCAACTTCAGCCACATGTGCCGAAGTGATAGCCGGAGCTGACGGCAAGACTTTCCGTGTAAAAGGTACCGTACAGGACATTTACAATACCACCTACGGCAACTTCTATCTTGAGGATGGCACAGGACGTATTACAATATACGGAACGCTTGATGCCGAAGGCAAGACAAAGAATTTCGCCTCGCTCAATATAGAAAACGGCGATGAGATAACCGTTGAAGGTCCCAAGACAACATACGGCTCCACCATTGAGCTTGTAGACGTTACGGTCATCAAGATTACGAAATCTCTCATCAAGCTCGTCAGCACACAGGAAGAACCCATCGACAAGAACGGTGGTGATTTCAAGGTAAAGGTTGCCTACAAGGGAAGTGGCGCAAACCCGTCAATTCCTGAGAACGCAAAAAATTGGCTCGGAGTTAGCAACATCGAATATATTGCCGGTGTTCCAACCAAGACAGTCCCCAATCCTGCCGACACTGCCGTCATAACATTCCACGCACAACCCAACGTTGCCGCATCGCGCGCTGCCGATGTCGTGATAAGCTCAAACAGTTCGTCAGTGAAAGCAACTGTCACACAGGCAGGAGCCATCATCTCGGCAACACTCGCAGAGTTCTGCGCAGCCGAGGTGGATGCGAACATACAATATCGTCTCACAGGCCTCGTGACACGCATTGACAGCTATGGCAACATTTACATCAACGATTACACTGACATTTCCGGTTCTGTTGAGATTTACAAGCCAACTGGCGACCTCGCCAAGAGTGTGAAGGTTGGCGACATTGTTACTGCCGTTGGCGTGCGTGACCAATATAACAAAACTGTTGAATTGGCAAACCCGACCATCGAGAACGTACAGGCAGCCAAGGGTGTAAGTCTCGCTGAATTCAACGCCCTGCCCGATGGTGACGACCTGGTGATGATTACCGGCACCGTCAAGGAAATAAAGAATGACATGTACGGAAACCTGTATGTCACCGACGGCACGACTGATGTTTACGTTTACGGCATGTTCGGATATGGTGCTCCCAAAGGAACCGACCAACAGAACTTCCTTTCGAAAAACAACATAAAAGTTGGCGACACCATAACCCTTGTCGGAGCAAAGACATCATACAATGGTTCACCACAGATGAAAAACGGCTACTACCTGACACACACGTCAGCATCTGCCGCTAAACGCAAGTAAAACCAAACCATAAGCAAAAAGGGATTCCGTTGGTGGAATCCCTTTTTTGCTTATACTACTGTTGACATAAGCCACATACACGTATAAGACATACTGCTACAAAAAAATCCCATCAGCCTTTTCGGCTGATGGGATTTTTATAGTAGGGACAATCGGGCTCGAACCGATGACCTCTGCAATGTGACTGCAGCGCTCTAAACCAACTGGGCTATGCCCCTGACTATTCATGACCATGACTTTTACCATAGCGAGTGCAAAGGTACACAATATTTCAGAACCTGCAAAATTTCAACACCTCTTTTTCACAAATTATTTTAAATGGTTATCCATAATCGTCCAAACGGCATCCTTCCGATTGCAGGGGCGATTGAAGATATTCACAAATTATTTTATGCTCATAAGTTGATAGAGAATTCAGAGGAAATATATAATAGAATCCGTAATCAGTATAAATCCTGTAAGCAATAATTGTAGTAACTTTGCAAGCAGATAATAACAAGCATAAAAGTATTGATTATGGACACAAAATTAAGTTTCGTATTTCCAGGCAACACCGCCGTATTCTTCGGCACCGGCCAGCTGAATAACCTCCACACTCTGGCTATGCCAGGCAAGAAGGCGCTCGTTGTAATTTCCAACGGCAAGTCAACCCGAGCCAATGGCTATCTCGAGCGTACTGTCAAAGAGTTAAAATTAGCTGGTGTTGAAAGCATTGTATATGATAAAATCCAGGCCAACCCTACTAAGGAGAACGTCGAGGAAGGTGCCAAGATTGCAAATGCCGAAGGCTGCGACTTTATTGTCGCCCTCGGAGGTGGCTCAGTGATGGATGCTGCAAAGGTCATAGCCATCAATGCAGCCAATCCCGGAGACCTGTGGCGCTTTGCCGGCGGGCGTACTGGCAAGGGCGAGCATCCCAAGAATGCTCCTTTGGCATGGATAGCCATCACTACAACGGCAGGCACAGGCTCGGAAGTCGACAGTGCCGGAGTCATCACCAACTTGCAGACCAACGAGAAACTCGGCATTGGCGACCCACGCGATTTCGCCGTTTATGCCATTGTCGACCCTGACCTTATGCTGTCAGTACCGCCAAAGTTCACAGCCTATCAAGGATTCGACGCTTTGTTCCATTCGCTTGAAGGTTATGTCAGCAATCAGGCAAACATCTTTTCTGACATGGTTCAGGAAGCAGCCATCCGCAATACAGGCAAGTATCTGCCCATAGCCTATAAAGACGGCAGTAACAAAGAGGCACGCGCCCGTATGGCATTTGCCAACACCATGAGCGGATACTCTATGGATACCAGTGCATGCACTGCCGAGCACAGCATTGAGCACGCAATGAGTGCATACCATGAGTGCCTACCCCACGGAGCAGGACTCATCATGATTTCGAAAGCATACTTTACCACCGTTATCAACAAGCATGTCTGCGACGACCGCTTCGTCAATATGGCAAAGTTCCTCGGCAAAGAGGATGCCAAAGAGCCAATGGACTTCATCACAGCCCTCGCAGACTTGCAGAAAGCCTGCGATGTAGACAATCTGAAGATGAGCGACTACGGCATCAAGCCTGAGGAGTTCGACGACATGGCTTCAAATGCCATTGACGTGATGGGCGGACTCGTCGCTTGCGACCGTCAGCCTCTCACACACGATGAAATAGTGGAGATTTTAAAACAATCGTATAAGTAACAGGCTATTAGTCGGTTTCAAAATACTTCAAACTACTTATATACAGTGAGGTATATAAAGATGGAGTCGGTAGACTCATTTTGATACACCTCACTGTTTTCTTGCTCTCTATTGCCGCCAACTATTCAAGTTTGATTAAGACATACAAAAAGCAATAAAATCTATATACAAAAAAACGCCCCAGACATAAAGTCCGAGGCGAAGTCTCTCAATTTTCAATTCGTGCTAACGAAACGCTGATCACTCAGCGCATTCTGCTTTCGCTTGTCCGAGATTTACTCAGCAGCAACTGTGTCAACAGCTGCAGTGTCAACAGCTGCAGTGTCAGCAGTGTCAACAGCTGTTGTATCAGTATCAGCAGGAGCTGCATTCTGATTCTTGTTACCACATGATGCGAAAGAGATAGCTGCAATAGCTACGAACATTAAAACTAATTTCTTCATTTTCTTTGCTTTTTTAAATCTGTAAAACAATCTTGTTTATTAACAACGGTGCAAAGGTAGGCATTTTTTCAATACAACGTACTTTTTTTTAGGCTTTTTTTTACCCTAAAATGTAACCTTTTTGCAAAGCATTGATTTTCAATATATTGCAATCATAAAACAAACGTTAAAGTTTTGCACGCTATAAAAAACATTGAAAATAGGGCACGCAAAAGCATTTTTCTGTGCGGAAAAGCGTACCTTTGCATATAATATAAGGCAAAGATAATGATAGACACGAGTGCTTTTCAAGGCAAGAAGGCCGCTTACTATACCCTGGGCTGCAAGCTCAACTTCTCAGAGACATCCACTTTCGCCAAGATGCTTGGCGAGATGGGGGTTGTGCCGGCGGGCAAAGACGAGAAGGCGGATATATGTTTGGTCAACACATGCTCGGTGACAGAGATGGCAGACCACAAGTGCCGGCAGGCAATACACAGGCTTGTAAGGCAAAACCCAGGCTCGTTCGTGATTGTGACCGGCTGCTATGCCCAGCTTGACAGCGAGGAGTTGAGCAAGATAGACGGTGTGGACCTGGTGCTTGGCTCCAACGAGAAGGCAAACCTCATACAATATCTTTCAGACGCATGGAACCAGCCACGGGAAGGGCACCTGCACCGTTTCCACCACGTCAAGACCAAGGACATCAAGACTTTCCAGCCTTCTTGCTCACGCGGAAACCGCACACGCTACTTCCTGAAAGTGCAGGACGGCTGCAACTATTTCTGCACCTACTGCACCATCCCCTACGCCCGCGGCTTCTCCAGGAACCCGTCCATCGCCTCGCTCGTTGCCCAGGCAGAGCAGGCAGCCGGCGAAGGAGGCAAGGAGATTGTGCTCACGGGAGTGAACATCGGCGACTTCGGCGTGACCACCCACGAGCGTTTCATCGACCTCGTGAAGGCTCTTGACAACGTCGAAGGCATAAAAAGATACAGGATAAGTTCTCTTGAACCCGACCTCATTGATGACGAGCTGATAGAATATTGCGCCAAGAGCCGGGCATTCATGCCCCATTTCCACATCCCACTGCAAAGCGGCAGCGACGAGGTGCTGCGACTAATGCACCGCCGCTACACACGCGACGTGTTCGCGCATAAGATACAGCTCATCAAACGCCTCATGCCTGATGCCTTCATCGGCGTAGACGTGATGGTGGGATGCCGTGGCGAACGGCCCGAATGCTTTGAAGACAGCTATCGCTTCATAGAGTCGCTGCCTGTAACCCAGCTGCACGTATTCCCTTATTCAGAGCGGCCGGGCACTTCGGCACTCGCCATTAAATATAAGGTAAACGACAAAGACAAGAAAGAACGCGTGCAGCGAATGCTGAAACTCTCCGAACAAAAGACCACTGACTTCTATGCCGCCCACATAGGTCAGGAGGCAGAGGTGTTGTTCGAAAAGGCTGCACGTGGCAGAGCCATGCATGGCTTCACCAAGAATTATATTCGCGTGGAGCTGCCGCCTGCCCAAGCCGACGAAGCGTTGGACAATGAAATAGTAAAGGTGAAGCTGGGCGGCTTCAACTTCGACAAAAGCGCCTTGATGGCAAACATGGAATAGCAATAAACCGAAAAAACGTAAAATATGCGAACGGCAGTTGTAATCCTCAATTGGAACGGGCAGGCAATGTTAAGCCAATATTTGCCCACACTGATAAAGTACACCAACGACGATGCCGACATTTGGGTTGCCGACAACGCTTCTTCCGACGACTCCATGCAGATGGTGAAAGCGCGTTACCCTATGGTGAAGACCATTCAGCTGGATCGCAACTACGGCTTTGCCGAAGGCTACAACAAGGCTTTAAGGGGCATTGGCGGAAGCTATGAGTATTATGTCCTGCTCAATTCTGACGTTGAAGTTACCCACCACTGGCTCACGAACCTCATAGAATACATGGACAACTACAAGGACGTGGCGGCATGCCAGCCCAAGCTTCTCTCTGAGGCAGACAAGGACTCGTTTGAATATGCAGGTGCGTCGGGCGGTTTCCTCGACCGCTACGGCTATCCTTTCTGCCGCGGACGCATATTTGACACCGTGGAGCGCGACAACGGGCAGTATGATTATACAATGGACGTGCTGTGGGCTACAGGGGCGTGCCTTATGATCAGGTCGAGCGACTACTGGCAGTGCGGAGGCCTCGACGGACGGCTGTTTGCCCACCAAGAGGAGATAGACCTGTGCTGGAGGATGCGGCAACGCGGCAGAAGAATAGTGTGCGTACCTGAGAGTGAGGTCTATCACGTGGGCGGCGGCACGCTGCCAAAGGGCAACCCCATGAAGACTTTCCTCAACTTCCGCAACAATCTCACAATACTCTACAAGAATCTTCCCGACGACGAGCTTAACCACGTGATGCGCGTCAGGACATTGCTCGACTGGATTGCAGCCATCGAAATGCTGGTTCTGAAACGCAGCTGGGGAGACTTCAAGGCTGTGGTAAAAGGACGCCGGGCTTTCAAGAAATGGAAGCACGACTTTGACAAAGACCGTGAGCTGATTGCCGAAACACGCAAGCTCACCCCCGTGCCACAGCGCAAGAACTACAGCATCCTTTGGCGATATTATGCCAAAGGACAGAAAAAGTTCAGCGACTTGGAATAATCTTTATAGCGCTAAAGCCGCTGAAACTCATTTTATTGCTCCATAAGGAACTTCTTGAAATCATCGAAGCTGTTTTCCATCTCCACGCTCTGCTTCTTGCCACGCATGAAAGCCTGCAAGCGGTCGGGGATGGCAATATCGGTTCCGAGAATGGCATCCACCTTTTCCTTGAACTTTGCAGGATGGGCGGTCTCAAGGAAAACGCCGACTTGCCCGTCGCGCAGCTGTTCTTTCAATGCCTGGTAGCCACAGGCACCATGAGGGTCGAGCACATAGCCTGTCTCGTCGTAGCACCCCTTCATGGTCTGGCTAATGCGGTCGTCGCTGTAGGTTGCGCCGCTTATGTCGTGGCAGACAGCCTTCCAGTCGTCATTATAAAGGTCAAGAATGCGTGCGAAATTGCTTGGCGCGCCCACGTCCATAGCATTCGCCAGCGTCTGCTTGCTCGGCTGCGGATGATACTCGCCGGTTTGCAAATAGTTGTAGAACACGTCATTGGCATTGTTAGCCGCAATGAAATGAGCCACAGGCAAACCCATCTTCGAGGCAAACAAGCCTGCCGTGATGTTGCCAAAGTTGCCGCTCGGCACGCAAACCACAAAGTTGCCTTGAGAATTATCTTCAAAGGAAATCTTGCCCATGCGCTTCAGCTGAGCATAAGCGTTAAAATAATAAAACGCCTGCGGCAGAAAACGCGCCACGTTGATGCTGTTTGCGGATGTCAAGACCATGTGGGCGTTCAGCTCCTTGTCCATAAAGGCATTCTTCACCAAAGCCTGACAATCGTCGAACACGCCGTCAACCTCTATTGCCGTAATGTTCCTGCCAAGGGTGGTGAACTGGCTTTCCTGAATCTTGCTCACCTTGCCTTTAGGATAAAGCACGTAAACATGAATGCCCTCCACGCCGAGGAAACCATTGGCAACGGCTGAGCCCGTGTCGCCACTCGTAGCCACGAGGACGTTCACCGTGCGGTTGTCGCCCGTCTTCTCGCGGTCCTTGCGAATGAAATATTGCAAAAGCCTTGCCATGAAGCGCGCTCCTACATCCTTGAAAGCGAGCGTTGGGCCGTGGAAAAGCTCAAGCGAATAGATGGAAGCATCCGCCCGATTGTCTTTTGCTGAAACGGGTACGACAGGCGTGTCAAACGACAGCGTGTCGTAGACGATGTGCTTCAATGCGGCATCTTCCACGTCATCGCCGAAGAAAGCCTTAGCCACCTCAAAAGCTATCTCCTGAAAGGAAAGCTTGTCTATGTTGTTGAAAAAATCCTTCGGGAGCGTCTTTATCCTCTCCGGCATGTAAAGGCCGCGGTCAGGCGCAAGCCCTTTCTCAACCGCCTCGCGCAATGTAGCAAGCGGTGCATTATGATTGGTGCTGTAGTATTTCATTCTTGTTTTTTGTATAAAAAACCTATGCGCAATACTGCGCCTTGGCTTTACAGTTTCATAAATGTGTCCATAAACTCTGTGAGGTGCAGCATTCCGTAAGAGCCGCTCACGCACGACACCTCGTCGTAAAGCTGCACGCTGTCAGGCTCAATGCCACGATGCCAGAACAGGAACGGCACAGGCTCCTTTACGTGCGTGCGCACTTCCACTGGCGTGGGATGGTCGGGCAGAACGGCTATAGCCACAGGCTCTTCCCATGTCTTCACCTCATTATAAATAGGCTCCACTATGCGGTGGTCAAGATACTCTATCGTGCGAAGCTTCAGCTCAAGGTTGCCGTCATGCCCCGCCTCATCGCTCGCCTCACAATGCAAGTAAACAAAATCCTGATTGTAAAGAGCGGTAATGGCAGCCTGAGCCTTGCCCTCATAGTTGGTGTCGGCAAGCCCAGTGGCGCGCGGAACCTTTATTACGTCAAGGCTGGCATACTCCCCGATGCCCCTTATAAGGTCAACCGCCGAGATGCAGCTGCCTGTCTTTATCTGCGGATATTTCTGCAGGAGCGTCTTCATCGACGGACGATAGCCGCCGCCCCACGGCCAGATGATGTTAGCCATGCGCTCGCCGCGTGCTGCCATATCCTTATTATAAGGATGGTTTTCAAGCAACTCCTTGCTCTTGACGATAAGGCTGTTGAGCAGGTCTGCCGTCTCGCGAGCCGACATGCGCACTTCGCCCGTGGGCTTGCCGTCGAAACCTATTATAGGTTCATGCTTGTCTTCCCAGCCTTTCTCAGGCTTCACGAGCAGCGGCTGCCACTCCTCGTCGGGGTGGTCGTGAGGCGGAGCGCAGTCGATGTGCTTGCTGCCATACTTAACCACCAAAAGATGGCGGTATTGAATGCCAGGAATAAACTTCACGTTCTCATTGCCGAGCTTTTCGTCAAGATAGCGCATCAGCGTAGTGCCGTCTTCCGTAGACAGGTTTCCGCCGTTGTGGGTTATTATTTTCCCGCCGCCCACACATATTATATTGCACCTCAGCGCAAGGTCTTCGGGAGCCATGTCGTAGCCTATGCTCGCGGCCTCAAGCGGTCCGCGGCCCTCGTATACCTTGTTCTGGTCATAGCCGAGAATGCTGCTGTTGGCAACCTCTGAGCCAGGGTGGAAGCCGTCGGGGATAGTCATCAGGCGGCCGGTGCGCCCGCGTCGCGCCAGCATGTCCATATAAGGCGTGTCGGCATATTGCAGCAGTGTCTTGCCTCCGAGCCGCTCCACGGCATGGTCTGCCATGCCATCGCCCAAGATAATAATGTGTTTCATAATTCAACAATATTTAAGAGCCTACTCCAAGCCCCTCCCAAAGGGAGGGGGTGTTGATCACATAAAGAGCTTTACCAATCTGACAGTCGCCCTATATATATATCATCATACAGAGGAATGTTCATTACATTAAGAGCTTTACCAAGTGCGTCAACAAGGGGCAAACTTGCTCTTATTACTTACAAATTATGTATTATTGTCGTTACAGCCTGTTCTACATCAGCGATAATTTCTTCATTTGTAAAGCGTATCACTCGATAGCCACGGCTGTTCAAATACCAAGTCCTATAAGCGTCAGCCTCACGCTGCGACTTATTGTTGTGATATTCTCCATCTACCTCTATTACAAGATTATTTTTCAAATAAACAAAGTCAACAATATAAATTCCTATTACATGCTGCCTGCGAAAGTGAATTCCAAGCTTGTTGCTCCTTATTTTCTCCCACAACATTTGTTCTGCCAAAGTCAGAGTCTTTCTGTTCTTCGAAGCTTTTTCCTTTTAAAAACCATACGAATAGTCGTTTGCCGTATAATAGCCTTGAACCGTTTCTTCCATACATTGCACTGTTTTATTGGCTATGCCTTTGACTCTTTTGCTATCTTTAATAGCCTTTTAGCGGTAATGCCTTTTGGATCTTCTTGTAATCAGCATCCCCTCCCTTTGGGAGGGGATTGGGGTAGGCTTGTTGCTCCTCTACACATTAGCTATGCTTATGATGTTAGCAAACACTCCGGCAGCCGTGACACTTGCCCCGGCACCATAGCCCTGTATGAGCATAGGGTACTCCTTATAGCGCTCGGTGGTCAGCATGACGATATTGTTGCTGCCTTCAAGATTATAGAAAGAGCTGTCCTGGCCAACCGCCTTTAGTGCCACGTCTGTCTTTCCATGATCCATCGTCGCCACGAATCTCCAGCGTTTGCCCTCAGCCTCCAGCTTCTGCCTGCGCTGCTCAAAGTCGGTGTCAAGCTCTGGCAAATGCTTCCAGAAGTCATCAAGCGAGCCTTCGAAATAGTTGTCGGGCACGAAAAGATGCTTTTCAACGTCATCTTGACCGACAAGATAGCCAGCCTCACGGGTCAGAATAACAAGCTTGCGGATTACGTCAGTCCCACTAAGGTCAATGCGTGGGTCTGGCTCAGAGTAGCCCTGCTCCTTGGCGCGGCGCACGGTCTCGGAGAACGGGCAGTCGGCTGAAATCTCATTGAAGATAAAGTTGAGCGTGCCGCTGAGCACTGCCTCTATCTTCAGAATGCGGTCGCCCGAATTGCGCAAGTCGTTGATGGTGCCTATTATAGGCAGCCCTGCACCCACATTGGTCTCGAAAAGGAACTTTATGCCACGCCTCATCGCCGTCTGCTTCAGCTTGGCATAGCACTCGTAAGATGAGCTTGCGGCAATCTTATTGGCTGCCACAATGCTTATGTTATGGTCGAGGAAAGTCTGGTAAAGGCCGGCAATCTCCTTAGACGCCGTGCAATCCACGAACACCGAGTTGAAGATGTTCATGCCTATCACACCCTCTTTCAGCTTCTCGGGACTACTTGGCTCTGAAGCCTTCAGCTGCTCACGATAGTGTTCGAGGTCGATACCGTCGCGCGAGAAGATGGCGTTGTGGGAGCTTGCCACGCCCACCACATTCAGTTTCAGGCGCGAGTGCTCCTTCAGCTCCTCATATTGGGCGCGTATCTGCTCTATAAGCTTTCCGCCCACAGTCCCCACTCCACAGATGAACAGGTTGAGAACCTTGTATTCTGAAAGGAAGAAAGAGTCGTGGAGTACGTTCATCGTCTTGCGCAGGCTTTGCGACTGCACCACGAACGAGATGTTGGTCTCCGAAGCACCCTGGGCACAAGCGATGACGGAGATGCCGCTTCGCCCGAGGGTTCCGAAGAGCTTGCCCGCTATGCCCGGCGTGTGCTTCATGTTCTCGCCCACGATAGCCACCGTGGCAAGGTTGCTCTCTACGTGCATCGGGAACATGGCACCGTCTTCAATCTCCGAGGCAAACTCACTGTTGAGCACTTTCACAGCCTCGTCGGCATCCTCGTCGCGCACGCCTATAGACGTAGAGTTTTCAGAAGAAGCCTGCGACACCATGAACACGCTTATGCCATTGTTGGCGAGAGCGGTAAAGATACGGCGGTTCACGCCTATCACGCCCACCATCGCCATGCCTGACACGGTAATCAGCGTGGTGTTCTTGATGCTCGAAATGCCCTTGATGGGCTTATGGTCGTTTTGTATATTGTCCTTTATGATAGTCCCCGGCGCATCGGGATTGAAAGTATTCTTCACCCGTATGGGGATATTCTTTATACGCACGGGATAGATGGTAGGCGGGTAGACCACCTTTGCGCCGAAGTTGCAAAGCTCCATTGCCTCCACATAGCTCAGCTCGTCGATGGTGTAAGCCGTCTTTATTACGCGCGGGTCGGCGGTCATGAAGCCGTCCACGTCAGTCCAAATCTCAAGAAGCTCAGCGTTCAGGTCAGCCGCAATGATGGCAGCCGTATAGTCGGAGCCGCCCCGTCCGAGGTTCGTGGTCTCGCCGGTATAGCGGTCGGATGCTATGAAACCTGGCACGAGGGTTATTCGTGCGAGGTCGGCGAAAGCTTCCTTCACCAGCTGGTTCGTAAGCTCACTGTCAAGCGTGTTCTTTCCGTTCACCGGCTCTGTCTTTATGAACTGACGCGAGTCCACCCACCTCGACCCTTTCACAAGCGTCGAAACAATGTTGGAACTGAGCCTTTCGCCGTAGCTAACAATCATGTCAAGGGTCTTGCGGCTGAGGTCGCGAATGAGGTAAACGCCGTAATAAAGAGAATGGAGTTGCTCAAAGAGAGAGTCCACGGTATTGAACAATCGCTCGCGGTCGTTGGTGTCGGTGATGATTGTGTCAATCATCTTGTGATGCCTGTCCACCATTTGCCCGAAGCTCTGCTTCCACTCTTCCTTACCCTCTTGTGCCATGTGAGACGTGGAGATGAGCAGGTCTGTTATGCCTCCCAAGGCGCTCACGACAACAACAATGGGCTGCCGGCGTGCCTCTCTCTCCACAATGTGCTTTAAGCTAAGAATGCTTTTCACGGAACCTACTGATGTTCCGCCAAATTTTAATACTTTCATTTGTCTGTTGTTTATTTGCTATACCGCCATCCCCCATACAAAGGGGTCGTGACCATATTTTCGGGTGCAAAGATAATAATGTTTTCGTTTTTGAACAAGAAAAACTATAAATTATCCACTATTTTTTATAAAATCATGTCAAAAGGTTACGATTAAGAACCATTCAGAGGATTTATTATAATTCTAACAACAAAAATTTACAAAAGGTCTTCTGAGAATCGCGTATTTGCAACAAGGCAATAGGTCGGTCGCAAATACGCGATTCTCAGACGCAGTTGCAACCGCCTGACTACAAGCAGGTTGCAGTTTTCTCACAAAAATTATCGCTTTCGGGCTTTCTTCTTTATGACTTAATACAGCCACTTGCGCTTACGCACATGGAGGTATGTGAACCGTCCACGTATTGGATAATCCTGTATGGTGCGGTAATCGCCGAATCCGTAAGAGATTATGTTTTTATTGTACTTGTCTTCCCGGAGTTGATCTTTCTTCTCATCAAGCCATATGTCGAAGCGAATATCGCTTTTTTCAAATCGATCAATGTCGAAGTTGTCTATCAGGACTTCGGGTAGGATTACTCTGAGTAGTTGGTCTGGTTTCATTTTGCAAAGATAACACTATACTATGACATTTCCTCCGCCAACCCGAAAAATCCGCTGACCCGCAATTTGGCGAAACCATGTAGTACAACCGCAAAATTACGAAAATAAACCTACAAAACAAGAACAATTGTAAATAAATT
>CAZEEP010000038.1:0-2271 GCA_964511295.1 uncultured Prevotella sp.
GCCCTTGACAGCCTCGACGAGCTCGTCAGAGGGCTCGTAATATGTCCTTGTCGCCATAATCCTAATCATTATCCTTTTTGTAGTTGAAGAACAGCCAGCCGAACAAGCGCACGGCAGTATAGTACGCCATCGCCATGAACGCCTGCGCGTCAGTCTTGCACACCGCGGCGCACTGCCACAGGAATACGAGGTCGGCGAACCGCCTGTCCCCCCCGTCGCCGCCAAGGTCATACTTCCTGTCATGCTCCCGTGCCGCCACGTCGAACAGCCGCCTGTAGGGCAGGCGGCTCATGCCCCTTATCCCGAGGCCGTTCACCCCCTCCTTCCAAAGGCACCCCTTAATCCTAATCCTCATCTTCAACATCTATCAAGTCTATCATGTCCATCCCGTCTATAAAGCATAGTCCCGCACCTCGAAGCTCGGCCTCTCAGGGTAGCCTGCCTTGTAGCCATACCCCAGCGCGTCCTCTATGCTTTCCAGCTTGCCCGCCTCCATGAGGTGCCGCTGCGTCACCATCCAGCACTTGTCTGCATACCTGCTAATCTGCGCGAGCATGGTCTTGGCGCTCGCGGTCGGCAAAGTCAGCACCCTGCCATTGAGCAAGAGGTCAACGGTACCCTCATTCAGTGTCTCCGCATTGCTGACAGAGGCGGTGTAAGATGTCCTCTCGGCATTTGTCATCCATGCGCTCTCGCCATTCACAAGGAAGCTGTTCACATTGTCAGACCCGTCATAGTCCTCAATCTTCCTTCTCAGTTGCGCCTTGGCTTCCTCCAGGGTCTCGGGGATTGCCGTCTCCGTGTAAGGGTCGTCCACCTCCTCGAAGTCGGAGGGCACGTCAAGGTGCGGCTCCTCAAGCTTCCTGCCGCCTATGTAGTAAGAGTAACCAAGTGATATGCTCTCACCATAGATGTTGCCGTCCTCTATCCTCCTCAACACCTTGCCCCCACTCGCCGTGAGGGTCTTCGTCTGTTCATTGTATGTCATAGTTATTCTCCTTTCTTTTAGCTTGCGGGTTTCTCGCTTACAGGTTTGATGATGCTTGCATACGTACTCCATTCTGTTGCAGTCTTATATGTTTCAACAGCATCATCAGGCACATAGATTGCAGTAAGCTTTGTTGAGCCTGCAAAAACCAGTGTGCCTAATGATGGTGGTGTACTTCCCTTCATTGTAAGCTCTTTTAGGTTCTCACAATTATAGAATGCCATCTGCCCTATTGATGTCAGGCCTTCTGGAAATGTCAGCTTGGTAAGATTAAGACAGCTAAAACATCCATTTTGTCCTATTCCGGTAAGGCTGTCAGGAAACTCAGTGAAAGACACCTGCGTACCATTCAGTGCATGGCCCTTTATAACTGTGAGACTGTCAGGCAGCTTGCTGAAACTCACTTTTGTTCCCCAAAAGCAACCATAATACAACATCTCAATCCCTTCAGGAAGTTCTGTTAAGGCAAGAGATGAACAATCTTCGAATACATTTTCTTCTATGGATGTTAATCCACTTGGCAGCTCATCAAGCTCCAAAGACTGACAGTTTTTAAAAGCATTACTTCTTATCGTTTCAATCCTATTTGGCAGCTTCTTACCTTTTATCTTTAGTTTGGTACAGTCACTAAAAGCATACCCCCCAATATCTTCTACATTCTCAGGCAGCTCAATACTCTCAAGGTTAGAACAACCTTGAAAAAGCGGAACTTCATTATCTGCTGGGCTTCCTACTTCTTTTACACTGTCAAAGAACCTGAACTCATTGAATGACCTTAGCTTGGTATTATTATAAAAAGCAGATTCATAGAATACTCCTGTATAAGCACCACTACTATAATTTTTTATTGCCTTCTGTGCTTCATCATAACTCAGCTCCCCATCCCCATCAGTGTCATAGTTCTCCACCAATATTCTCTTAACTTCCTCGTCCTCGAAGGGTATGGGTATCAAGTTAGCCCTCACGAACGCGTCCTGTAGGTAGTACGGGTCGCCCTTGGCTTCCGTGAACACCCTGAGCAGCGTGTCCGTGACGGTCTTGCTGCCTGTTATCTTCCTGCCCAGCTCTGTAGACAGCTTAGGCTCGGTGACACTGTCGTCCTTCACCTTCTCCGTGGTGACAGCATCATTAGGTATGCTGTCGCCGTGTATTTCAGGATACAGCCTGTCGCCAGCCTCGTTCTCTATCTGTATTAATTTCCTCATGTCACAAGTCCTTTATTACATTATAGTACAACACCGCCCCGCTCCTTTTCACGAACATCTCGTCCACCTCCGCCTTGG
>CAZEEP010000038.1:2371-21711 GCA_964511295.1 uncultured Prevotella sp.
GCCTTCCGCCTTTCGGCCTCGGCCTCGGCCCTTGCCGCCTCCGCCGTCTTGCGCCCGTTCTCGTTAGCCTCGAACTCCAGCTGCCGCTTCCGCTCGGCATCCTCGCGTCCCGTCTCCGCCGTCTTGCGCCGTTCCTCGTTAGCCTGCCGCTCCGCCTCGCCCGACATCATGGCCTCCGTCAGCCCAGCCGCCTCCTCGGCCGCGGCACGGGCCGTCTCTATGGCGGCGTTCATCCTGTCCATCTGCGCCTCGCTCATGCTCTCGCCGAGCACCACGGCCGCGAACTCGTACACGTCACGCTCCTCCGAGCCGTCAGTATAGCCCGCGCTCGACGGCTCGACGATGTCGACGAACTCGCCGGGCATGAGCCTGAGAGCCCAGTCCCTGCCGTTGGCGTACTTGCCAGTCGCCTCGAAGCCGTAGCTCCCCGACGGCAGCTCGTCGTCGAAAGGCACCACGAGGTACGACCCGTCGATGGAGAAACCCATCTCCGTGCGCCTGCCAAGGCGTGTGACGCGCCTCGCCGTTATGCCCGTGCATCTCGACAGGTTGACGGGCTCCGTCTCCTTGCCGCCCTCAGACGGCACGTGCCGGGTCACCAGCACCATCGCCGTGAAGTCGTTCCCCCTCACCACGCGCGGCACGGCCTGCCTGCAGTTTGTCTTGTAGTATCCCATATCCCTTATGTTAGATTGTCACACATGCCAGCATCAGCAGACCGTAGCCCACGGCACCGCCCAAAATCGTGAACAGCATGTCCGCGAGGTCGCCGTTCTCCCCCGTGCAAGCGTCGGCGACCTCCTTGAGGAAGCCCGCGCACGCCGTCACCAGCAGGCCCACAAGCCCCGCCTCCCAACGCTCGCCGCTTGCCACGCAGCCTATGCCGAACGCCAGCGCCAAGCCAGCCACCAAGTGCATCCACCTGTCAGCGCCCCATTTCGCGAGCCACGACGCAACCGTGCGCCAAGCCCCGACAATTCCTTCCAATGCCTTTTTCATAGTCTTCCTTTGTTTTTTAGAGTTAATATCATGTCGTTTTCTTCTTTCTCCTGTCGATGTTCGCCCCGTGCTCGTGCAGGTGACGCTTCTCCCACCTGTCCTTCTCGCGCTCCCTCACCTCGTCCACGCCCCTGTCGTCCGTGAGGTCGGCCTCGGAAGCGCCGACCCTCATCGCCTTGGACACGAACAGCCGCATGATGGCCTTCGTCGACAGCTCTATGCCGTAGGGCTTCAGCATGTTGCTCACTATGCTGCCGCCCTCGATGGCGCAGATGAGCAGGCTGCCCCACATCGCTATGCGGAAGGAGTGCTTGGCGGCGGAGTCTATCATCGCCACCATCATCACGAACGCCACGTAGACCACCATCTTCCCCATCGTCTCGCGGAGCGCCATGCTCCACGAGATGTGAACCCCCAGCTTCAGGCTCTTGCGAAGCCCGGCTATCAGGTCGCACGCCACGACGGCGAGCATCACCATCAGCCACGGCATCATCGTCTTCACGCTGTCCTGGAGGAACATCGTCGCCACGGGCGTGAAGATGCCCGCCGCCGTCATCGTTACAGTATGCGGAATCCTCATCTGCCGCCTCCGTTATAAGTCCATAACCCCGTGTCCGTCCAGCTCACAGCTTCAAGCCACCCTTCCAATATCCTGTTCAGTATCTTCTTCATCGTACATGTATTTTAGAATCTTCCATTAATATACACGCAGTACCAGTAGCCGTCGAGGTACGTGAACATGATCCACTCCCCCCTCGAGCCGCTGCTGACAGAGTCCTTCACGCCGTCGCTGTAGAACTTCTGCGAACCGTAAGGTTTGAACGTTATCGTCCCCCCGGCGTGTATCACCGTCAGCTTAAAGCCGTTGTATACGAATTGTGGCATGGTGACCGTGCAGCCGTTCGGGTTCGTGCAGACGAGCGTGCCGATGCCGTTGTCTATAATCTCGTATGACGTTGCCGCCGTGGTCTCGGCCGTCGGCGCCAGAGTGCGATAGCTCTCGCCGTCAACGGTATATGACAGGCCTTGGCTGTCTACCTGTATGCCGTAGCCGCCACTCAGCACGTTGAACAACAGGTTCCTCCTGTCGTCCTTGGAGAACATCACGGCGAAGTAGTTGCCCGCGCCCTTGCCCAGCAGCATGCCGTTGCCGAAGAACTTCGAGTGCCACGAGTCGTTGTCATACGAAATGTCGTCCACGCTGGCCGAAGCCGTAGCACGTATAGTGCCATTCGTCCACACGGACGAACCCACGATGTTCACGCTCACGTAGAGCTTTATGCTGTAGTCGTGCCCCTGCGTCACGGGCAGCACCACCTCCCCGGGGCAGTCGGCCCCGGGCTTGAGGTCGCCCGTCCCGTCGCCGTTCCTGCCACCCGACGCGCTGTATATCACGTACTGAGTCCCGGCAGTGTCGTCGTCAAACCGCAGAGCCATCTGGCACCTGATGACAGTGAACGGGCGTGAGGAGTCGGCCAGGAACGCGAGGTTGAGGGCTACGCCGGAGAGCTTCACCTTCCAATAGCCGGTGCCGGCCGCCTGCTGCCGAGCGACCACCACTTTGGTGGCGGCATCCGCGCCCGACGTTATGGGCCCTGCCGACAGGCTGGCGCTTCCGGTCTTGTTCGTCACCGTGGCGGAAACCTGGCCGAGCAGATCCCCGAGGCTGCCGAACGTCTCCCCCGTGTGTTCTGTCAGCATGTTGCCGTCGGCTCCCGTCACCTGTATTCCGCCGCCCGACAGCGTGGTGGACGTCATGCCGTTGGAGGTGGTGACCGAGCCTTCTATCTCCGCACCCTGCGCGCGCAATACGCCGTCCTCCCCCATCGAGGTCTTGCCGTTGGAGGTCGAGAACGTCCGCGCGGCGACGTGCCCGCTGAACTCCGCGCCCCTGTCCTTGTCGAACGAGGCTATGGGGTTGCCCTGTTGGTCACGCCAGCCGAACCTGTCAGCCGTCGCCATTATCTCGTTCTTGTATATGTCTATGCCGCAAGCAAGCTGCGCCGCCTCGTTACCCCTCGCGTCCGACCGTTCCTGCGCGTCCCACAGCGTGGCGTGCCCGCACTTCGACAGGCACAGCCGCGACGCAGCCATGTCGCCGTCGCGCGTCATGAACAGGCGCACCTCGAGCCACGCCACGGCCTTCAGGGAGCCGTCGGAGTCGGTCTCGGTGTCGCCGACATGCGCCGTACCCTCGCCGAAACGCCAGCCGCGGTGATTCTTGTCCCACCGCCACCCGAGCCCGTACTTGTTGCGTATCCTGTTCCTGCCCGAGTCGCAGGCGTGCAGCTCCATGTACACGTAGTTGCCGTCGGTGGACGTTACGCCGCCCAAGTCCTTGACGCTCCCCGATATGGTGTAGTCCCCGGCCCCGCGGAACGGCACGTACCACCGCAGTCCGCCGGTGATGTTGTTCCCGGCGTACACGCCGCTCCTCGTGAACCGCACGTACGCCACGCCCTCGGAGTTGCCCGTGGCGTCCTTGCCCACGATTGCCGACGCGTCATTGGCTCCAACCGCGTCGCGCGTGCCCAGCGCGTCAGAGTACGCCTTCGAGGCGTTCTCCAGCAGGTGGTCGGGCAGCAGGTTCACGGCCTCCGTGTCCGCGTCCGACGGCTCCCACTCCGTCAGCCGGTCGGCCTCACGCGTCACGCGGTCGCCCTCGTCAACCCTCACCCACCCGGTGTATATCGTATGCGGGAACGACGACGGAAAGGCGTTGTTCCCGTCGACGTACTGCACGTACACGCTCATCTCGCCGCTCTCCGTCGGCTTGAACACGTGGCGGAACGTCCCGTCCTCCGTGTTGCTGTACGGGCCGCTGTTTGCCCCCCAGTTGCCGACGCCAGCGTAGAACTTCACGTAGGCCTCCGCGTTCCCCACGCGGCCCCGCCACGTCACCGTGTACTGTTTCCCCGCCGTCACGGCAACCTTCCGCGGGCCCCACACCGTGCTCTGTCCCGTCACGGCCGCCTCCCCCGCGCTCCCCATCGGCATGAGGTTCCTCGACGGGACGCCGCCGATGCTGTCCACTTTCAGGTGTATGCTCTCCGCGTCCTGCTGCAGGGCCGATATGCTCTCGCCGTTGGCGTACACCTGCGTCCACCGCTCCCGGTCCGCCTCTATCATGGAGGCGGGGGCGAAGGTCACGGGCACGGTCCTCACGCCTATCGTCTCGCCGCCGAAGGTGAAGGTGACAATCACGGACGTGCGTGCGTCAGTCGAGCCGTAGCTGATGTTATTGGCGGTCACTGAGAGGTTCGTTTGGTTCACCTGAAGCGTATCGCCGTTGTTGAACCGCGCGCTCATGGTTACGTCCGCCAGCTTGCCGGCCTCCCTCACGCCGCCTGTCTTCCTGTACACGTCGTACTGGCAGTTGACGTTCAGCTTGCCCGTCACCTGTATCTTGTCGCTCGTGTCGCCCGCCTTCGAGATGCTCACCGCCGCCTGCTCCGTCGAGGGCACTATCTCGTAGGTCACCGCGTCGGCGCCCTTGTCACCCGGGTCACCCTTGTCGCCCTGCGCCTTTACTCCCGTGTCCTTCCCGTCTACGAACCAGTTCCCGTTCTCGCCAATCTCTATGTCAGGCGTGTGACCGTCCTTGACGTTCACACGATAGTAGATTACGGAACTGGCGAGCTTGTTGCCGTTCGGGTTCATCAATGCCGATGCTGCCCACTGGTAGGGCTTTGCGTCTGTGACAGCGGGGAGGTTCGCCTTCCATACGTCACTGTTCAAGGTGGAAGCGCCCTGCTGGAACAAGCTGCCGAGGTCAGAAGGAGGGTTATCAGCCGATTCAGAGGTGGCATATTGCGATATGCCGTAGTATATCACCATTGAAAGCCCTGCTGAGCCGTTTTCTCCTTTTGCGCCTGTAAGGCAGACGTATGAGGCGCTGCCTTTCTGTTTCCCCTCCTCGTTCAGCGGAACGGTCAGCATCCACACGTAGGGCTTCGTGTCGGAGGGCGTCGCCGAGTCCGACCAGCCCCCCCATGTCCAGCCGGCCCACGTTCCGCCCGTCGGAGAGTAGTTCACTATATCCTTCGGGCAGTCTGTGCCGCCGTGCGTGTTGCCCTTCACCGTCGAGGCGTTGTAGGCCGAGGCGGCGTATTTGGTGACTGAGGTGGGAACGCCGTCCTTGCCCGGGCTGCCGTCACGGATGACGGGGATGACGAGGGCGGGGGTGTCCTTGCCTGACACTCTTACGTACTCGTCACCGTTACCGACAATGTCGTCGTAAAGCATTTGCGCGAAGTCCGGGTCTGTCACGCCGCCTGCGGATGCCGCGGTTCTGTCAAAGGAAAGGACGACGGGCAGCGCGTAAACGTCATCTACGTTTTTGGCGTGCTGGGTTGCCACATGCACCTCCTCGCCTGTCACCTCGGTTCTCTCCTTGCCCGTCACGTGCCACTTCCGTATCTCCACCTTTCCGGAGCCGGCCCAATTCCCGTCCTTGTCAAGGTGTATCATGTTCGGCTCCGCCGTCACCTCGTAGTAGTCCAACGTTGCGCTGCCGTCGTCGCCCTTGCTCGCCACGAGCGTCCAGCCCGCCACCTTCTCCGACGGAGCGTCGGGAGTGGAGCCGTCAGCCCCGTCCCACGCCCATGTCTGCCCCTTGTACGTATACACGTCGCCCTTGTACACCCCGGGCCTCGTGCCGTCCGTCGGGTACGCGCCCACGAAGTTGAACAGGTTCACGGGCTTCCCCGCCCCGTTCTTTATCGTCACCTGCGACATCTCTATCGTGGCGACGATGCCCTTAGGGCTTATCTGTATCACGCGGAACCTCGACAGGTCGTAGTCGTTCACGGCCGAGTACATGTTCAGCGACGGCACGGCCGCGCCCTCCTCCCCGTTCGTCACTATCTGCATGGCGTTGCCCCTTGAGGCCACCCCCTCCTGTGTCTGGTTGCCCAGCTGCACTATGCTGTCGCCAGCCTCGGGAGCGTCGTTCACCGTCCACCCCTCGGGCATCTTCTCCGACTGCTTCAGCCGGAAGTAAGCCTTGCCGCCATCCGTCGCGCCGTAGGGCCGTATCTCGTTCCCGTCAGAGTCCGTGAGCGTCTCCACGAGCGTCACGTCCTTGCCGTCAGAGCCTGTATAGCGGTCGGCAAGGATGACGTAGCCGTAGGTCTTGTCGTCGACGGGCGCGCCGTCCTTGTCGAGTATCTTCCCCTCGCCCTTGCCTATCACCAGCCGCCAGTAGTACCTGTTGCTCACGTTCTCGTGCACGCCCTCCTTGACGTTGAACGTGCGGCACTGCGCCTGGTCGCCAATCTCCCAGGAGTTGGTCGTGGCCGTCGTGCCGTCGTCCGTCTCGAACCAGCACTTCCAGCCCGTGAAGCCGTCCCGCTCGTAGCCCTCGACGTGCGCCAGCCTCGACCCCGCGTTCGAGAACACCATGTTCCCCGTGCTCGCCGACACCTTCCGTATCTCCAGCTCGGCGAAGAAAGCCTTCAGGCGGGCGGTGAGGAAGTCGGTGATGATGTGAGCGCGGCCCTGCGAGTCGACGTAGTAGTGGAAACCCTTGCCTGAGAGGATGTCGTCGTCGGAGGCGCCGTAGCCCGGCGACACCGCCTCAGGCGACGTCACCTTGCCGAGGGTGGCGTTGCCGTCTTTGTCGATGCCGTGGCTTCCGTCGCCGAGCAGTATGCCTCGGAGAAACGTTATGATGCCCTGCGCCGTATCGTCGCCGGACTTTGACAGGAAGCGGTCGGACACGCCGTTGGAGAAGTAGTCAAGCAGCATGAGCATCGCCCTGCCTATGCGTGTGGCGGTGTTGGCGGCGGTGTTCCGCTCGTCGCGTATGCCTTCGAGGTACGTCTGCACCTGCTTTTGCCTGTTGTTGTCTGCCATTTATTCGAATGTATAGTCAAATGTATTGTCGAAAATCCTGCCTTCGCGTGCTGTCTGTATGACGTTGTGGTTGCGCTGGGCGTACTGTATGGTGAAGGTGATGCGTGGTATGTCGTCGTTGCCGTTGCCGTATTCCACCTTCGGGTCGCTCACCACCACCTCCTTGCCCGGCTGTGCCTGTCCGCCGTAGAAGTTGACTACGCGGACGTTCTGCGAGCGGAACAGCTCGCGGCACCAGTCGGCCTCGGCGAAGCTGAGCGGCCCTGTGTCGGCAATGATGCTTGCCGTCTCGGTTACCTTGTAGTTGGTGTTCATGCCCTCGATGAAGGCAGTGTCATACTTGAAAACGCCCGACAGCACGGCACGCCCCGTGCAGTACAGCATCTCCTCACAGCCGAACGAGTTGTCGAAGGCGAGGATGGGCGAGCAGTCGGGCGAGTTGAAGTCGATGTCGAACCGCTGCGTCCTGTCGCCCGCCTTGACGACATAGCCTATAAGGTCGGCATCGCCCGTGAAGCGTGATGGTGACACGTTGATGGTGGTGTACTTGGAGTTGCCGCCCTCGACGGCAGCAGTAAACGCCTTCGTCGAGCCGTCGGCGTATGTGGCAGTGACCGTTGCCGGGGCGGTGCCTGTATAGTAGAGGCGTTCGAGACGGCCGGGAGCCGTAGTGCGCGTGCCAGTGAGCAGCGTCAGGAAATGGGAGTCACACCACTTCGTAGCGTCCATGTCGATGTCGGCATCGCAGTAGACGACGGTGCACGAAGCCGATGCCGTGGCAAGGCTGTTGCCGTCGGCATCCTGCTCGGTGATGTCAACCTTCATGTCGGTCACGAGCCTCGCCTTGGCGTAGGGACGCACGAGGTCGCCCAGCTCGCGCAGGCTGACGTTGCCGCCTACGGGAAAGAGACGTTCCGAGTATATCCCGTCACCGTCGAGGCTTATCGCCACGGCAGCTGCGGCACCGCCGATGCCGAACACCAGGTCGGGAACCGTGGCGGAGAAGTACTTGCCTGAAAGTCCTTGCGTGATATTTATCATTGAAGTTTATCTTTTATACCGCAAAGATAAACTATGTAAGGATAGATGGAAAATACAAAGAAAACCGTTATCCACTATTATATAAAAGGCGCGTTGTCTTTGTAAAGAAAAGAGATGAGCTCGGAATAGGCAATTTCGGGCACCATACGAAATGCCGGTTTTGTCCGCCCTGCCCACTGAAGCGATGGCAATTCCTTGGCAAGTGGGCGCTTTTCGCGCAGAAGGGGTCCCAGGTTACCGTTTTAAGACGGCAATTTGGGTGATTTTGCGCGAATATTCCACTACCAAAAAACGCAAACCGCCCAATATCAACGATTTGGCGGTTTGCGTGCGGCGAAAGCCGCCGCCGACTGCCTTAGCAGCCCCCACCGCCCTACGAGGATTAGGCAATTGCCGCCCTTCAATTTAGCGGAATATGTAAAGACGTTTCAACTCTGCAACGTAGGTAATCAAGTCTTTTGTCGCCCGAAGTGGCAATGCAATTGCCAATCCGCGGTATGCGCTGATTGATGGGCATCATCGGTCAGCGCTACCAATGGATGTCATAACCTCTCTCCACGGTCATGCTGTGTGCCTTTGGCATGCCAACGGTGCACTGTATGGCTGTGGGTTAGCCTGCGTGGCAATTGAACGCAAAGAGCAGCACTTGCCATAAACGACATCGCTCTACGGATAGCGTTGCGATGCCCAGTGCATGGCATGTGCTGCCACGGTCACAACCTCTCTCCACAGTGCTACTGTCAGCCTGAAGGATAGCGCGGGGAAGTTGCACTGCGTTTCGATGGGCGTAAAACGAAGGCAAGAGTGTAGCACTGGGGGCAAGACACTAAAAAGCCCCGTGGCAATCATGTCACGGGGCAATGCGTCCCTAAGCCAAAAGACGACTTGTGTTCAAAAGGGTGCAATACAGTACCCAGCTTATCAATTATTGTATCTGGTCGGCAGCAGCACGTATGCGGTTGCTCAGGTCTACCAGTGCGCCTTTAAGCTGGTACTTTTCTTCCTCAGTAAACTCGGTAGGCTTCTTATTGCCGTCTATGCCGTCAAGTTTGTGGTAGAGCCAAGAGTTTGACTTGCCAAAATAACGCTTGGAAAGGTCAGCCCATGAGATGGAAATAAGAATATCCTTCATTAACGCCTTCATAGTGCCAGCTTTTGCCGGTGCGAATGTCATTGTTGCCATAGTTGTGTTCCTTTCTTTTTAAGTCCCCCACCGCTGTAGCGGTGAGGGTTGTGAGTTTTAATCAAGAGGTTCGTCAAGGAGTTCCATGTAAAGTCTGTCCAAGTACCATCTTATCTCCGGCTCCCCATTTGGATAACTTCTTTTGTAGTTTCTCAGAGTCTCTATAAAATCAAACTCCGATTCAGTTAATGCTAACTTTCTTTTTCTCATAATTGTAATGCTTTATTTGAACACTACAAAAGTAATACTTTTATTCGTACTAACCAAATAAAAAAATAGAATTATTTCCAATATAAAGAAAGATTTAACATTTGCGGTATAAGCTACTTTTTGGGATATTCATTGGTGGACACACTGCGATACTGCATAACCGGGAAGCGCTCTACCCCTATGCACAGCGTGTCGAACGCGTCGGAGCCGTCAGTACGGCTCTCCAGCTTGTCTTCTTCTGTTTCCGCCAGCTTCTCACCACTCTTATCTTTCTGTCCATTCTTGACACCGGCGGAGGTGATGGAGATGAGCAGGTCGGGATTGTTATCCCTGTTGATGAGCACAACGTGGCCGGCACGACCACGGAACATGCGGTTGATAAGGTCATTCTTCAAGATATGGTTCATCGGCTTACCGATATACTTTGGCTTCACGTTCCATCCCTTACGGCGCAGTCCCGTGATGATGAGACGATAGAAAGCTTCGGAGTGAGTACCATAGCTGTTGCCCACGAAGGTGGCGTCATAATAGAACACCACCTGCCGGCGGCGATGATAGCGGTAGTAATCATTGAAATCATCAAGCAGTTCCGGAATCTTCCGCTCGTACTTTACAAAGAAGGACTTTAGGACACGGAGTTTGCCGTCCCTGCCCACCTGGCCACAGACAAGCCAGTTGATATTAGCGTTGGCATCAAAGGCGATGACAAGAGGAAGCTGCGGGTCGAGGTCTGAGTCTTGGCGGCAGTCGTTGGGGATGGCACCATCATTAAGCGCCTCCAGATTAAGCACAGACTCATTAGGCGCGGTGTAGAGGTTGACATCTTCCCTCATGCCGCCATAGAAGCCGTCGGTACTTATCTCAATCCTCTTGCACATGATTGACGTGGCAAAGGTGAGCGGCGGAAGGTCGCGCTTGGCACGGCGGATGAAATCCTCGCCAAGAAGGGCGAGGTTCTGAATACTGGTGTACTCCTTATAGAGAAGGCACTTTGAGCGCAGGAAGCGAAGCTTGGCATCTATGCGGTCTATCTTCCGCTGTATAGCGTCAGCCTGCGACGGCATCGCTTTCTGCTGCCTCTTTGCCCTCCACTTGGCATATACAAGACCCTCGATGGCTTCCACGAGATCGTTATCCATGTCGTCCTTGTAATTGAGGAACCACGATCCCTTCTTTGTCACCGGCATATCCGAGGTGATGGTCATACCATGATGCAAAGGAAAATTGTGGAAGTACTGCTCATTGCCACGGTTAGCCTGGAATGTTTCATCTTTCAACTGCTCGAAGTTGATAAACTTCGCCTCGTCGATGATGATGTAGTCAAGCGACATAGAGTTGCTGGTACCGGCACGGTCCTGGCTTATGATGTTGCACACCGAGCCGTTATAGAACGAGATGGTATTCTCCCAGTTGGCAGGCGTGAAGATAGGCGACTTCCAGTGAAGCGCCTTCCACGGCCGTTTGCCGACGATATAGTGAAGGTCTCGCTTGAATCCCCACCTTTCCAGATGTATGAGCATGGACGGCAGAATATTCGTCAAGCACCTTTTGACAGACGGAGAGACGAAGCCACCCATAGAGCCGGGCATTCCTTGGAAGCACGACTCGAGACGGCCGGCCTGTATCGCTCCCTTACCCATACCACGACCGGCTACAATCACCTCGTCGTGGGTGTTCATGGCAAGGGAGTAGAGTTGCGGGTCGTTGAAATATTCCTTATGAACCTGCTGCGTCTCCATCTGACTCTTCCTTTATCTCTTCATAGTCTGCATCCTCAATCTTCGTGTCGCCATATTTCTTCTCCAGCTTGCGTATGCGGTCACGCAGACCAGGCACCTTTTGTATGCCGATGACTGTCGGATCATCGGTAAGCTCGAAGTTCTGCGGTACGATTTTGTCGAACTCCAGCTCCGGCTCATCATCCTTATCAGTACGATTGTTAAGGATGCGGGCTTTCTCGATGGATGCAACGGCACGGAGGTCGCCCTTGCTTCGGGCACGTATCAAGTCATCCTCCAGATCACGGTTAATCTTCCACCGCATGAACTCCTTGGAAGCCTGTTGCAGGTTACCCATGAGTATCTGCGTGAGATGAAGGTCGTCGTAAGCCTGCGCACGACCGACCTTGAATTTCTTCATGTCATAGTCGACTATCTCCTTATCGAATTTCGAGGGGAACTGCAGCCAGTAGGCATAGATGCCACGAATCCTTTGCAGCCGCTCCCTCATGGAAGCGGCTACGTTCTGCGCCCGGAGTTCGTCGTCATCGAGAACAACGAGGCGCGAATATTTATCTATATCTATCGGTATGCTCATGGATTAAAAAACGGTTATTCCAGAGAGTTGCTTTTCAATAAGGCTGAGACATTCAGAGACAGAAAACGGTGAGCCGGCACGCGCTGCGTCCCGGATGTCCTCACGGATCTCCCTTGCTGTGGTGGCCACACCGTGGAAGAAAGCCTGCCGGGCAGGATGACCGAGGGTGTTGATGTCATCAATGAGTTCCGTTTCATCAATACCCAATAGGCTGGAAATCTCTGAAGGGGTCATCATCCTCTTTGCCTCTTCCTCTATCTTTTGAAGCAACTCTTTCGAATAATCCATTGAGGTCTATTGATCTTTTAATGATTTTGTCAAGTCCCGTGTAGAGATCCAGGAATGCCTGCTGCGAGGTCGTTACCATGGTACACTCTGCACGATCTCCGTATGTCTGGTTTTGTGATGAAATCACAGAAACCGTCCAACGGTCGTTTTGTACCAGCACTATCTTCGAGTGGTTCTGCGCGAGATAGACATTATCGAAGCAGCTACTCATGAGCTTTGCCAACTGCATGGTTTTCTTCGATGCCTTTAGGTCTGCCACAAGTGATGCCTTCCCGATAAGCCCTTTCTTTCTCAGATTGAGAAAGCCGGAGCAGAAGGCATCCGACGTGGAGAACGTGCTTACCCAGACATCCGCACGTCCGGTCTCTGAGAGAATCCATCCAAGCAGACCGAGCGTGTGGAGTCCTGTGCCGAGAAAGTACTGGTAAGGCTGACGACTGAGCGGCTGCAGGATGTCATCAATCTTCCTGCCCCTGCTCATCGTCTACTGCATTATCATCGGTGGAATTGGCATTTTCTGACGGATCAACCGTCTCTGTCGGTTTTTCCTCCGGGAAAACTACACCTGCTTCTGTGAGCTTCTGACGAAGATCATCACCGATGGTCTCGCCATTATCAAGAAGCAGCTGCACGCGTTCCTGTGCGCTCTGAAGAGAAGAATTATAATCATTGATGGTCTTCTCATCAGCGTTGTCAGCAAGTGCTGCCTTTTTCTTATTGAGCAACTTGTCATCTTTGACAGCCTTGCTCAGGTAGCTGCGGGCATTGGTGATAGCCTTGGCATTGTCAGCCGGTGAAGCACCATTTTTGGCGGTTTCATCGGGATTTGGTATGACATAGCCATCGTAACGAGCGAATTCAGATTTGTACTTATACCAGGTTTCTTTCAAAGTATTGAGAGATTCAGCGAGGTCGCATGGCTGTTCGATGCCGAGACATGTGTTATAAAGCTCTTTGATTTTCTTCCATCGTTCTGCGTTCTGCGGCCAGATATCCTTGATATTGTCCGGCAGCAAGTCATGGTCGGCACGCTTGCCGCTATGAGCCGGAAGATCTTTGTCTTCATCAGCTTTACTGTCATTGCCTTTCGTCTCATCGTCGACGGCAGTCTTCAATTCGTCAAGCAGCTGCTCTGCATCACGCTTCACGTCTTCGAGAGTCTGCCCACGCTGTCTGATAGGCACGAACTTCTTAAGTTCGTACACGACGGTAGGCTCAAAACGCTTTGGATTGGTCAGTACCGTCTGGTAAAGCATACGGTTGCGGTTTAGCTGCAAGAGCAGCGTGGCACCTTCGATGATGTCGGCATTGCTGCGGTTATCCTTAGCAAGGAAATCCTGCAATCGCTTGGTAATGGTGTTGTCTAACATAATATTCTTTTTTGATGATTAGCAAAAAGAAAAGCGGCCTTCACGATCGCTCGTGAGGACCGCCCTCATTTGTTCAATTTATCTAATATGAGAAGAGAGTTGGTGTTATCCTGTCAACAATCTTTTCCTTACGCATTTCCCTTTGCGCCTGCATCAGCATTGACATCGGTGATATACTTACCAGTAGCACCGTCTATGTCACCATCTGCGGTGTGGATTTTACCCGTATAGAACGGTGCCGGATGCAAATCGGTAGCTGTGGCTTCAACCGTGGTTGTGTTTGAATCGGTTGCTGTCGCACCAGTATCCTGTTTTAATGAGAGCTCTGGCGAGAAATCCTCTGAGCCGATGATGCGGAACTTGCCGTTGCGTTGCGGTACAAGGATAATAAGTTCGTCATTGTTAGCTTGGTCTATGAAACCGCTTGCTTCTTCCTCAGTCCCGGGGATGGCGAATGTTGCCTTGTTAGAGAAGGTCTTGGCACCGTCAACGCCTTGGTTTTCGACCTCAATTTTGCCATTGTCCTTGACTATACCAATCTTGTAGAAGTACTTGTCAGCTGCAAGCGTGTAGTCGCCTTTTGTCTGTACAGCCTCTGTAAGACTCTTTGGATCTTCCGGCACTTCGGGATAGGTAAGAATATCGCGTTTGCTGGTCGCGTAGACATAATCACGAATGCCCGGCAGTTTCTTCTGTCCTGGGCATTTCTCCAAATCTGAATAGATGGATGCTTGCTTAGTGCATTTTGCCATATCTGTTGTATCTTTGATCTGTTAAACAATGGATGGCCGTCGCCTTATGGCGGCGGTCATCATTATACTTTAGGCATCTGCCTTCTTCTCTGCAACGGCGAAGACCTCCGGAGACACGCTCTCGAACTGAGTGCCGAAGAACATGTTTGCGATGAAGTCGACATCGTAGTGATTCTTAAGAGACTTCTCAACGATGTATGTCTCATCGCTTGTCTTCTGGTTGTACAGAAGAAGAATATTCTTCTTCGGCGTAAGCAGAATGAAGTCCTTAGGAACATTGGGTAGCGGAACCAACTCCACGTTGGACGCGCCCTCGAGGGTGCGCTTGTCATAGCTCTGGTTGTATGGCAGCGCGCCGTGGCGAGTCTGGTAAGCCTCTGTGTAGTAGTGATAGGTTATATCACTGATAAACATCTTGAGGTCTTGCCCGCGAAGGTTGGCATTAAGCTTTTCGTTGAAATAGAAGTCCTTCAGCGCATCCTCGGCGTTCTCCCTTGTTATGGAGTCTGTGAGATAAACGAGGTTACCGCGTTCCTCAGAGATATAAACCTTATTATTCTCGTTGGTACCGGCAATGTCGTTGTCAATAATGGTCTTGAAGCCATTGAAGAAAGCTGCTGTCTTATCGAAGACGGTACCATCGTGCTTGGCAGTGAACGCATTGAAGAAGATGCGTTCGCCGAGCTTCTTCATGATGAATGCGCAAATCTGTACCACGATAGGCACGTTCTTTAGACCTTCACCCTTGGTGATGTTGCTTCCCCAGATACTCTGGTAGATGGCGTTAGGGTCAATTGTCTCGATACAGTTACCGAAGAAAGTCTCAAGCGTACGGCCGTCGATGTTTACATCAGCGTCGTGTTGTTTGTCTTTCTTGTAGTTGCCCATCTCGAAGTTACCCGACATTTCCGGAATAACCTCCTTATAGCGGATGCCAGTGCGGACGGAACAATGTTTGAGAAGTTTGTCCATTGCAAGCATCGGCTGAACTATGAGTTGCTGACGGTAAGTTATGAAGGTCTTACTCAGCTGCTCTGGTGTGAAGGTGATGTTTCCCACCTTCAAGACATTAGTTGGATCTGACATGGTTAGAGATCTTTAATTGATTTAGCGAGGTCAAGAGCTGTGAAAGCAGCCTGGCCGTCGGCAGGGTTGTCGTTAGTGTTGTCCTCCGGAGAAGGGTTTTTCTGGAGGTTCTTAATCTGTTCGTCTTTTGCGGCAGACTCATCCCTAAGCTGGGCAAGTTCCGCGCGAAGCTGCGAGGCTTCATCCTTAGGCTGCTCAGCAGCAGAACCTTGTGTAGCCTGATTCTCGTTCTTTTTGTCCTCTGCTGGCTTGGCAAGAAGGCTGTTAAGCTTCGTTGCCTGGTCAATAGTAAGGACAACCTGCCCCTTGTCATCGGTTGGCAGCGAGTCAACGGCAAGCGCAGCAAGGATGCCAGCAAGCGCCAATGTTGGTTTACTCATTTGTATATTGTTATCCTCGACGTTGGGTTTATGGAGCAGGTTCTTGATTCCCTGCAACGTCTTCTGCAGGAAACTCGGAGTTGGATTGCCATCACTGTCTGCCACAGAAGCCATTGGCTGTTGTGGCTGTGGCAATGGCGGTATGCCTGCCTCCTTATAAATATTAGTATTGCAAGTGAATGCGTTTTTGAACTGTGCCTTGTAAGCATCGGTCTTTGCCTCGTCTTCTTTATCATCCCTTATGGAATCGACGAAACCGAAGTCAAAAGCCTGTTGCGCTGTCAGCCAATTGCCCTTCTTCATCTGCGCGGCACATTCGTCTTTCGTCTTGCCCGACTTGTCGGCATACATCTGTGCCAGCAAGTCATCGAAAGTGTTAAGGTCATTGCGCTGCTGTGTGAGAGTCTTGATGTAGTCGTCAAGCTGCTCTTTGTTCTGTTGGTCATATTTCATGATGACCGTAGAGCAATTGTGAACGAGGAAGAGACTGCTTTTCACGATGTCGATGGTGGCGCAGCCAAGCATGGCAATGGTAGAAATGGAAGCGTTCATGCCGAAAGCATGAGCATGTACCTTTCCATGATCCTTGAAAATCTGATTAAGCACAAGACCATCCATGACGTAACCACCGAGGGAGCAGAAGGCGACATGAACGTCTTTATCTTTCTTCTGATCGAGAAGATAACGCACGTAGCCGGTAGAAAGGCAATCCCATCCGCCGATTGTTCCCGAGATGACTATGTCGTATTTCATATTCCTGGTTTTATTTCTTGTGATGGCAAAGTTAATATATAAAAGATGTGAGCAAAAACACTTACCATCAGCCTATTTGCGGTATTTCCAACGGAATGGTATAGGTTACTGTCGCTTCAGTCCATGAATTATCAGTAGTCTTTTCCGGCATCGACTCGGCGGTGATCAAGATAGCAAATGGCCGTTTTTCGGTGCCGATGAGCAGCTGCCTGCCACCAATGAGAGTGAGACGGTAGGCATAATTCTTACGAAGTCCGAGCTTCTGGCAAGTGTAGAACTTTAATGTCGCCGTTCTCATCAGCACCTTATCATCCACTTTTTCAGATATAGACAATGTGGCATGTGGCCGTACGGCAATTTCCTCCCATCGGATGCCATCCGGAATCTTCACTGAGTCGAAACCTGTACGTTGCATTCCATTGAGGTTTGAGCATAGAGTTCTTTCCACCTTGCGGACAATTTTCAATGTGTTCATATTGATATTGTTTTTTTGAGATTTGGCAATCGAACGGCCACGAACAAATCGACGGCTATGGTAGACGTGATTTTCGGCAAAAAAAGTTCAAATTTCCTTGTTTTTCCCCTTTATCTTCTTCCTCAGGTCCACGCCGTGCTTAAGATGCGATTCGCGCATGCGCTGGTATCGCATCTTCAGGGTATAGTCGTAATCCTGAGAGATGCCGTTGTTCTCGCACCAAGCGCGGACGCAGTTGAGCAGCGTGCATCCGCAGCGTGTCATCTCGTTCATGTCGTTCCAGAACTGTATCTTGAACGTGTTCTCGAGGATTTCGCCCAAGGCACGACACGCCGACTTAGACATATAGTTCCGGTAGAGCCAGTTCTTTTTCTTGTCGAAAGGTATGGCTACCGCCACGGTGTCGCTTTCCGGCTTCTGCGGCTGCCAGTCTTTCGGACGCAATCCGACGAAGCGCCGGATGCAAGCATTCTCAGCACTGCGGGAAGGAAAGGTGACGGGATTGCCGTAGTGGTGAGTCAGCCACTGCCCGATAAACGGCTTTACTTTGAGGTAGAAGACGAATTTGCCCATATTAGCTTTAGTTTTTATTAAATTTCTCACAAAGGTAAGAAAATAATGCAATATTTTCAAATAACGGTGTGAAACAAGACCTTAAATAGGTATTATTGTAAATTTAAAATCAAATAAATTAACTCTGACTTACCTTGTGTTCTCTTCTATAACTCCGGTCTCCGTTGATTTCGTGAAATAATTTTGTGACAGCGTTTCATTTGTAACAAACTTTGCAACTGATTGCAAATCAATGCTTTCGTCTGTCACAGTTGTCTGTTGCAGATTTTTTCGGGCAAAAATAAAAGTACAACATCGTAGATAGAGCCATTAGGAAAACGGCTTTGTCACAAACCGAATTTATTCTGTGACAATTTGTGACGTAACTTTGTGACAACTTTGTGACACAGCAAACCCCGATAAACACTGACTTTTTTGACTTTTCAAACTCTCTGTTACAAAGTCACAAAGTTTTGGAACAAAATAAGAAAGGGGTCGGGGAAACGGCAAACCTCGCCGTGGGGTGCCTTGTGAAGAATGTCAAAAAAGATTACCTTATCCGCTCCACGATTTTCGGCACCGGAAAAGGCGGGGCTGCTGAATCACTCAGCAACTCCGCCCGGGCAAGCGATAAGATTAAAAAAAATGTGCGAGAAGGTTTCTTCCGGATTTGGCTATCTCGTTGAAAATGATTATCTCTGCTTAGCAGATGGACTAATCTGCAATATCCTTTAGAAGGGGCAATCACCATCAGATTTCTCAGGAGTTTTATCGAACAGATCCAGCTGCTTGGGCTGTGCTTCCGGCTTGGCTTCTTGAAATTCCTCCGGTTTACTCTTAACGTAAATCATATCCTTTATCTTGCTGGTGCCATCAGCACCAGTCACGCGCGACTGTATACGTCCGGACGCGTTCTGCATATCTTTAGGATTAAGGCAGTCGATCCAGGAGCGCGTGGCGCAGAAGGCTTTCAGCTTCTTGTTGAAGCTCTGCATGGTGATGCGGTTGACGTTGGCAAAGCGCATATAATCGTTCAGAACGTTGTCTCGCTCCAACAGCTTGTCAAGGTTGTCTCCTTCCGGCGAGAAGTAACCGTCTGCCCAGTCCTCGAAGTTTGCGCCCATATCAGCCTTGTATTTACGCTGTATGATGTTTTCCATCGGCGGCTGTGGCTTGTAACCGGTGTCGGCGATGCCCAGATAGAAACGGGTGCATTGCAGCCAGAAGTTAATATCGTTGTTCCATTCCTCTTCGGTGTAGTCGTGCTCATAGAGGGTCTTGTGGAAGTCGTCACGGATGCTGCGGGTCTCCAGATAGTCATTCTCCTCGGTCTTCTCATGGTACCAGTCGCTGAAGACCATGTACAGCGCACGAGCCTGGCTTGACGGGTCGAAGTTGGAAGGCACGTAGTTTGTAGTAAAGGCAAACTTAGGGCTCTCGTCGAAGGGAATGGTGAACACATGGTTGTTCTTAGGGTTCACGGTAAGGTCGGAGGTAATGCTGTCGTAGAACTGGCCAAGATCCATGTATCTGTCGCAATCGTCTACCAGAACCATGTCGGTGAACTGCGTAACCTGCTCCAGGACGTGAGGATCGTCCATAAGGCTGCGCTTACGTCCGGAGAGTGAGACCGTCTTGCGCATCTTCTGAATAGTCTTGAAGAAGAAGCTCTTTCCAGAGCGACCGTTGCACTGGCCATCCTCGCCTATTTTGTTGTCCATAGCCTGCGGAGCCCACGCGCGTGTCACGCTCTTGTAGCGGTGGAGCATGTAACCCATGACAAAGATCTTGTTGATAAGGTTCTGCTTCTGTTCGCGAATTTCATCCTCGGTAAGGCCTTCGCCTTGTATATCGAAAGGATGCTTTTCGAGGTATGCCTTTGCGCATTCCGGGTCATTCTCGAAATTATACTCTGTCTCCTTCCTCCAGAAGAGACGGCTTGCGTTGATAAGGTAGCCGAAGAAATGGCTCTTGACGTTATGGATGTCGATGTCAAGGTATTCATTACCGTCCTCTGTCTGCACCTTCTTGATCTCGAACATCGGGTCAAGCTTCTTGAAACGGTGGTCGATGACGTTC
>CAZEEP010000038.1:21811-25523 GCA_964511295.1 uncultured Prevotella sp.
CTTCTTGATCTCGAACATCGGGTCAAGCTTCTTGAAACGGTGGTCGATGACGTTCTCCTTCCATACAAAGTTGTGAATGCCTCCCTGGTCATGTTCATAGCTCTTGATGCCATCATCGCCTGCAGTAGGCTTGTGTACATCGACGGTAGCGTTGGCAAAGAAGAAAAGCTGGCTGTGCGATGTAAAGTCGGTAAAGTCAAGCGTTACCTCGCCAAGACTTTCCAGAGCAGCGCCGGAGAGACGTGGCGAGTTGAGCACGAGGTTAAGGATGTCACGGCCTTTATGATGGTCGATGACCCATTTGATAACAAACTGGCGAATCTCGCCTACCTTTATTTTCTTCACCACATTGCCTTCCACATAGATGTACTCCGGATTATCGCTGTTATCATCCTTCAGAGCATGAAAACCATTCAACGAAAGAAAATTGTACAGGCAGGCGGTGTCAATCTCATATTTCCGCTTACCGTCCTTTGTCAGCCATTCTACCCAGAACCTGGCAGGAAGGGCGTTTGCCATAAGGTTCTTGAAGTCCTTTTTCTCAGAGCGCAGTCCCATCCAGTCGCGAAGATCCTTGCGGCTGTGTCCTCGATAGTCTTTGTAATCTTCAAGCCATTTCGGCAGCCATATCGTATGGATGTCGATGTAGGTCAGTGCAAGCTCCGTGCCTTTGCGGCGGCCGGTGTCGTCTATGTCCGGTATGTTATACAAGACTTCGACGTATTTCATGATCTCGCGGTACTCCTCTGAAGATAACCGGTAGGTTTCAGAGTTGAACCAGATGGGATGATAGCCCATCGACTGGCAGCAGAGGGAGTCGCGCTCGCCGGAACAGATAAAAGCCTCGGGCAGCTTCTTTTCCTTATAAGGCTTGTCATCATCGTGTGTGCGCTGCCATTCCTTTTCCTCCTCAGAGTTCATCTTGTGGTAGGCATCCTTCAGCTCAGACAAGCCATTGATATATCGTTGCGGTTTCTTTCCCGCAGGAGTGTAAGAGAAACGGAAGCCTTTCTCAACGTTCAGCGGCTCATAAACCTTGTAGAACTTGACTTCCGGCGTGTCTTCGTGAGCTTCGCTTACAAGGCACTCGCGCATGAAAATAGGATAGGCCGGCGTGGAATACTTCACCGTCACACGGCGGTTCTTGACGTTGGCAATCCATTTCACCGAGTGCCAGTGCAGCGCGTCTACGGTAGCCTGTGTAACCTTTGGGCCGAGGACACGAAGCTCGTCCTCGGTAAAACTCTCGTTCAGTTCAAAAGGCCGGCTGCCGTCCGGCTCATCCTGTTTGGCATCGCGCTGGCGGATGTCCGGCTTATTGACGGTACGGTTAAGTTCGTCTTTCACTCCATACCTGGCAGCGAGCTGCAGCAGAGCCTCGTTGAACCGGCTCTGCCGCATGCCATGAAAGTTCATGTAGACGCTGATGCCGTTCTCGCCCTTGCCATCGCCGCCGAAGTCTGTAACCTGCCATATCCTGCCGTAGCTCTTGGAGTCGTATTCACGGAGGGCGGCGGAAGGAGTGCGCTCGTCGCGTATGGCGAAGTGCTTCTTGGTATTCACGCAGTCCCTTGCCTGCGGATAGCAGTCAAGAATGATGTCGAGACCGCCATGTGTGGCATTCAGTATGTCTTCAGCTTTAATCATAATCTTATCGTTTTACGCTGCAAATATAGCTTGCGGATAATCTGGTGGCAAATACTGCCCGGTTATCATTCCTCATTCTCCTCGTCGTTTTGCGGTAGCTCATAATCTTGCCTCTAAGTTTAACGATGGCAGTTCTTCCATGCACTTGTAATTGATTGCAACGACAACTTCACCTTTTTCGTTCAAGGAATCAAACACACGGAAAGAGTCTCCTTCCTTCCATTTCTGGCCGGGTAAAGCCCATGCCTTCCCCTTTTCGTCAAAGACGATAAGGTTACCGTATGTAGTATCTTTATTTTCAGAGTAACTCTCAGGGGCTCCACAGACGAAGTAGTGAACCTGTCTGCCTTTCTTCATCTTCACTTCAAGCTTATCCAAATTGAGGTCATCAATCTGTGTTTCCATTTCCTTGATTGTCATCTTTACATAGAATTTTTACTGTATATTGAACATACTTCTTTAACTTCTCACACCACCTGCCGTTAATGCAGTCGCGCCCATCGGCGCATGCCCGGCACTGCTCGTTCATAGCAGGTAGCCTCCCAGCCGCATGACCTTGATGATTTCGCGGCAGTTCTTGACACCGAGCTTGTCACGCACACGCAAGAGTTGCGTCTTCACCGTGTTGCGGTTCTTGTGCAGCTGCTCTGCGATACTGTCGAGAGTGCTGCCGTTCAAGTAGAGTTTCACCACTTCCTGCTCTCCCTTGGAGAGGCGGACAAGGCTCTTGGGCTTGCAGACAACGTGCTCGTCCTTGCAGATGCCGCGCAACGGACAGCGCACTTCCTCAAAGTTGAGGATGTCGTGGTCGATGTCCTTTGTCAGCAAGTCGTGCTCGCCGAAGTTGCAACGCACAAAGCGGTCAACCATCCGTGAGGCTTTTTCCTTGTAGAGGATTGACAAACGTGCATAACATTCCGGGAAACGGTTGCGGATGATGGTTATCAGCGGTTGAACGACATCCGAGAACTTGTTTAGCCTCTTTGCTTCCTGACCTGGCTTTCTGTAATAGACCTGTCCTTCCGGACTGGTGTAGAACTCTACTTCTTCCATAAGCTTTCATCCTTAATCGCAAGGTTGATAAGTACGATGTCAGCCTTTGACATCTCCAATCTTCCAGCGAATTTGTTAATCAACGTTGTGTATGCCATTCCGAAGCGATCCATTATGTAATGGAGCAGGTTCCCCTTGTTGCTTTTCTTAAGAGAATGGTAGTAATCCCGTAGGTCGACAGCCGACAAATCTTCATTAAAATTCTTGTCCATTTCGTTTTTATTTATTAAATTTGTTGCAAAGATAAAAACAAAATTGGAAACTTCCAACGTTAAAGGTTTTATTTTCTCTCGTTGGCGGTAATTTAACATTTGAGCTATGGCATTGGAACGCAACAATCCCAATCTGGAGTACATCAAGGATGTGCTAAAAGAACGCAACATGACATCCCGTCAGCTATCCAAGCTTGTATACGGTGAAACCACGCACCGGGACATAGTTAAGGAGATTACTTCGAAGCCGGACGTGAGGGCAAGTACTGTAGTAAAATTATGCCGTGCACTCGACATAACCATGGACAGTTTATACCAAAACTCGGACACTGATAAAAGGGATATTCCTTTTATCAGTGGAATAGGAATAATGAACAATTCACCTCATGCAAAAGTCGATTTGGTAGACTTAAGAGCCGAAAATAAGGCTCTGAAGATGGTTATAGAAGAAAAAGACAAACGGCTCGAGGAACAACAAAAGTACATCGACCAGCTTGGCAAGAGTCTTGACCTTGTACTTCAACTCAGACATAATTAGGACACAAGTTAATAATAGATTTTCACAGTTGATACAAGCTCTTAAATCAATAGCAATAAGGAGTTTCCGGCTAAAGTTGTATGCTATCCTGCCTCCGCAACAAATGTCCATAGATTTCAGTCTTTACTGAGATTTATGGACATTATCATTTAAATGCTACACATTAGCATGTCGCAAGACTTCATTATTCTGGGTCAGCGGATTTTCCGGGTTGGCGGAGGAAATGTCATAGTATAGTGTTATCTTTGCAAAATGAAACCAG
>CAZEEP010000039.1:0-24861 GCA_964511295.1 uncultured Prevotella sp.
AATTTTCGCTAATCACCAAATTTACAGCCAAGTATAATTCGTCGAACTCACGTTAGTATAAGGTTCGTGTATGAAAAAAATCCCAAGTCTCATAGACCTTAATGAGATTTGAGATTTTGAGATTTTTTGCGCACAACGATTCTATGCGCCTGTCTTTTGCTGTCACTAAAAAGCCATTCACGTACGCTAATAATTAAATATCTAATAGCTAACCATTTACAAGCCTATCCAAAAACTATTGTTCCACGCCACCCATTTTCCATTGCTTTTCGGCTAACTATTCGTAACTTTGCAGCAAGAAAACAGCCAACCCAATATATGCTTCGCGGAATCACCGCGAATTCGCTCCTTGACTTGCTGACACACTAAAAAACTCCTGCCACACCCGAACAAGCAACCCTCCTGACGAGCCGCCACACAGAAGCTCACGCCAGCAGGATGCCTGCCAGCACCATCAGCCCCTCGTCTTCGACAAGCGGACGCAACCGCTCCAGCAGTCGAACATTGCGCTTCTTCACGCCGCTGAGCGACAGCCCGAGCCTCGCGGCAATATCCTGCCCCGACAGTCCCTCCTGGAAAACCAGCCGCGCCATCTCCCTCAACTCGGGCGGCAGCTACTCCAGGGCAAAGGCGAGGCGCTCAAACGTCTCCTGCCTCACAAGCTCCAGCGAGCAGTCGTCTTCCACGTCTCCCCAGTCGGCGGATAGATAGCGGTCGCGGCTGCGATCCTTGCGGAGAAACGACACGGCGTTGTTGTGGACACAACGGTAAAGATATTGCTTCAGGTGGGCGGCAGAGTGCATCTCGCCGCGCTTGCCATAGGTCTCGAACACGGCATCCTGCACACAGTCTTCCGCCAAATAGCCCCCCCCCGCCCGAGCAGGCATTCGGCATAGACAATGAGCAAAGCATAAACCTCCCTATAGAAAGCCTTTATGCGACCCTCCATAAACTGCGAATAAACATCAAGCTGGCGTTGCTCAAAGTTGTCCATAGTGCAAAATTAATGATTTTTGTTTTACAGACAAAATATTTTTACCCGAACGAGCGAAAACAAGGTGACATTTTAACAAAACCTTCACATCCCTCAAAAAAAACTATCCCCGGTAGGGTACTTTCGTTCGCCCTTTGCGTTAAAGGATACAAAAGGGACGAAAAATATGGATAAAAACCAACGCATATCAAGGCTCATAACAGCCAGCCTGCTTGGACAGCTGTCCTCCGAGGGCAAGGCGGTCGACAGCTACAGCATGTCGGCAAACATGAAGCTCCGCCCACACTACAGCGACCGATCGGTCAACATGATGAACTCAAAAGAGCGCGTACAGTTCTCGCGAGAGCTCTACCAGGGCCACTACACCTACCCCGTCAACATGTCCACCGTGGGCTACGAAAAAGCTCTCGACGACCTCTACTCTGGCAAGGCAAGCTTCGCCGAATTCCAGCAAGAAGTGGCGGCGGCAGAAACGCAGAACACCGACTGGTTCGACGTGCTGACGCAAAACTCACTCTCCATGCAGCATACAGCCTCCATAAGCGGCGGATCAAACAAGAGCCGCTACTACGCATCGCTCGGATACAACAACGAGAACAACGTGGTGAAGGTGAACGGCAACGAGCGCTACACCTTCTCCATGAACATCGACAATACCTTCTCAAAGCTCTTGAAGGCTTCCTTCACCTTCAACGGCTACCACACCAACCGCAGCTACTATCAAGACGAGATAGCCCCGCTCAACTACGCCTACACCACATCGCGCGTCATACCCGTCTACAACGCCGACGGACAGTATTACTACTACAACCGTGAGCGCAGCAACGACTACACCTACCGATACAACATCCTAAACGAGCTTGACAACAGCTACAACCGCCAGAAAGTCAACTCCATGACCTTCACCTCCAACCTCCAGTTCACCTTCACCGACTGGCTGAAGGCTAACGCCATACTCTCGGTGACCTATCAGGACACCGACCAGGAAAACTGGTGGGGCGAAAAGAGCTACCACATAGCCAAGCTGCGCAGCAGCAACTACGGCGAAGCTATACGCCGCCCCGAGGAGTCGACGGCGCCCGTCGGAGGCGAGCTCAACCGCCCCTCCACCACCAACCGCAGCTACACAGGCCGCCTGCAAGTGGATGCAAACAAGTTCTTCGGCACCGACGACCACCACAACGTCTATGCCACCTTCGGACTTGAAATAAACTCCAACAAGTATCGCAGCTACGCCACCTCGCCGCGCGGCTACTTCCGCGACCGCGGCGAGACCTTCGTCAGCGACATCGACAAGAACCTTTACCCTGCCTACGCCACGTGGGTGCTCGGCAACGTGCCCATGCTCACCGACAACCTCACCAACAGCATGTCCGCCTACCTCTCCATGACCTACGCCTACCAGGACCAGTTCCGCATGAACGTCAACGGGCGCATAGACGGCAGCAACAAGTTCGGCGACCGCAGCAACGACAAGTTCCTGCCCATCTGGTCAGTATCAGGCAGCTACAACCTCAGCCACTGGATAAAGGCAAAGTGGATAGACTTCATGTCGCTGAAAGCATCCTACGGCTTCCAGGGCAACATGCTCGACACCGAGAGCCCAGTCATGACCATACGCAAGGGCACCATGAGCACCTACTACAACCAGAATACCTCTACCATCGTCAACCACCCCAATCCCGACCTCAAATGGGAGAAAACCCACTCGGTGAACCTCGGGCTTGAGACCAGCCTGTTCAACGACCGCCTTGCCATAGAGTTCTCTGCCTACTGGAAGAAGACCACCAACGCCTTCATGAACAAGAGCATCTCCACCGTCAACGGCACAGGCAGCTATGTCATCAACGGCGGCGACATCACCAACAAAGGCTACAGCTTCGACATCACGGCTACGCCCATACGCAGCAAAGACTTCCGCTGGTCGCTCTCTACATCAATCTCAAAGGTCATCAACACCCTCGACTCGCGCCCCGACGCGCAGACCTACACTCTCGAAGAATTCCTCAACGGCACCGCCCTGGTCAAGGGCAAGAGCGTCAACACCTTCTACAGCTACCGCTTCCTCGGCTTGAGCCCCATCGATGGCAGCCCGCTCATCGACGACTATCGCGACAACCAGGAAGCACTGCGCGGCCTCAGCCTCTACAACACCTACACCAAGGTGCTCTCTGCTTCAGGCAAACGCGATGCCGACATACAAGGCTCGCTCACCAACACCTTCCGCTACAAACAGTGGCGCGCATCGGCAGTCTTCACCTACAGCTTCGGAGTCAAAACCCGCCTCTTTGCCATGTATGGCAGCCAAGCGCAGGGTGGCTATGGCGAAACAATCTACTCGGAAAAGAACTACAGCCGCGACTACATGAAGCGGTGGCAGAAGCCAGGCGACGAGAAACACACCAACCTGCCAGCAATCATTTCCAGCATCGACCCCACATCCATGAAATACTCCAGCGGATGGACAGGGCGCAGCAACACCGACGAGATACAGGATCTCGGCGACAGCTATTGGGAGATGTACGACTACTCCGACATACGCGTCATCACCCCCGTGGCAAACAAGGTTGAAAGGGGAACCTCTACTACAAAACTTAATTACCTCAGCGTCAGATACGTTCGCAACGCTCAATAAAAAACTACAGAAAATGAAAGCAAAAACAATACTTATAACAGCTCTTTCCACCGTAATATGCAGCTCGGCTTCTGCACAAATGCTACGCCTGCATGTAGCCGACAAAAGCTTGCAAAAGCAAACAAATGTAAGCTATTCGCCCAAATACGACTATATCGGCAACAAACACATTGACCCCGAGTTTGACGGCAAAGGAGATTTCTCATTCGATGCAGACATGCCCGGGCAGTTCAATTGGGTGAATATCTACAGCGGCAGAAACTCAAAGAATATCATTATAGAAAAAGGCAAGACGGCAGACGTAACCATTACCAAGGACAAAGACGGCAAGGCAATATTCAAGGTCAAAGGCGGCAACAAGACTGGCAGCGACTATATAAATCATTTATCAAGCGGCACCAGCACCACCCCTATAACCGGCTATGGCATGCCCGAAGACCGAGTGCCGGCAAAGGAAGGCTTGCGTCAGCTCGATTCCACGATGGTGGTTCTTCGCAAGGAGCTTAAAAAGATTAAGCCAGAGGCTTTACGCGATTTCCTCGCACGCCTCACCGATGCCACCGAAATCCACTACAAGCTTGAGTTGCTGTCCGACCACCGCGACACACACGTCTATTGCAATTTCGGTCAGCCCGAATACAACGAGGTGGCTAAGACAATCAAGCCTAACGACCCCGTCTACTTGCGCTTCCGCCTCAACGACCGCTACATCCGCCAACAGATGAGCGATGATGATATGGACAACGACGACCTTACAGGCTACGGTTTGAAGTTCATTGCCAAGATGAAGGAAGCCGGCATAGACAACGCCCTCGTAAAAAGCGTGATGCTTGACCGGCTAGCCAACTTCGTGCTTTTCAGCAGCCACCCCAACGACGTTGACCCTTTCTGGAAAGCGTTGACCGACTATGCAGGTGACGATACGGCTTTAAACAACAAATATGGCGCACAGGTTGCATCATTGCGCGCAACCAAGCAAGGCAATCCCGCCATCGATGAGACTTTCAGCGACAGCGCAGGCGTAAGCCACTCATTTGCAGAATACAAAGGCAAGGTACTCTACGTTGACCTTTGGGCCACATGGTGTGTGCCTTGCCAAAAGGAAATCCCCCACTTCGCCAAAGTAGCCTCCCACTACAAGGATAATCCCAAGGTGCAACTCATAAGCATCTCGATGGATAAGGAAGAAGCCCACGGCAAATGGCTTGACCAGATAAGACGAGAGGAACCACAATGGCCGCAGTTCAAGCTAAGCAAAGCCGAGCACGACAAGATGTCAGCCGACTACGGCGTAAAGTTTATCCCACGCTTCATCCTCATCGATGCCGACGGCAACCTTGTCAACGCCGATGCCGAGCGGCCAAGCGACCCGAAAATCTACAGCATAATAGACAATCTGCTTGGCGAAGGCTTCTCCATATCGGGCAAGTTCCCCAGCCTTGTAGACGGCGCAAAGGTTGAAGTGCAATTGGCAAGCAACAGAGAGACCAAAACCATTGCCGAAGGCGTGGTCAAGGACGGCGCATTCAAGCTGCAAGGCAATCTTGACAAACCAACCGTTTGCACCATAAAGATTGACGACCGCATACCAAAGGACAACAGGGAGTATCCTAAAGACCGCGGCATCTGCTTCATGGCAAGCAATACGCCAATGACAATCAACGCTGCATGCTTCGACTCCATCCCCCGCATCTACGAGCTTGGTGCAGTGCCGATGCTCCACGAGAAAAACGTTAAGGTAAGCGGCGGCAAGTTTCAAGACGAATATCAAGAGTAGCGCAATGCGGTATACGCAAAGGACTTAGCCCATGAGGTGGAAGGCAACAAGCTGTGTCGCTACCGCTTCGGCAGCGACAATCCAGGCAAGGCAAAATATGACAAGGAGCAAGCAGCATTGAAGACTTACGAGAAAGCTAACGCCGACTTTGCCAAGGCTCACCCCGACTATGCCATCTCGCTTTATCTGCAAAACCAAAAGCTTGACAACTACTTCCGCTTTACCAATGAGGAGCTTGATGCCATGCTTGCTCTTTACAAGAACAATGCCGACACCGCCGGCTATAGCAACTTCAAGGAAAAAGCCAAGGCTTATCGCAAATACGCCCGCAACGTCCACTATACCGACTTTGCTGTGCAAACACCTGATGGCAAGGAGACATCCATTAAAAGCTATTTGAAAGCAGGACGATACAATATCATTGACTTTTGGGCATCATGGTGTGGCCCTTGCCGCGCCTCTATTCCACTGGTAAAGCAGATGCATAAAGACAATCCAAACGTGAACATTGTCTCCGTCTCATGCGACACAAAGCTTGACGATTGGAAGAAGGCTATGGAAGAAGAACAAATGCCGTGGACTCAGTTAGTGTTGTCGCCCGACAAGGCAAAGGTTAAAGTTGCAAGGGATGCCTACAAAATACAATTCATCCCTTACTTGTTAATAATAGACCCCAACAACGGCAAAGTAACATACGCCGCCAATAGCGCAGAAGAAATCATCAGCAAGCTGAAAAAGTAATAGTAACAGCCTCAGAAGTCCTCTTGAGCCCGCATGGTCTTGGAGGGCTTTTTGATGGTCCCCTTTAATAAAGATTGAGCCTACAATGACCAAGCAAAAGAGGATGTTGCCTTGCAACATCCTCTTAATTCTTAACTCCTATTCTTTCTCTACTCCTAAGACTTACACAGCACTATAGCCATTGGTTGAGTTATCGCGCATTATGTCGCGGATATTCATCTCCACATACGGGCCACCTTGATGCGCAGTTGGATCCGGATGGTGGGGTACATCTTCCACGTAAGTGAAGTTCTTGTAATGCAGCTCGCCTATGCCCCATAAAAGACAGGCAACGACGATAAATAAAATCAATGCTATTGCAATGTTCATTGTCTTACCGATATTATAATTATAATTTTGCGCAAAGTTACCAAAAATATTGCAAAGACACCTCCTTTTGGCTTCTTTTTTGCTAATTTTGCACTATAATTTTATACTGTACAACTTATGGCAATGGGAAAATGGATAGGCGGCTTCCTCGGCATGATGGTGGGAGGACCGCTTGGCGCAATAGCAGGTTTTGTCCTCGGCTCACTATTTGACAACGATTCAAGTAATCAGGAGAAATATACAGACAATGACGGCAGCAGCCAGTTCAACGGCCCTTATGGCGGTTACCAGACTCAACAGCAGCAATATGAGGCACAACGCAACACATTCCGCTTTTCGCTGCTTGTGCTTGCGTCATACATCATCAGGGCCGACGGTAAAGTGATGCACTCTGAGATGAACGTCGTGCGCCAGTGGCTGCGCGTCAACTTCGGCGAGGCTGCTGTCAACGACGGCGAGCAAATCATGCGCAAGCTCTTTGATGAGCAGAAACGCCTCGGCATGCCCGAATTCCGTACAGCCGTTCTCAGTAGTTGCCGGCAACTATGCCAAATCATGCCCTATGAGCAACGCCTACAGCTGCTCAACTTCCTTGTAATGATAGCCCAAGCCGACGGCGTTGTCGTTACCGAGGAGGTGACCGCCTTGCGTGAATGCACCATTGAACTTGGACTTAATGAAAGCGACCTCAACAGCATGCTCAACCTTCAGGATGCCGGTTCAAGCCTCGATGCCGCCTACAAAGTTCTCGGCATAGCCCCTACGGCTACCGACGATGAGATAAAGACTGCTTACCGCAAGCTTGCACTGAAGAATCACCCCGACCGTGTGGCAAGCCTCGGAGAGGACGTGCGCAAAGCTGCTGAAAAGAAATTCCAAGAGATAAACGCCGCAATGGAGACCATAAAGAAAGCAAGAGGAATGTAAGACTTAATAGTTAGGGATTAGAAATTAGGAGTTAAAAAATAGAAATGTTATAATTAAAAAGTTAGGAGTCAAAAGCCCAATCACTGATTAAAACTTACAGTGATTGGCAATTAGGTCTAATGCATAGAATGTTCCCATTGATTTTGTCCAAAAATATCGATAATTGTAAGTATAGCAAATATTTTTGTACTTTTGTATTTGGACAGAGGCAACTCATTCCAAGACATATCTATGAGAACCCCGGCTGCCCCAAACCAATAAATCAGTCAGAATAAGTTTATTCATCATATATCAAGAATTAGTGCGCTTTTGAGTCACAGAATTGAAATTTTATTCTTACCTTTGCACAGGATTTCTTAATCAATAGTGCTTGAATTTCGGCTTTCGTCCTTTTTATATTCCCTGGTGTGGCCGTCAGTAGCGCATTGTGGCAGATTCTATTCTGTCCGGACTCTTAGTTCATTATTAGTATTTCCGAGGGAACGAGTAAAGGTTAACAACTTATAGTTAACGGTTAAAGGAAAAAAATAATGGACAACAATATATCTATTTCTATTTCATGAACAAATTCATAGCTTATTCCGCTTTGGCTATTGCATTAATAGCCGAAGGGGCTTTTTGTGTGCCTATATGTGCACAAGAGAAGGCTGTGCAGGTGGTGACACTCACAACACTTTACGACCTTACCGACCGGCAAAGTCAGAAGGTGAGAGTAAGCGAGGTCGCTCTGCGAGCAGCCAACGAAGGGGTGGCAGCAGCCAAATCGGCTTTGCTGCCGAGTGTAGACCTGAGCCTTCAAGGCAGTTATACGGGCAACGCATTCATGCTGTCACGAGGTTTTTCGAGCAGTGGAACGACCAATTACATTGTTCCGGGGGTGGGAACTGTTCCCGTGGCAAACGGCAAGCAGGACACTCCACACTGGGGAAACAGTTTTACGGCTCAAGTATCGCAGGTTGTGTATGCCGGCGGTGCTATCCGTTCGGGTATCCGAATGGCTGAGCTGGGCAAAGAAATGGCGGAACTCGATGTAGAGAAGAATCGTCAGGAGGTACGTTTCTTGCTGACAGGTTATTATCTTGACCTCTGCAAGCTGGACAATCAGATGGAAGTGGTACGTCAGAATATCGCACTGACTCAGAAGGAGATTGAGCAAATGAAAGCCCGCCGTGAGGAAGGTACAGTTCTGCAGAACGACATCACCCACTATGAATATCAGTTACAGAGTCTTGAACTCATGCTGACAATGCTAACGGATGCTTCTACCGTCATCAACCATCAGTTGGTCACGACACTTCATTTACCAGAGCAAACAGTTATAGTCCCCGATAAAAACGAACTTGATACCGAAATAAATGCGCTCTCGGCAATTGCTGCCCAAGAGACATGGCAGCAGACAGCAGCAGACAACAACCTTGGCATCCGTCAGGCAACAGTTGCCACAAATCTGGCGGAGCAGAAAGTGAAGCAGGTCAAAGCGGAATCATTGCCTTCGATAGCCGTTGTGACTGAGAATCAACTCTATGGGCCCTATACGCAAGACCTCATTCCAAAAGATTGCAATGTAAATGTGTGGTTTGTCGGGGTAGGTGTCAAATTCAGCCTTGGCAGTCTCTGGAAGAATAAGCACAATATCCGCAAGACACGTATTGAACACCTGCAGTCTCAGGAAGCACTCGCCTTGGTACATGAGGAGGTGGAGAATGGAGTACAGGCAAACTACACCAACCTGCAGACATCCTACACCGAGGTGAAGACACAGCAGAAGCAGGTGGAGCTTGCCAATCAGAATTACTCCGTGGTGCAAAACCGTTATCAGAATGATCTTGCACTCCTTACCGACATAGTTGATGCTTCCAACATGAAACTCTCTGCCGAGATGGCACTGGTAAATGCCCGAATCGGTATGCTTTATAATTTTTATAAACTCAAATACGTAACAAATACTTTATAATAATGGAAAAGAACAAGATACACGTTTATTTATATAATACGCTCATCGTGCTTTGCCTTTTGGGCGGAGCATTCTATGTGGTCAGCCAGTTTATGCACTTCGGCAGAGGAGAATTTACCGACAATGCTCGTGTTCGTCAGAATGTCGTGCCTCAGAGTAGTCGTGTGCAGGGTTTTATCAGAGAAGTACGCTTTACCGATTTTCAGCAGGTAAAGAAGGGCGATACGCTCGTTATCATTAAGGATGCGGAATTCCGCCTGCGGCTGGCTCAGGCGGAGGCAGACCTTCTCCGTGCTGAACAAGGCTCGAAGGGAACGGCAAGTAGTATCGTTACCACCAAAACAAGCATGGCCGTTACTGAGGCAAGTATCGAATCTGCTCGTGTGCAGATGGAGAACGCCATGCGTGAGGACAACCGTTTCAAGAACCTCCTCAGTCAGGATGCAGTCACCCCACAACAGTATGACAAGGTACACACGGCTTATCTGAGTGCCAAGGCCGCCTATGAGCAGGCGGTTCGTTCACGACAGATGCAGTCGGCTGTTGTGAACGAACAAGGTCACCATCTCTCCGCTTCTGAACAGGGTATAGAACTGGCCCGTAGTGCTGTCGACCTTGCCCGCCTGAATCTTTCTTATTGCTACATCATTGCCAGTTGCGACGGTACCGTCGGTACGAAGGATATTCATGCAGGACAGCTTGTCAATCCTGGTCAGACATTGGTGAGTATCGTTGATAAGGATGAACGTTGGATTGAGGCGAACTACAAGGAAAGTCAGTTGCCACATATCAAAGTGGGCAATAAGGTGGAGATAAAAGCTGAGGCCGTTCCGGGTGTGGAATATACAGGCACAGTTGAACGGATTTCCGATGCTACCGGCAGTGCCTTCTCCCTGATTCCTATTGATAATGCTACCGGCAATTTTGTAAAAGTTGAACAACGCGTCACCTTACGTATCAAGCTTGATCCGAGTAGTGATATTGCCAAGCTAAAGGGTGGTTATAACGTGGAATGTATCGTTAAAGAGTAATTCACAATGGGACAATTAACAGATTTTTTTATGAAGAGTGCCGGTGGTCCTCCTCCCAACAAAGGCTTTTCCATGCCGATGATGAAAGAGTGGGTGCCACGCCGTATCCAGCCTTGGCTGTACGTGCTGACAGTTTTTTGCTTACAGTTCGGCGGAGGTGTTTATCTCGGTGCACTGGATGGCATTCGTGGTACCACCAACTTCATGATTGAGGATGTGATTTTCCTGCTTTATGCCACACTTGCGGGCATGGCTGTGTATTTTCCTATGCTCTTCCGCATGAAGTTTCGTTTTACCAACCAACAGTTGCTTTGCAGTTCTGCCATTGTTCTTGGTGTGTGCAATGTGTTGACAATGCATTGTCAGTCGATGCCGATACTGACAGTGGTATGCTTCATTGCCGGAATGGCCAAGATACAAGGAACGTTCGAGTGTATGAGTAATATCCAGCTTTGGATTACTCCCCGACGCGATTTCGGTGTATTCTTCCCAGTACTGCATATTGTCCTGCTTACGGCTCTCGAGGTTAGTGGATGGCTTGCAGCCTGGTTCGGACATCATTTCACCTGGCAGATGATGCATGTCTTTACTATAGGTACCATGTTGTTCGTGCTGCTCACACAAATAGTCTTCTGCCGCCCGTTCTGTCCCATGCCCCAGCGACTGTCACTTAAGGGAATTGACTTTCAAGGAGCATTGCTCATCTGTGGGCTGATGCTGGTGGTATCGTACATCGTGGTGTATGGCAACTATTTCATGTGGTTAGATACGTTCCGTATTCGCCTCCTGATAGGCGTTGCCATTGTGCTTTTCGGTATCGTGTTCTACCGTCTGCACTACTACCGTTACCCTTACGTCGAACTAAGTCTTTTTACACGTCGCAACGTTGTACCCATTCTCATTGTTACTTTCTTTGCCGAACTTGCTTTCGGTGCTGAACACACAATGGAAGAAATACTTTACTGTGAGGTTATCCGGTTGGATGAGTTGACCAAAGAAGCACAGTATATGTGGGTACTTCCCGGTATGTACATCGGCATCCTGCTGGATATCTATTGGCTGAAAGTCAGGAAATGGAAGATATGGAAACTCTTCGGAATCGCTTTCATCAGTATTGCGTTCTATGGTATGTTAATGTACTTCACGCTGGACATGAATGTCAATATCGAGCAGTACCGGCTTGCCATATTCCTGCGAGGTTTTGCCTATGCCATACTTGCCCCCGCATTGATGTGGGCTTTAGACGAATCGGTACCCAGCCTTGAACAGTTTTTCATGGGTCTGTTCGTGTTCAACATCCTACATATGTATCTGGCAGGAGCGGCAGGTTATGGTATTTATACCTCCATCTTCTCGCATCTTATGAACGAAAATATGATGAGTTACGGACAGCAACTTACCCTCACTCACTTGGATATGGCGCATTTTGATTTCGGAGAGTACATTGGGCACGACTTCCTGCACTCCATGATGATGGTGACAATAAAACAGGTATATGGCTATGTCATCTGGTTCGCCCTGGTTCTTGCAGCCATCTTCCTGCTGTGCGACATCCCCGCTGTCCGCACAAATACCCGGAAAGTACCACGTTGGCCGGTTTATGCCATCGAATATCTTGCAAGGAGGAAGTAAGAGACTGTACAAAGCCATACTCCCACTTTGGCATCGCTTATAAGTCCAGTTTGTTATATTTAACATGCAAATGCCTTGATTTTCCAGGCAAACTTTGCGTTTTTTTCGTATGTAATTCAATTATGTAATAGTCTTAGTTTTGAAGAACATACACATATTCTAAATATAGAGAGAGTGTAAAGTAAACTGTGCCAGTTTACTTTACACTCTCTCCATCTAAGGTTAGAAATATAAGGAACTCCTAACTTCAGGCTTAGTTTTCCTCTGCCTCGGTCTTCTTCTTCCTCGTTGTGCGCTTACGCTTTGGCTTAATCTCCTCTTGCGTTTCAGTCTTTACGCCTGCAAGTTCCGGGTCTATAAGTATGCGTCCGCAATATTCGCAAACAATGATTTTCTTGTGCATCTTAATGTCAAGCTGACGCTGTGGCGGAATCTTGTTGAAGCAACCGCCGCATGCGTCGTGCCATACATACACTATGCCGAGGCCGTTGCGAGCCGACTTGCGTATGCGTTTGAAGCTGGTTAGCAAGCGAGGCTCAATCATAGTCTCAAGATTCTTGGCTTTCAGCTTAAGTTCAGCTTCTGAATCACGGGTCTCCTGCATAATGTCATCCAGCTCATTGCGCTTCGACTCAAGGTCTTGCTGGCGGTCATTGATGGTTTCGTCAGCCTTCTTAAGGTCTTCCTGGCGCTCCGCCACCTTCGTGTTGGCTTCCCTTATTTTCTTGTTAGCAAGCTCTATCTCAAGGGTTTGAAACTCTATCTCCTTAGACAGAGTATCATACTCACGGTTATTGCGCACCTCGTCGAGCTGAGCCTTATAACGCTCAACGCTCTGCTGTGCAGCCTCTATTTCATTACGCTTATGAGCTATCGCAGTCTGGAAGTCCTCAATCTCGCTTTGGATTTTCTCCTTGCGAGTCTTCAAGCCCACAATCTCGTCTTCAAGATCCTGCACCTCCAAAGGCAGTTCTCCACGCAGGGCACGCTTCTCGTCAATAGCCGAAAGCGTCACCTGAAGCTGATAAAGAAGTCCCAGCTTTTCCTCCACGGTCATTTCTGCCGGGTCTTTTTTTACTGTTGTTGTCATATTCTGTCTTTCAATTTAAGTATTTACATATAAAGAATAGGGTTGGTGTTTATGCTTGTCATTTCGCACCGCACCCCGGGGCATTCCCGCTGTATTATGTCACGAAATATCTCATTAGTGAATTGCTCGCTTTGGTAATGTCCAATGACTGCAATCTGTATTTCCTGCTCATGTCCGAAATACTGATGATAGTGCATTTCGCCAGTGACAAACGCATCGGCTCCTGCATTTATTGCGTCCGCCAGAAGGAAGTCGCCGGCACCTCCGCACAGGGCAACCTTGCTTATCGGCCTGCGCAACAGCTCATTAGCCATAACGCATTCAACACCGAACACACGCTTTAGCATTATGATGAAGTCGTCAGCAGCCATGCTCTCCGCAAACGAGCCAAGAATGCCTTCGCCACCAGAAACAGCCGCCGAACCATTCTCAGCCGACTTGCCGGGCAAGACCACACTTTGCTCCTTGCCGATAAAACGCTCCACCTTAAGCCCCATCTTCTCGGCAATCTTGAAATTAACGCCGCCACGTGCCGCATCCATATTGGTGTGCATAGCCACTATTGCCACATGTTTTTCAATGGCTTTCATGACTGCGCGCTGCACATAGTCCTCGCCGGCAATGCGGCGAAGCTTATGGAAAATGAGGGGATGATGGCTCACTATGAGGTTGCACCCCTTTGACACAGCCTCGTCGACGATATCCTCGGTAACGTCAAGACACAATAAAGCCCCTGATACCTCGCCCTCTGTCAATCCCACTTGCAAGCCGGCATTATCATAGTCTTCCTGCAGGGGCAGAGGCGCGAAACGTTCAAGGGCATTCACCACTTCTATTATTTTCACGCTAAAAAACGAATTTGGTACAAAATTACTAAAAAGTCATTGGCTTACGCCTTACCTCCAATTTGTTTTATGATGATTTAACAATTACCGTTACCCTATACACCTGTCTCGTCATTCATCCGCGCCAAAGTCCTCGTCTATATGCACCATCGATGCCACCACGAACGTAGCCGCAAAGGTAAAAAGTGCTATCACGAAGAAGTGGCGGTAGCCGAACATCTCCTGCATGGTGCCGGCGGCAAGTCCAGGAAGCATGAGCGAAAGCAATGCCATAGCCGACGAGATGGAATAATGGCTCGTGCGGAATTCGCCCTGGTTGAGGTAAATAAGGAACAGCATATAAGCCGTAAGCCCGAAACCGTAGCCAAACTGTTCGGCAAAGACGCACAAGTTGACAATTGGGAAACTTGAAGGCAAGGCATAGCTCAAATAAACATACACCACTCCGGGCAAGGCGTATGCCGCCACCATCGGCCACAAGCAACGCCTCAATCCCCTGTGACTCACCACAATGCCGCCAAGAATGCTACCCAGCGAAACGCCTATGACACCCACCGTGCCCTGCACCAAGCCGTATTCTTGTGGCGAAAGCCCAAGTCCGCCGTTATGACCTGCATCAATGAGGAAAAGCGAAGTGACCTTCGAGAGCAGTGCTTCAGGCAAGCGGAAAAGCAAGATGAAGGCAAGGGCGGCTACGATGCCACGTTTGCGGAAGAAAGTGCGGAAGGCAAGCAGGAAGCCAAGCCACACCGAGCGGGTGCTGACCCACGGCCGTTTGACGTCAGCCTCGGCGCGAGGCATTGCGTAACTGTGCCACAGGCATAAGGCAATGAACACACCCGCCACGCCATAGAAAGTCAAGCTCCAGCTATAGGATATGCTCCCACGGAAGACCACCTGCAAGTTGCCGGCTATCATGACCAACACCCCTTGCCCGAAAATAGAGGCAAGCCTGTCGGCAAGCGAGCGGATGCCCATGAACCAAGCCTGCTGGTGCTCGTTCAGCCCGAGCATATAGAAACCGTCGGCGGCAACGCAATGCGACGCCCCTGTAAACGCTATCACCCAGAAAAAGAATAGCGTGCCTTGCAGCCAGAACGACGTAGGTATCGTGAACGCCACACCGCCAAATGCCGCGCCAAGCAGCATCTCGGTGACGAGAGCCCACCAACGCTTCGTCTTCACCAGGTCTATAAACGGGCTCCACACCGGCTTCAATATCCACGGCAAGTACATCCACGAAGTGTAGAAGGTTATTGCCGAGTTGCTCAAGCCAAGCTGCTTGTAGAATATCACGGATATTGACATCACCGCCACCAACGGCAACCCGTCGGCGAATGCCAACGACGGAACCCACATCCAAGGGCTCTTGCCCTTTAACTTCCGGTCTTCCACTCTGAACTTTCTGTTTACCATGCCTTTTCCAGTGCTGCTCCAGAATAATAATGTTTCAATATCTCGTCGTAGCCGTAGCCCTTGGCTCCCATCACGGCGGCACCAATCTGGCACAGCCCTACGCCATGCCCCCAGCCCGCGCCCGTAAGACGGAAAGCCTTCGGAACCGAATTCTTATCTTCATTCCCCCTGTCGACGCTTACCACAAACGCCGAGCTGTAAAGGTGGCTCTCCGAGAGCGCACGCCTTATCTCAAGTTCCTTTCCTACCACCAATGTTTGCTTTGAGCCCACAATTTTCAACTCATATATCCTGCCGCTCGTCCCCCTTTTCATAGGGATGAGGTCAAGTATGCAGCCGAAGTCAATGCCAAGCTTTTTCTTGATTAGGGCAGACAGCTCATCCTGAGTGTAGTCAACGTGCCAACGGTAGAAGTCGGTCGTTTCCTGATCATAGTTGTTGAGCACCTGTCCAAGAATCTGCTTGTCTTTCGTGTTGCAAAAGCTCTCCGGTGCTGAAAGAATCCATTTTTCCGCATTCTCCTCTATGGTGAGGTCAGGTGTTTTCTCCGGCGGCGTATCGCCAATGCCCTTTAGATAAGGTTTGGGCGTGTCGTCCCAACAATATTGAAACTCTTCCATAGCCCCACCGCAACACTTTGAGAAACGCGCGTCGCACACCTCGCCGCCGTAGGTGAGAATCTGTCCCCGAGTACGCCTTATGGCTTCTGCCACGTTGCTGCTTGTTTCCTTCGTTATGCCCTGATAGCGCTGGCAATGGTCGTCGGCACAGACATCGAAGATCGAATGGTCGGTGTGGTCATACCACCGTATCAGCCTGCCGGCATTAAAAGTGCCTTTTTCTCCATCCTCTTTACTATAGGCAGTGGCAGAGCTTTCAGGCGCGGCGCCGTTCGTGGCAAGGCAGCCCATCAGCCACGACCTCGATATTACCGCATGAGCCATAAGCAGCGGCATGTTGGAAGTTGCGCTCATCTCGCTCGAGATGACGCTTTCCAGATAGCTCTCTACAGGCAGCTTGTTTATAGCCCAAATCTTGCCATTGTCGGCAAGCAGCCTCAGCGAACCGAGAAAAGTCTGCGTTTCCTTGCGCTCCCAATGGAAGTTCACGCCAATGGTCACGTCCTTCAGCGAGAAAGAGGCATCGGCTTCGGCAGGTTCAAACAGTATCTCCGTGTAGGGCTTGCCCTGCCACCGTATGAGTCCGTTGACAAGCGACACCTCCTGAGTGCCGGCAAACTCATGCCCACCAACGGCATAACGCCCGTTTAGCGAAAAAGCTATATGCTTGCCGCTGACTATGCCCACGGTTACTTGTGGTTCTTTCGTATAATGACTTATCGGCATAAAATCGAGACAAATGAGGATTAATCTCTGCAAAGTTAGCGATTTTGGGCAACTTCTCGGCAAGTTTAGTTGAAAAGTTTACGACTTTGCATAAATTAGCCGGCAGTCGGGCAAGGCGAAAGAAAAGCTCGGTTTTCTTTTGCCATGTCGCTCATTTGCACTAACTTTGCAAATATGAACAAGAAAATCTTATTAGGTCTCACGCTTGACGAGCTTAAGGATGTGGCGCGCAGCCTCGGCATGCCTGCCTTCACCGGAGCCCAGATTGCCAAGTGGATGTATGAGCGACACGCCAAGTCAATCGACGAGATGACCAACATATCCAAGGCTAACCGTGCCAAACTTGAAGCCGAATACGAGATTGGCAGCATGAAGCCGATGGACTATCAAAAGTCAAAGGACGGAACCATAAAGTACCTGTTTCCGGTGAGGACTACTGTGGCGGGGTCGGCTTCTCGCTTCGTCGAAACCGTCTTCATACCCGATGAAAACGGCCACGCCACGCTGTGCGTATCATGCGAAGTGGGCTGCAAGATGAACTGCCTCTTTTGCCAAACGGGCAAGCAGGGCTTTGAAGGCTATCTTACCACTGCCGACATCCTGAACCAGATATACAGTCTGCCGGAGGTCGACCAGCTTACGAACATCGTCTACATGGGGCAAGGCGAACCGATGGACAACCTTGACAACGTGTTGCGCTCTACGGAAATACTGACCGCGCCCTACGGATGGGCATGGAGCCCGAAGCGCATTACCGTAAGCTCCGTGGGCATCAAGGACAAGCTGCGCCGCTTCCTCGACGAGAGCCAGTGCCAAGTGGCAATAAGCCTGCACTCGCCGCTGCACCAACAACGCGCCGAACTCATGCCGGCAGAAAAGGCTATGCCGATAAAAGACGTGGTGGAACTGCTGCGCAATTACGACTTCGCACACCAGCGCCGACTGACGTTCGAGTACATAGTCTTTGGCGGCGTGAACGACAGCATGGCTCACGCAAGCGAGATTTGCCGGTTGCTAAAGGGGCTCGACTGCCACATAAACCTAATACGTTTCCACCAAATTCCCAACGTGCCACTGCATGGAACCGACGAAAAGAAGATGGTCGCCTTCCGCGACTACCTCACCGCTCACGGCTTCTACTGCACCATCCGCGCAAGCCGCGGCGAGGACATCTATGCCGCGTGCGGACTGCTGAGCACGGCAAGAGGGGGCACTTCAGCGGCAAAATAATACACAATTGCCTCCACCAACACCAGTGAGGCAACTGTCACCATAAGCAATAAAACATGCAACCAACAGGGGCTGAGATGCCGTCGCTATTTGGCAAGCACAGTACCACGCCGTGGAATTCACTGTGTCAAGCCGTGATACTCATTGTGTCACGCCGCGACACTCACTGTGTCACGCCGCGACACTCACTGTGCCACGCCGCGACACTCGCCCTTGCAAGCCTTTTGTTGCTTCTCACGCCGCTGGTTTTTACCTCGTGCGACGACCGCAACGGCTTGCTTCCGCCATCCGGGGGACGGCTGTATGAGGTGCTGTTGGTGGGCGACAAAGACAGCATAGTGAAAACGACATTGCAAGAAGACGTGCCAGGACTGCCGCAGAGCGAGCCTCAGTTCGACGTGTCAAGCATCAGCCACGACCGCTTCAACCAGTCGGTGAGCATGGCGCGCAACATCGTGATGGTGGACATAAACCCACAGCTGTACAGCTCTGTGCGCTTGCGGCATGAGAAAGACGTGTGGGCAAAGCCGCAGATGGTGGTGCACGTCAACGCTCCGTCAGTTAAAGTGCTAAAAGACAGCATACAGAGCATCGCCCATCCCTTGCTCCAACTGCTCAACCGAGCCGAGCTCAACAAGTCTATCGCCATGCTCAAGACGAGCCAAAACATAAAAGCGGAAAAACTCATCAAGCGGATGTTCGGCATTGACATGCTGGTGCCTATGGATTTAGTTGCAAGCCATCAAGGCAAAGACTTCCTTTGGCTGAGCAACAACTCGCCCACGACAATGACCAACATGGTGATTTACAAAGATTGGGCTCCTTATAAGAGCAAAAGGGGACTGCTATACTACCATTCAGAAGAACCCGTCCGCTTCGTAAAAGCCCGCGACTATATGCTGGGCAAGAACATCAAAGGCGAGACAGACTCAATGCAGATGCAAACCGTTGACGGGACGGTCGGCTTTACGTGGAGCTTCAGGTCGGAACGCGACCGTAAGCACTGGCTTTCACACCCTGACGACAGCATACAGCCCATAATAATCTACCGTGGGCTGTGGGAGATGACGGGCGACGACATGGGCGGGGCTTTCGTCAGCCGCCAATTGCCAATGAAGCAACCAAAGGCTAAAGGCTCGTACGACTGTGAAAACATTGTCATCGAAGGCTTCGTTTTCGCTCCGGGCAAGAAGAAGCGCAATGCCATAAGGCAGCTGGAGGCGGCTCTGTATACAGCGAAACCTGCCAGCAAGAACTAAGCTAAATACATAATACAACATACAATAAAACTATGGACAACAAGAAAATACGCGTGGCTATCACCCACGGAGACACCAACGGCATAGGCTATGAGCTCATCTTCAAGGCTTTTGAAGACCCTATGATGTTCGACCTGTGCACGCCTATCATATACGGCTCGCCAAAGATTGCGGCTTACCACTGCAAGGCTCTCGGCATCGACGGCAACACGTTCAGCATAATCGGCAATGCCAACGAGGCGCAAGAAGGACGGCTCAACCTCCTGCCCGTGTTCGACGAAGAAGTGAAAGTAGACCTCGGCATGCCGTCACAGGAGGCAAGCAGGGCGGCAATAAGAAGCATCGACCGCGCCATAACCGACTATAAAGACGGGCTTTTCGACGTGCTCGTGACCGGCCCCGTGGACAAGAACAACATGAATGTAGACGGCTACGACTTCCCGTGCAACGAGAAGTTTATAGAGAGCTGCATCGGCAACGGCAACAAAGGTCTCGACATACTCATCAACGACTCGCTGCGCATGGTTTTCGTCACCGGCGACATCCCCTTGAAAGACGTGCCGTCAGCCATTAAGAAGGAAGGCATAATAGACAAAGTGGCACAGCTCTACGCCACCCTGCGGCGCGACTTCAGCATAGAGAACCCGCGCATTGCCGTACTCGCCCTCAATCCCAACGAAGGCAACGCAAAACCCGGCAAGGAAGAACAGGAAATCATTACGCCTGCCATACAGCAGCTGTCTGACGTGGGCGTATGCGTGTTCGGCCCTTATCAGGCTGAAGAGCTTTTTGGCGGAAGCGACTTCATGTCTTTCGATGCCGTTCTCGCCATGTATCACGACCAGGGAACCGCACCGCTCAAGGCTCTTGACCCCGACAACAACATCCACTATCTCGGAGGGCTGTCGCTTGTTAGCGCGTCTGCCGATATGGGGCCGCAATATGCCATTGCCGGACAGGGCAAGGCAGACGAGAGCGCTTTCCGCCACGCCATCTATCAGGCAATAGACAGCTTCAGGATGCGCCGCGAGTTTGACACGCCGTATGCCAACCCGCTGCCTAAGCTTTATAAGGAAAGAAAGGACGAAAGCGAGAAGGCAAGGTTCAACATTCCGAAAAAGCACGAAAACGCTATAAAAGAAAGAATTAAGCCACAAGACAACCAAGGCAACGGCAAGCCTACGGCAGACAAGCCGGCTGCCGCAACCGAAAAGGCATGAGCAAAAAGTACCAGAACGGCTTCTTCGCCTTCGGGCTCACGGTGCTCATAGTGATGATCACCCAGCTCAATTTCGACGAGGTGTGGCAAGGACTCAAGCACGCAGGCTATTGGTTCCTTGCCGTCGTGGCGCTGTGGGCAGTTCTGTACATATTCAACACATCCTCTTGGTACCTCATCATCAAGGGGGTGTGCCTGCAATCTGCCGATGACACCAGCCAGCCAAAGGTAAACACGAGGCTCCCGGTGCCGTTTGCATGGCTGTACAAGATAACCGTCTCCGGATTTGCGCTCAACTATGCCACGCCTGGCGGACTGATGGGGGGCGAGCCCTACCGCATCATGGAGCTTGCGCCAAAGATTGGCACCGAGAGGGCTTCGTCATCGGTAATACTATACGTGATGACCCACATTTTCAGCCACTTCTGGTTCTGGTTCATCAGCATCTTCCTGCTTGTATTCACCCAGCCAATAGATTTTTTCACGGGCTCGCTGCTTACAGCCGTCATAGCCTTTTGCATCCTGGGAATCTGGTTTTTCATGTCCGGATACCGCAAAGGACTCGCCAACCGCATAATGAACCTCTTGCGCCATACGCCGTTGGTAAAGAAGTGGGCGCAGCCGTTCATCGAGCACCATCGCGAGCAGCTTGACAACATAGACATGCAGATAGCCGCGCTACACAAGCAAAACCCACATGACTTCATAGGCGCAGTGCTTCTGGAGCTGTCATGCCGCATATGCTCGGCTCTGGAAATATATTTCATCCTGCTCGTGCTGACACCTCATGTCAACTATATCGACTGCATCATTATCCTTGCCTTCACCAGCCTGTTTGCCAACATGCTTTTCTTCATTCCTTTGCAGCTCGGCGGTCGCGAGGGCGGTTTCCTTATGTCCATCACCGCTCTTGGTATGAGTGCGTCGGCAGGCATCTTCGTCGCTCTCATAGTACGTTTGCGTGAGCTGCTGTGGACCGGCATCGGACTGTTGCTGATAAAGACTGAGCGGAACAAAACAACGTAAAACCACAGAAGAAGGCAAACTTCTTCACCAACTTTCCGCCAGCGTAATTATTCTGCCATTAAATTCACCTTGCCCTGCAAAAATAGTCTGTCAAATTTGCAGTATTCTCGAAAAATATATGTAATTTTGTCACCTAAATGAACACATCAGAACTGCAACGGATAAAACAACGGTACAACATCGTCGGCAACAGCGACGGGCTCAACCATGCTCTCGACATTGCCCTGCAAGTAGCACCGACTGACCTCAGCGTGCTTATTGTAGGCGAAAGTGGCGTTGGCAAGGAAATCATACCGCGTGTGATACACGACAACTCGCCACGCAAACGAGAGAAATACTTTGCCATAAACTGCGGTTCTATCCCTGAAGGTACCATCGACAGCGAGCTTTTCGGACACGAGAAAGGAGCATATACGGGTGCCGTGGGCGAGGCTGACGGGTATTTCGGTGTAGCCAACAAGGGCACCATCTTCCTCGACGAAGTGGGCGAGCTGCCTATGGCAACACAAGCAAGGCTGTTGCGTGTGCTTGAGACGGGTGAATACATACGCGTCGGCGGACAGGAGATACGCAAGACGGACGTACGCATTGTGGCAGCGACAAACGTCAACATGCGCAAGGCTATATCGGAAGGACGTTTCCGCGAAGACCTCTATTACCGCCTTAATACCATCCCCATCCAAATGCCGCCACTGCGCGACCGCGACGGCGACATACTGTTGTTGTTCCGACTGTTCGCCATGCAGATGGCTGAGAAATACAGGTTGCCGAAAATAACACTCACCGACGACGCTAAGCAATTACTGCTGCACTACAAATGGCCGGGCAACGTGAGACAGCTGAAAAACATCACTGAGCAGATGTCTGTGCTCTCTGAAAAGCGCGAAATCAATGCTGAGGACTTGAAGAAATTCATCCCCGACGACCCTGATTCTACGCAATTGGCAACCATAAACAAACCTGGGGAGCACTCTTATGAAAGTGAGCGCGAAATACTGTACAAGATATTGTATGAGCTGCGAGGCAACATAGCCGACCTGCGACGTGACGTGAACAATGTCCGCAAACAGATTGACGAAGACCGCGAGTTGCGCCAAGCCGCCGGAATAAAGCATAATGGATACTTTGAGGCAGATGAAAGGCAGTTGCCGTCAATCAACGGCAGGGAAGATATTCCGGCTTACAACCAGACTTCGGCCCAAGATGCCGAGGCTGAGGAAATAAAGGGCGACGAAGAACCTGAGAGCCTCAATCTGAATGACCTCGGACGGCAAATGGTAGAGAAAGCACTCGAACGCAACAGCGGCAACAGAAAGAAGGCGGCGCAAGAGCTTGGCATATCCGACCGTACTCTATACAGAAGGATAAAGCAATACGGATTGGACAAGAAATAAAAGGCTAATAAAAAGAAAACATGAGCAAGAACAACCATAAGAATGAATGCCAAAGGCTAAAAGTAAAAGGCATCATCATTGCCTTACTGGTAATGGTGGCATCTTGCAGTGTTAAGTATGGCTTCAACGGGGCAAGCATCGACTACTCTAAGACGAAGACCATACAAATTGCCGATTTCCCCGTGAGGAGCAGCTATGTGTGGGGACCTATGGGGCCGCTTTTCAACAATCAGCTTAAAGACATCTTCGCCAACCACACGCGCCTGCAACAGGTCAAACGCAACGGCGACCTCGTGATAGAAGGCGAGATTACTCAATACACACAGCGCAACAAGTCGGTATCAAGCGAGGGCTACTCGGCACAGACTGAGCTCTCGATGACCGTAAACGTAAGATTTACCAACACGAAGAACCACAAGGAAGACTTCGAAAGGTCGTTCACTTCCACAAAAAGCTATGAGACCACGCAGAGCTTGGCAAGCGTGCAGGAAGAACTCGTGACGCAGATGTGCAAAGACCTCACCGACCAGATATTCAACGCAACAGTGGCAAACTGGTAATCGGAACCGGCAAGTAATATAATACCAAATATACAATGGATTTAGTGCATCTTATAAAACACCCTGAGCTGCTCGACCGCGAGACCCTTTACGATCTCCGTGGGCTGCTGGCACTTTACCCATACTACCAGACGGCAAGGCTGTTGTTGCTGCAAAACCTGTTCCTGCTTCACGACCCGTCATTCAATGAGGAACTGCGCGATGCCGCACTCTACATCACTGACCGCAAAGTAATTTTCCGATTGGTAGAAGCCGGACATTACCAACTCCCCAAAGGTTCGTTGCTTGAAGGCAATGGCGACGGCAACGACAAGCCTCAAGCAGTGGGGATACAAAGCAAGACCGACCGCACAATTTCGCTAATCGACAACTTCCTCGAGTCAATCCCTGAAGAAGAAAAAGACAGCGAGAAGAAGAAAAAACGCAAGCCCACTCCTACCGACGCAGCCATCGACTACGTGTCTTACTTGCTTGAGACCGAAAGCGAGGAGGAAAAAGCAGAGGAAAGCAAAAATACGCCACAGATGAAGGGGCAGAGCCTCATCGATGACTTCATAAACAATGAGGGCGGAAAGATAAAACTGAAGGACGAACCTGAATACAAGCCGGAGATAGAAGAAGATACGCCTCAAGCCGAAAACGAGGGCGACGAAGGCTATTTTACTGAGACTTTGGCAAAGATTTATGTTAAACAGGGGCGATATGAGAAGGCTCTTGAAATAATTCAGCGATTAAATTTGAATTATCCGAAAAAAAATGCTTACTTTGCAGACCAAATGCGATTCTTAGAGAAATTAATACTGAACAGCAAAAATAATAAAAACAAATAATAAACAAAAATGTACACATTATTCATCGTACTCATCGTCCTGGTGTCGCTTCTGATGGTTTTCATCGTGCTCATCCAGGAATCAAAAGGAGGTGGCTTGGCAAGCAACTTCTCATCTTCCAATGCCATCATGGGTGTCCGCAAGACCACAGACTTCATCGAGAAAGCCACATGGGGTCTTGCCGCAGCAATGGTTGTCTTCAGCGTCGTTTGCGCTTACACGGCTCCGCAAGCCGTGACTGACGAGAGCGTCCTTGAAAGGACAGCCACCGAAACACAAACAACAAACCCTGTCAACACACAGGGATTTGGCGCAGCCCAGCCTGCACAAGGGCAGCAAGGAGCTACCAATGCTCCTGCACAGGGCGCACAAAAGGCTCCAGCAACGCCTGCACAGAAAGCCAAATAAAAATTAATTGCAAAAAAGTAAGGGAAACATTTGGAGCTTCCAAATATTTTCCTTACCTTTGCACTCGCTTTTGAGATACAAAGCACCATTAAGATGGTGGGTGTAGTTCAGTTGGTTAGAGCGTCAGATTGTGGTTCTGAATGTCGTGGGTTCGAGTCCCACCATCCACCCTTCGTAA
>CAZEEP010000040.1:0-23290 GCA_964511295.1 uncultured Prevotella sp.
TCGTGACCTCCTGCGTGACAGGCAGGCATTCTAACCAACTGAACTAACGCACCAAAATGTCATTTCTGATTTGCGAGTGCAAAGGTAGCTAAATATTTCTATTCTACAAAACTTTTGCCCAACTTTTTACAAAAAAAATGTAGCAAGTAGGCATTATGGTAGTTGTCGCCATCAAAAAGCCAATCGGAAAGCTCGGCTTCAAGGGTAAATCCTACTTTTTGGAACAACTTTACGCAATATTTGTTGCTGACATTTACAAGGGCATAGAGCTGGTGGATGTGCAACACTGTATGGGCATACTCCATTAGTTCTTCAAGAGCCGCTTGGCCATAGCCTTCGTAACGGTAGAGTTTACGTATGACGATACCCACTTCAGCGCGTTGGTGCTGAGGACTGAAGTTTGCCAAATCGATTATGCCTATGAAATCCTTGTCAAGGTTGGTGATTATCAGGCGCACCTGCTTGTCTGTATAAATGTCGCCAGATGATGATGCTATATATTCATGCAGCGCAAAGCGCGAATATGGCATGTTGGTATTGCTCACGCTCCAAATGTCTTGGTCGTTCTCTATCTCATACATTGCGTCAAGATCCTCGGGTTCCATCGCCCTTAATATGACACGCGGTCGTCTGTTTTTTTCTGCCATTGACAAAAAAGGTTTATTCAAACTATAATGTCTGAGTCGGTAACAAGCATTGCCCGCTCAGGATAATAGGTGGCGAGCAACAGGTTGGAAGACTTGTTGGTACTGAAGCTAAGCAGTATGTCGCTGAATGTATAAGACGACATGTCATATACTATATATACCTTTTGCTTGGTATCGCTTCCAATTTCAGTTTCTTGCCGTGACTTGCTGGCATCATGAAACTCTGCCCATAACCCTTTATCACGCACGAACTGCTGGCAACGTTTCATGTTGTCGGGGCTTAAGTAGAATACGTAAAGGGCATCGGCAGATTTATTGCTTACAAAACCGAGCGAGCGGTGAATCCTTGTCATTGTCATTGAGACAAGTGCCAATAAAGCCTTACAATAAATGGCAAGCTGGACTGGCAACGTTACCAAAAAGCTGAGATGCCGATAATGCTTGCGGAAGAAGATGAGCATTGCCTCATAGAAAACATGTACGTAGCGGAAGCTGGATTTTTGAGTGCTCTCGCCCTTGTAATGGAGTATGCGCAAGGGCAGATACCAGTTTTGCCAGCCTTCTTTCAGCAAGCGGTAACTGAGATCAATGTCTTCACCATACATGAAATAATCTTCATCAAGCAGTCCTACTTTGTCCAAAGCTTTGCGGCGGAGCAGGCAGAAAGCCCCGCTTACAATGTCAATCTGAGATGTACTGTCCCACGGCAACCAGCCCATATAATAGCGGCCAAACTTATGGTTGCGTGGGAAATGGGTGCACAGGCCTGTCATTTTATAGAAAGAGGTCAGTGGAGACGGTACCCCACGGCGTGACTCAAGGGCATCGCTGCCGTCGGTTTTCATCATGCGCACGCCGGCAGCTCCGGCTCTTGTGTGGCTGTCCATGAAGGCAACGGCCTGTCGCAATGTGTCTTCGCCAACGATGGTGTCGGGATTTAAAAGGAGTACGTATTTGCCTTTGGACTGCTGTATGGCACGATTGTTAGCGCGGGCAAAGCCAAGGTTGTGTTTGCTTTTTATGAATGTCACCCACGGATAAAGACCCGCCAAATAGTCAACGGAGCCGTCATGTGAGTGATTGTCAAACACTATAACTTCAGCCTCAATTCCCGATAAAGCCTTGCGGAGGGAATAGAGGCACTGCTCAAGGTAATACTTGACATTGTAGCTGACTATTATGACAGAGAGTTGCATCTTGTTTTAGACGGATAGACAAAAAACAAACAGAGCAGTCCGATAATGCCCATGTAGCCGAAGGAGATGCCTATGAATTGATAGTAGAGCCACGTGTTGAGCATCATGGGCAATGTAAGCATGGTAATGCGTATTTGTCCCCACTTACGTAAGCCTCCCTCTGCTTCGGCTTCAATGCTTGCCTTGACTTTCTTGAACTTGAAAAGCTTGAGCGAAAGCGGAATAAAGGAAATGGTGACAAGCTCCATAGTTATAGCTAAATAGTATTGCAAAAGCTTGTCAGTTGCCCACATTCCTGGCAGAAGGATTTCTGTCTCATAAAGCGCTATTATGACAAGGCTTACCAATATGGGAAGCCAAAACTCAAGATTAAGTATTTTGCGTACTTTATCCATTCAAACAATTAATGATATAAAAATATGATGCATTCGGCTAAAAATGCTATTCTATTGGGGTTCGGTTTACAATAGAGCGCCCCAGCGTCACCTCGTCGGTATACTCCAGCTCATTCCCAACTGATATGCCTCGTGATATGACGGTAACTTTAACGTCGTATGGCTTAAGCTGGCGCGATATGTAAAAACTGGTTGTATCGCCCTCCATAGTGCTGCTTAAGGCAAGTATAATCTCCTTGATATTTCCTTCCGCCACACGCTTTGCCAAAGAGTCTATCTCAATGTCGGCAGGTCCTATGCCGTCCATAGGGGAGATTATTCCTCCGAGCACATGGTAGAGGCCGTGGAAAGTCTGCGTGTTTTCCACGGCCATTACGTCTTGCACGTTTTCTACAACGCACACGGTTGATGCGTCACGCCGTGGGTCGGAGCAAATGGGGCAGACTTCTGTATCGCTTATGTTGTGGCATACCTGGCAATACTTTATGTCTTTCCTTAGATGGTAGACAGCATCGGAAAATGCCTCAACTGAAGTCAACGGCTGGCGCAGCAAGTGAAGCACCAAGCGTAGAGCAGTCTTTCGCCCTATGCCCGGCAACTTGCTGAATTCTCCAACCGCTTTCTCAAGCAACACCGAAGGATACTGCTCCATCAATCTTTACCAAGATAAATGCCGAAGCCGATTTTAAGGCCAATGGTGGAATAGTCGCTGTGGCGCTTGAAGCTCTGCTGATAGTAGATGGCAGGTTCTATCGTGATGGTTCGGCTAATGAAGAAGGCATAGCCAACCTCTACGCCTGGCATGAAGTCGTTGTAACTGGAGTTAGCATGGACATATTTCACGTTTGCTCCAAGGAAGATGCCGTTCTGTGTGATGTAATAACGGCCTCCAACACCCACGTTGAATGTGTCGTCAATATCCTTGCCAGGATGTTCGTATCCTGCAAGACCGTAAATGAGTAGGTTGTCGGCGGCAAACGTACCGGCCATAGCATTGACCCCAAGGCTTAGTTCTTTACTGCCGTTGTAACTCAGGTTGAAGCCAGAGAGGGAGGCACTTGCATATTTTTTACCTTCTTCAAACTGTGCGCTTGCCGATATGGTCAGCAACAGCGCAGCGAATAGCATGATAACCTTTTTCATTTTACTTTAAAATTTGAGGTTTATGTTTTTCTTAGAGTTTATGTGTTTTGCCTTTCATATGCTGTTTTTGAGCATTGAATTGCTTACGATACCAGGCAAAGAACCATACGCAAGCTATGACAAGCGCAACCACTGAGCCTATATAGCTTATAGTCGTGTCCAAGTGGAATGCCGTAGGCGATACCAACAAGAATGTGGAGCAGACAACTGTCATGAATAATGCTGGCACAAGCGTTATTATGAATTGCTTTTTTTGTTGTACGAGATATACGGTGATGGTCCACAGCGTAAACACTGCCAACGTCTGGTTTGCCCATCCGAACCACTGCCAGATGGTGTTGAAGCCATTGGGATTTTCCATTTGCCATACAAGCAAGGCAATGGCCACGGCAAACATTGGTATGGCAATGAGCAGGCGCTTGTGTATATTCGTTTGGTTTACGTGCAATGCATCGGCAATGATGAGACGGGCACTGCGGAATGCCGTATCGCCACTTGTTATTGGGGCTGCGACAACGCCGAATACGGCAAGGATGCCGCCAAACAGTCCAAGCCAACCTGTGCATGTCTGCTCTACGACATTGGGTGCTGTAAAGAACTGGACGAGTGATTTGCCGCCATCTGACTGCGCGAGGAATGCGTTTATAGTATTGGCATCAACCACTTGCCGCCATCCGCCATAATAGAAGAAGTATATCGAAATTGTTGCCCAAATGAGAGCGACGATGCCTTCTGTAATCATAGATCCATAGAACACAGGGCGGCCTACTTTCTCACTGCTGAGACAACGAGCCATAAGGGGGCTTTGGGTGGCATGAAATCCGCTGATTGCCCCGCATGCAATGGTGAGGAAAAGGCATGGGAATAACGGATTCTGTGAAATGTAAGAAGTGGTGCCAAGCAACGACTGAGGATTGTTGAGGTTGCTCTTGCCAAGGTCGCTCCATACTTCTGGCAAAGCCGGCATCTTAACATAGAGGCAGACCAGCAAGGCAACTGCCATAAACAGCATGGCAAAGGCAAAGATAGGGTAGAGTTTGCCGATAATCTTATCGATTGGCAAGAGTGTGGCGATGACATAATAGGAGAATATGATACAAACCCAGCCAATGGTTGTCCAACCAAAATCTTTCAGTACGAGGGCTGGACTATAGACGAACACCACGCCGACCATCATGAGGAGGAAGACGGAGAAGGCAAGCATGACTTTCTTGGTGTTGGAGCCGAGATAGGCACCGATAAGCTCGGGCAGGTTGGCACCATTGCTACGTACACTAAGCATACCGGATAAGTAGTCGTGTACGGCTCCGGCAAAGATGCATCCGAAGACAATCCAGAAATAAGACACCGGTCCATACCATGCTCCCATGATAGCTCCGAAGATAGGCCCTGTTCCTGCAATGTTGAGAAATTGAATCATGAAAACCTTCCATGTAGGCATTACTATGTAGTCTACGCCGTCGGCATTGGCCACAGCTGGCGTTGGACGGTCATCTGATTTGAAAATGCGCTCTACAAGGCGACCGTAGACAATGTAGCCTGCAATGAGGGCAAAAAGTGCAATAGTAAACGATAGCATTTAATCGGATCAATTTTAAAATATTGCAAAAGTAGTGCTTATTTGCGAGAATAAAGAAAGAAAGGCTGGTTTTTTTACATAAAAAGGGCAGCCACAAAGGCCGCCCTTTATAAAGAGTTAGTTTATTCAGCAACAATGTTGTTTATGCCTCAATCCTAATGCATTATTTCTTCAGCATTGATTCAAGCTCCTTAGTCTCTGGTGCGTCTGGCTTGAGAGTGTAGTAGCATTGGTAAAGAGGATAAGCCCAGTTGCTCATCGTGCGGTTGGGATCAAGCTCTTTTGCTTTCTCCAGATAGTTCATCGATTCTTGGTAGATAGCCTTCTGCTGTTCGGCGTTTCCGTTGACGTTTGCAGCCTTGGCATTGAGCGAGAATCCCAGGAATGTCAAGACGACCGTGTTCTCTGGCCTAATTTCCAATGCCTTTTTGAAGCAGTTGATAGGTTCGTCCCAATTCGGTTGCTGGCTCTTTGACATTTCGTTCACAAGTGTCTGACCTTTCGTGGCCCATGCCGTAAAGTTCTTTGGGTTGGCTGCAATGGCCTTGTCAATAGCGGCTGTCAGCTCTGCGGTCATGCCCATGCCACTGTACATGTTGCATATGATGCCGAATACAACCTCGTTGCTAGGCTCTTGAGCATAAGTTGCCTCCATCTTCTTGGCGAATGCGAGGGAGTCTGCATGCGACTTGAGGTTCATCTGAGCCATGGTATATTTCAGTGTCTCAGCTTGTGAGCGTAAGGATTCGTCCCCCATTGCTATGTCTGCATACTTCTCGGCCCTGTCATATTGCTTTGCTTGGTTTGCGTAAGCAGCAGCATAATAAGCCACCTGGCCTAAATATGGCTTTTCGTTTTCTTTGCCGGCAGAGAATATAGGCTCGTTGTCGGTGTCAAGGAATGTGCCCCAATATTTCAATACGCCGTCTTGGTCATTCTTCTGGGCATAATAGTTGCCGGCATTGACGAGTGTAAGGCGTGCGTTGGCAATCAGCGGGGCAAGGGTTGCCGTGTATTTGGGTTTGACCTTTCCCTTGTCGTTGGGCTGAGCGTCATACTTCAAGCACTCCATGCCGTTGAAAACAGCGTTGTAGGCAGCATCGTAGAAAGCGAGGGTGTCAAGTTGCTGGACGGCCGTCTTGGTAATCTGCGCTTGAATGTTCTGGTTTTGGATGGCGTTTTGTTCGTCAAAAGTCTTCAGGGCGAGCTTTGTTACATGCTCGTAAGCCTTTGCTTTTTCCGATGCGTCGGCAAGCTGGCCAAGATTAGACTGAAGCAACTGGTTTGCCTCAGAGTATGTCTTAGTGTTCAGGATGGCCTTAAGAGGCTCGCTGTCGCCTGCAAAAGCAGCTGATGTGCCAAGCATCATCAATGCTGCAATCATTAACTTTTTCATAAGCTATTTGTTTTAAATGGTTTGATGCTTATTGTTGTGCGTTGTCATTGTTATCCGCATTGCCAGAAACGATGTTGCCGGCAGCTGAATCGTCTGCGTTAGAGCTGTCTGCGGATGGCGTGTTGGTCTTGGGCTCAGAGTCTTCGGCGGGGCTGTTGGTGGATTCTGCAAACTGTTGGTTGCTTTCATTCCACTTCTTGCGGCTTTCTTCCTCTACAGTTGCTTCAAGCTCAGAACTCATCACCTTGCATACGCTGGCAATGACATCATTCTTCTTGGCGAGGTTGATAAGCCTTACGCCCTGTGTGGCGCGTCCCATGACTCTAACGTCGGCAACTGCCATGCGTATGACTATTCCGCTCTTGTTGATAATCATGAGGTCGTTCTCGTCGGTGACGTTCTTTATAGCCACAAGTCTACTTGTCTTGTCGGTAATTGCCATAGTCTTCACGCCCTTGCCTCCGCGATTGGTCTTGCGGTAGTCGTCGATAGCCGAGCGTTTGCCATAGCCGTTTTCGCTCACTACCATAGCCGTCTCGTAGGCAGCGTCGTTTACTACAATCATGCCCACCACGGCATCGTCGTCGCCATCGAGCATCATACCCCTTACGCCGGTTGCCGAGCGCCCCATCTCTCTCACGGCAGACTCGTCGAACCTGACAGCCCTGCCATTGCGGTCGGCAAGTATAAGTTCGTTCTTACCGTTAGTGAGGCGGACATCTACTACTTCGTCGCCCTCGGCTATGTTGAGAGCTTTCACGCCATTGGCGCGCGGACGTGAGTATTCCTTGAGGCAGGTCTTCTTCACGGTGCCGTTCTTGGTGGCAAACACCACGTAGTGGCTGTTGGTGAATTCTTCGTTGGCAAGCCCGCCGCCGCGCAGGCGCAGGAATGCGTTCACGGAGTCGTCCGGGTCGAGGTTTATAAGGTTCTGTATTGCACGCCCCTTTGAGTTCTTGTCGCCTTCGGGTATGTCATAGCAATGCAGCCAGTAGCACTTGCCGAGCCTTGTAAAGATGAGCATCGTCTGGTGCATGGTGGCAGGGTATATGTTCTCGGTGAAGTCTTTCTCACGCGTGTGCGCGCCTTTTGAGCCCACGCCTCCGCGAGCCTGCTCACGGAACTGGTTGAGCGGTGTGCGCTTGATGTAGCCTAGATGGCTCACGGTGATGACCACAGGGTCGTTTGGATAGAAGTCTTCGGCATTGAACTCGTGCTCGTCGGGGATGATTTGAGTACGGCGGTCGTTGCCATACTTCTCTTTTACCTCAATGAGGTCGTCTTTCATCACCTTCTTGCAAAGCTCAGGGTCATCGAGTATCTTCTGTAGGTAGTCAATCTGCTTCTCCAACTCCTCAAACTCTTGATGGAGCTGATCCATGCGCAGGCCCGTGAGCTGTGAGAGGCGCATGTCCACGATGGCTTTCGATTGCACTTCGTCTAGCTCGAATCGCTTTTCGAGGTTGCGCTGTGCGTCTGACGGGGTTTTGCTGGCGCGGATGATGTGCACCACCTCGTCGATATTGTTGCACGCGATGATGAGTCCTTCGAGGATGTGTGCGCGCTCCCTTGCCTTCTTCAGGTCGAACTGTGTGCGGCGTATGGTCACTTCGTGACGATGCTCGATGAAATAGCCGATGCACTCTTTCAGCGTAAGGAGTTTCGGGCGGAGCTGCGAATGGTCGTGTTTGTTTGGCACCAACGCTATGCAGTTTACTGAGAAGCTGCTCTGCAAGGCTGTCATTTTGAACAGTTTGTTCAGTATGACCTTTGCGTTGGCATCCTTTTTCACGTCTACCACGATGCGCATGCCCTGCCTGCCGGTCTCGTCGTTGACGTTGCTTATGCCTTCGAGCTTGCCTTCCTTCACGAGGTCGGCGATATATTCTATGAGTTGCTGCTTGTTTACGCCGTATGGTATCTCGGTCACCACTATTTTGTCGTGGCTGTCTCCGCTTTCAATCTCTGCTTTTGCTCGCATTACGATTCGGCCTCGCCCTGTCTCGTAGGCTTCCTTCACGCCTTTAAGCCCGTAGATGTAGGCTCCTGTGGGGAAGTCGGGCGCGGGGATGTACTTCATCAGCCTGTCGATGTCTATGTCGGGATTGTCGATGTAGGCGCAGCATCCGTCTATGACCTCGCGCAGGTTGTGAGTAGGCATGTTGGTGGCCATTCCCACGGCAATGCCGTTGCCGCCGTTTACGAGCAGGTTTGGTATCTTCGTCGGCATCACGGAAGGCTCCTTCAGCGTGTCGTCGAAGTTGTTTGTCATGTCGACGGTGTCCTTGTCTATGTCGTCCATGATATGCTCGCCCATCTTCGAGAGGCGGCACTCAGTATAACGCATGGCGGCAGGAGAGTCGCCGTCCACGCTTCCGAAGTTGCCTTGCCCGTCTACGAGCTTGTAGCGCATATTCCAGTCTTGCCCCATGCGCACGAGGGCTCCGTAGACAGAGCTGTCTCCATGTGGGTGGTACTTACCAAGCACTTCACCCACTACGCGAGCGCATTTCTTGTAAGGTTTATCACTGGTGTTGCCCAGCCCGAGCATTCCATAGAGTATTCGGCGATGCACGGGCTTGAAGCCGTCGCGGACATCAGGGAGGGCACGCGCCACTATCACCGACATGCTGTAGTCGATGTATGAGGTCTTCATCTCCTCCTCGATGTTGATTTTCATAATCCTATCCTGGTCGATAGTCCTATTCTCATCCATTAGTATCGTTGACTTTGTTTAAAATTCGATTTAAGGGCATTTTCTTGCGTTTTAAGAGCGTTTGCCCTCTTTTCAAGGTGTAAAATTACTATATTTTTTCCATACGGCAAAATGTTAAGGCAAGAAACTTGCGGCTGAGAGCGCATTTTTGCGTTCAGTGGATAACTGAAGATATTGAACAATACAATTCAGTTGAGAACATAAGCCACCGAGCACCATAATTCCATAGCGAGTGCATACACTATGAGCAATGTCTTCAGTCTTGAGCCACCGTGGCAGGCGCAGCCCACCACGTCGCTGTAGTTGTGGAGCGAGCCGCTGAACAATCCATACAGTATTGACGCGCTTGCGACCATGAAAGCCACGATGGGGACTATGCTCACCGAGAAGCTGCTTGGAAACAGCGCACCTGTGGCCCTCAGCAGCACTGCGTGGCGGGGCATGGTGAGGAGCAGCACCACGGCTATCTCGATGGCAAGCAGTGCCAGAGCCGCGCCCAACGCCGAGCGTTGCTGCGGGTAGAGGCTTTTGCCGCCTTTCTTTCCTGGGCAGAGCCACATCCTCAGGCTGCGCCACATGCCGCTACCCACTGCCATGCCTGCGGCAATGTCCAAAAGCATTATCCAGGCGAGAAGTGAGCTTGACAGGTTGGCGACGAAGGTACCGAAAAGCCACCGTATGCCGTCGGAGGAGAGAAGCGACCTTACGCTTGACTCAGGCATTGCAGCCGACCACACCCACGAGCCCAGCACTACTATGAGCTGGGCTATGACGAGGGAGACGACGATGGCGGCGAGGGGAGAGAAGGGTGCGTGGTGTGGAGAGTGGAGGGTGTCTCTGGCTGGTTTGTTATTATGCTTGTCGTTTGGCATGTTCATGTAAAAAGTTCGTAGATAAACGAATCAACGCGTTGGATAAATTCGTTGTGAGGGCAGTATGGCCACTGAAAGCTTACTTGGTGGCGAGGGGGCTATTCGTCGTCAGGCCTGAGGTTGTTGATGTCGAGGATGCGCAGCTCCAGTGCTCTCACCACGAGGCGTGTGGCATTGATGCCGATACCGCCGTTGCCGTTTGGGAAAAGCTTCTGCACGAGCTCGTTCTGCCTTTTTTCGAGGCTTTTCACGCCGAAGGGCATGCCTCTCAGTGCGGCTATCTGCTCCTTGGTGTAGCCGAGGGCGAGGTGGCGCAGGAACCGCTCGTCATATTCGTCGATGTCGTAGTTGATGAGAGCTTCCTGCCTCATTATCTCGTTGTTGACGCTGCGCTTGAACCTGTCTACTATTTTTTCGAGTATAGGCTCGTTGAAGACCAACCGCTTGCCGTCCATGACGCTTGCCACGTCGCCTCTGGTGAGCAGTTCGCCGCTTTTCAAGATGATGCCGTCGCATCCTGCGTCGAGCGCGTCCATCCAAAGCTTCTCGTTGAGTATCTCGCCGGTGAAGATGAGTACCTTCACCTGTGAGAAGTGCTGCTTTGTCTGGCGGCAAATCTCCACGCCGACGGTGGTTGAGCCGCCCAGCCCGAGGTCGAGCAGCACCAGGTCGGTTTTTTCATCTTTCATGAGCCGCCAATATTCCGCTTCGTTGGTGGCGGTGCCTATGATGTGAGCCTCGGGTATGTCAGAGCGTATGATGCCTTCGGTGCCGCGCAGCTCCAGGGGCACGTCTTCTACGATTATGATATTAAAGTCTTTCATAAGTGATGAGTGAAGTTTTTTATTGAGTATTGATTGAAGGATTTATTGCCATAGCGTATCGCTGGGGCATGAGTATGTCGACGATGGTTGAGCCGTCGGCAGCCATGCGTGCCGATATGCCGCACGCCCGCAGGTTGGTTGCCTCGCCCATCTCTCGCACTATCTGGCGGCAGAGCAGGAAGTTCACGTCCACGGTGGAGGGCATAAAGAGGTCGGTCAGCTGCCGAGGCGTGAGCTTCAGCTGCCCCAAGCCTGCCTCCACGAGGGTGTAGCGTGCGTCGGGGGCGTAGCCTATGGAAGGTGTGCTGCCTGCGTCGGCTCCGCCTTGCCTCGTGGCTATGCTTATAGCCTCGCCGCCGTTGCGTTTTCTCAGTATCTCCAGCATGTAGCCCACCGTCTCGGCATCGATGCGCTGTGGCGACACCTGCCGCGTGGCTTGCTCGGCGAGTATGGAGTAGAGGTTATGGTAGTAGTCCACCACCTCTTTCAGCGCCTGCAGGTCGCCGCCCGTGTTTATGAGCTGGCGTATGCGCGAGGGGTAATACATTGTTTCGTGTTTCAGGGTGGACAGGCAGTTGTCGAGCACGCTGTTTGATATGTAGAGCTTGTCGCTGTCCAGGCGCAGCCGGTTGAGCTCGTCGGTTGCAAGCTCTACCTGCGTTTCCTGCTCGGAGCGGTTGGCTATGGATTCGGCAAGGGCTTTTTCTATCCTGCCCACCACGGCGTTGAGGCTCTGGCGCTGTTCGGGCGAAAGGTTGAACTTGTGGAAGTCCTTCATCTGCCTTATGCCTTCGAGCTTGCGGCTGTCGCTGATGTCGGAGAACAGCAGGTCGTTCATGCGCCGTATGCGCTCTACGCAGAATTTGTAGTTGAGCTTGTGGCGGTAGTAGAGGAAGTAGTAGGCTGGGAAGACCACCAGCAGGAGTATCACGAGTAGCACCACAGCTACGGTCTTGTTGGAGTTGTTGCGCTGCATTGCCCTCACGTATTGCGGCAGCGAGCTGTCGGCGCTTGCCTCGCGGAAAAGGTGGGTGTAGAAGCGGTTGCTTGCGTGGTAGAGGTTCCAGCGATGCAGGGCGAGGGCGGCTACGGCTGTCTCGTTGCTTATGTCGAGCAGGGTGGCGGTGTCGGTGCGTGAGATGTAGCGCAGGCAGCTGTCGGCATATTGCACCGTGCGCTCGTAATGCCCCATGACGTTGCTCAGGTATGCGCTGTCGGCAAACTGCGCTGCCTTGCGGTTGTCGATGCGTGTGCCTGCCCCCACGTAGCCCCACATGTCTGCCGCGTCATAGTCGGCCTCCAACACTTCTGCCGGCAGCGATGCCTTGGCAGGGGAGGGCAACAGCGATGCCAGGCTGACGGCTATTACAGCTAAGATGGTTCTCAGCTTGCCTGTGGGCAGACGGAAGAAGATGCGTGTGCCTGTGCCCACCTTGCTCTTTGCCCCTATGGCGCAGACGCTGAACAGGCGGCTCAGCTTTTTGTATTTCTCTATTATGCCGTTGCAGTTTTTCAGCCCGAAGCCGTGGCCGCCCGTGTAGGTGCGGTCGAAGATGTGTGCGAGTGTGGCTTCGTCCATGCCCTTGCCATTGTCGGAGATGCTTATCTCTACGTAGGGGCTGGGAGTTGGGAGTGGTGAGTTAGGAGTTAGGAGTTGTGAGTTCGGAGTTGGGAGTGGGGAAGCCACCTCTTTCGCCTCTATGGTCACCTGCCCGCCTTCGGGCGTGAACTTGCGTGCGTTGTCGGCTATGGTGTTGAGCATGAACAGGGTAAGCACGCGGTCAGCCTTCACCACGGTGTCGGTAGGCTTCACCGTGAGGCTGATGCCCTTTAGCTTGAAGCTCATGCTGCCGTGAGCCAGGATGTCGAACAGCTGCTGCAGGGGAAAGTTTTCTATGTGGAGGCTCACCTCGCCCTGTCGCATCTGTATCCACTGCGTGAGCACGTTGTTGTTTTGGTTTATGTTGTCGGTCAGGGCGGATATGTAGTCGGGCGATCCCATGCCTCTTTCGAGCCTTCCCACCTCGTTCACCATGCGGTCTATGAGTGGCAGCACGCTGTTCACGAGCTGCACCTTCGCCCTCTGCTCGAGGTTGCGGCGGCGGTTCTGCTGCAAGTGCAGTCGCGCCACCTCGGTTTCCTCTCCTATTTCCTCCATGTGCTCCTGGCGGGCACTGTTTTCTTTCTCGCCTTGCTTCTGCCACTGGCGCAAGGGTTCGAGCAGCTTCTTCATGGAGAAGCTCTCGTCGCTGCGCCGCCTCATGCGTGCGAAGACCATGAGCAGCGACATTACCGCCACTATTGCCAGCACCACCACGCCTATCATCAGGTTGAGCAGCATGGACGAGCGGTCGAGCTGCGCTGCGCGCGCCTCCAGCTGTCGGTCTTGGCGCGTCTTCTCCTGCAGGTCGAGGTAGATGTTGCGGTTGCGGTCGCTGTTGGGCTTGTCGTCCACAGCCGAGTAGACCAGGCAGAGCTGCTCTCTTATGGAAGCCACGAGGTCGGGAGCCTGGTCTACGAACCGCTTGTCGCCCAACGCTTTTTTGAGGCAGGCGAGGGCAGAGCCGTAGTCGGCGATGTGCCAGTAGCACTCGGCGAGTGTTCGCAGCGAGCCTGCTGTCTGGTAGACGTCGCCGTAGCGTGCGAACATGTCGTGGCTGCGCTGTGCGAGGTTGCCTGCAAGCAGCGAGTCGGGCATGCCGTCAGTGTTGACGTAGAGTATCGAGGGATAGTTGTCGCTTATCATCCATTGCCTATGCCTGGGCTCCTGCAGGTGCTCGCTCAGAGCCTGCAAAGCCTGCGCCTCCCAATAGGGGTAGCCGCCCTGCCGTGCGAGGGCGTAGCAGCCCACGAGGTAGTCAAACTCCTCCCGCGCTGTCTGCCGCTGCGTCTTGCCCTGTATGATGCCGCCCGAGCCGATGTTGTACCAGTAGCCCAGCAGTTGCGCCGTGTCGCGGCGTATGGCACCATTGGGGTCGATGCCGTGTATCATGCTCACCGACTGCCTTGTCAGCCCGAGGTAATAGTAGTAAGCCGAAGCCACGAGGCGGTATTCGCTCTCGGCATATTCGAAGCGCGCCGTCTCGTGGCTGTTGAGGGCGAACCGCTCGCCGGCGATGCGTCGTATGCGTGTGCGTGCGCGCTCATTGTACTCGTAGAAGCTCTTGTTCTGGCTCTGCCTTTGGCAAAGGCGCATCATCTGTACGTCGCCCACGAGCAGCTCTATCTCGTTGCCGGTGATGCTCCCGAGGCTGTCGAGGCGCCGCGAGGCATCGGCGTAGCGCATGCGTGCGATGTCTACGAAGGCGAGGTTGTTCACCGCCTCGGCTCTGCCGCCGTCGTAGCTTCCGGCAAGGGCGAGGGCGGCGAGGGCGTAGTGGCGAGTGGAGTCGAGGTTGCGGTAGTGGTAGCGGTATGACAGCTCGTTGAGCCTGTCAACCTCTGCCACAGGGCACCCCGTGCAAGCCGCCATGAGCAGCGTTGCCAGAGCCATCACGAATGCCTTGTAGAGCGTGTGTTTCATCACTTGCAAAGGTAAGAAAAAAATCCGAAAAAGCAATGGATTTTGCACACCCCCTCTATACAAAAAAATCTCATTATCTCATTAAGCACCTTCACACATTCACGGAGGATAGAAACCTTATTAATTATTATACATTAATAAGGTTCGTGAATAAAAAATCCCAAGTCTCATAGACCTTAATGAGATTTGAGATTTTGAGATTTTTGGAGGTGTACTGTCTTTTTTCGCACGAGTCTCCCCCTGCCCGTATGGTCTTGCCCCGCAACCGCCAAGGCGAGTTGTTAAAGCCTTGCGGCAAGTCTCGCAACAGCCACCACGCAAGCCTTCTCAGCGTAACCGTAGGGGGAAGAAAAACATCATCAGAGTATTGATGAGTAATAATGCTTAAAAAGATAAATAGCTGCATATTAATGAGTTATAAGCCTATTTCTAAAACTTGTATGTCCACTACCCCCAAAGTCCATTGGCTTACGGGAAATTTTTCTTACTTTTGCCGTGGGTTGTGAGAGATAGCCTTTTTTCGAGTGTTTTTCAGCGTTCTTTGACTTCTTTGTTTTCAAGTTTTGTTTTGGCGGCAACCGTGTTTTTCCTCATCTGCGCCAGCCTGACGAAAGCGCGCTTGTGGGACAGGAGAATCTGGTAGCGGTAGACGAGGCATGCCGTGAAGAAATAGCATAGCGCCTGTATCCACAGCGCCTGGTACTCCACGCGTATGTCTTGCAGGGTGGCTCCCATAGAGTTGATGCGCAGGAAGCCGCGTATGCCGAATGTGGAGGGAAAGAGGCACGACACGCTCTGCCAGAACCACGGCATGTCGCTCTGCGGCCAGCTGATGCCGGTCATGAAGAGCAGCGGCACGGAGGTGAAGACGACGAGCAGCATGACGTTTTCGCGGTAGCGTACGAGGCAGGAGAGCGTGAGCCCGAAGAAGATGCAGGCAAGCAGGTAGGGCACCATGAGCCCGATGAGCGTACGGGCGGTGACCAGGGACACGAATCCGAACATGCGCGGCACGCAGAGGGTGATGTAGGTTGCCATGACCATGTAGAGCGTGAAGTAGGCTGCTGTCTTGCCGAACACTATGCGGAAGATGCCGTTGTAGTGCTTGGATATGGGCACGAGGTTCCGGAAGCGGTTATTCTCCCGCGCCGTGCCTGCCGAGAGCCCTATGCCGAGCAGGAGGGTCTGCTGGAGGATGAGAATCAGCACGCCGGGCAGAATGGCGTTGCCATAGCCGGTGGTGGTGTTGAAGATGGGCATCTCGTCGAAGTCGAGCGGCTGGGTTGTAATCTCGTTGTCGCGCTTGGTGAAGCCGGTGCTCTGGGCTACCTGTATTTCGGCATTCATTTTCGATGCCACGGCTTGCGCGCTCTGGTATATTGCCTTATAGGTGAGCATGAGGCTCATGTCGCAGTAGACGCTGACGGTTGCCTGCTCGCCGCGGCGGAGGCGCTTCTCGAAGTCGGCTGGGAAGAACAGGGTGCCGTGCACCTGCTGCTTGCCTGTCAGGGCTCGGGCTTCGTCAAGCGAGGCGCAGTGGTAGGCGGCGCGCGTGTCGGGGCTGCCGTCGAACATGCGTATGAACTGGCGCGAGGCGTGGGAGTGGGACATGTCCACGATGGCTACTGGCACGTCGCGCACCACCTCGTTGTTGTAGATCCATGAGTAGAGCAGGGGATAGAACAGGGGTACGAGCACGCAGAAGATGAGCAGCCCCTCGTCGCGGAACTCGTTCTTCATCTCCTCCACCATGATGTAGCAGGTGTCGCGGATGCCTTCTTTTATCCTGTATATCAAGCCGTTTTTTTTCATGGTCTTTTTATGGTATGTAGACGTATTTCAGCATTGCCTTCTTGATGTTGCGTATGGTGAGGAATGGCAGGCAGGCGAACAGGAGCATTGCCATTATGTTGAACCAGGCATAGGTGAGGGGGTAGCCGTTGAAGATGCATATCTGGTAGATCATGTAGTAGTGGCGAAGGGGGAAGAGCTGTGCCATCGACTGTATCATCGTGTCCATAGCGAAGACGGGGTAGGTGGCTCCGCATGCCGAGAAGCTGACCACGGACCACAGCGAGCAGATGGACATGGACATGCGCAGGGAGGGCATGAGCCCGAAGGCGAAGATGCCGAATCCCTGGCTGGCTATGACGGAGAGGAAGCCGAGCAGCAGGATGGGCACGATGCCGCCGGGGTGGGGGAACCGGAGTCCGTAGAAGATGTAGAACTCGAAGCACCACATCATGAGCGTGAAGATGATGGTCAGGGGCAGTGTCTTGCCTGCCACGGCAACGTAGATGTTGCCTCCCGCCATTTTCATCCACTGGCGCGAGCGGTGGAACTTGAGCTCTGTGCCGATGGAGTAGGGCGTGAGGAGGAAGATGAATATCATCAGCACGCCTGGCACCATAGCCGTGCTGAGGTAGACGTTGTAGTTTGACCACGGGTTGCCCACCATGTGCAGGTCGATGGCTATGGGTTGCAGGAATGTGCGTATCTCGCGGCTTGTCTTGCCTATGGCTGAGAGCTTTGCCGAGCCTACTGACGCCGAGCCGAGCGACGCTACGGTCTTCAAGTCGCGGAAGAGCAACGAGCCTGCCACGAGGGTGACGTTGCTGTAGTAGAAGGAAATCTTGGGCTGCTCGGAATTGAGCAGCTTGTCGGTGGTGCCTTTCGGTATTAGGAGGAAGGCGTAGATCTTGTTGCGCTGCACGGCTTCGCGGGCATCGTTCATGTTGGCGTAGTGGCCCACGACGTGGGTTGTCTGGAAAGCGTCGAGCTGGCGAATCATGGCTCGGGTGACGTGGGTGTTGTCCTGGTCGACCACGCCCACGGGCATATCCATAGGCTCGCCGCCGTTCATAAGGGTGGTAAAGAAGACTGTCACGACAATGGGGGACACCACGGCGCAGAACCCGTAGATGGGGTTGCGCCATATGATGTACAGCTCGCGCAGGAAGATGCGGTAAACTCGTCTTATGGTGTCAGTAAGGCTCAAGGTTCTACTCTGTTTTCTTTACTACCAATGACATACCTGGGCGTAGCCCGTCAATCTTGGTCAGGGGGCGTGCTTTTACTTCAAAGGTCTTCAGGTCGTACTGGCCGTTGGTCTTGGTGGCTTTCCACACGGCGTATGACCCCTCGTCTTTAATATCGTAGACTTTCAGCTTTATGTTTTTGTTGAATGCAGGAGAGAATGCTGTGAAGGTGTCGCCCACTTTCAGCCCGTTGAGCTGGTCTTCGCGCACGTTGAAAGTGCCCCACATGTCGCTCATGACGCTGATGCTCATTATGGGCGACCCCATGCCCACGAGTTCGCCCACCTTGGGGTAGATGTCGGCCACCTCGCCGTCTACTGCCGCCACCTGTACGGTCTCCCTTAGCACCGATTTCACCACGTCTACCGCGCTCTTTGCTGCATCGGCGTTTTTCTGCGCTGCCACCTTTTGCTGCTTGCGCGCGCCGTTCCTGGCAAGGTCATACTGGCTTTTCATAGATTTCTCGTGAGCTTTCGCCACCTTCCACGTGGCAAGGGCTTCGTCTCGCTTTTGTTCGCTTATCACGCCTTCGTCGTAAAGGTTTTGCATGCGGTTGTATGTCTTCTGCGCCACGTCAGACGCTGCTTTTGCCTGCTCCCACAGCTGTTGTGCGCTCTGTATGGCTTCCTTGCGCGAGCCCTCCTCCGTCATTCTGCTTATGGCCTCGGTGGCTTCTTGGGTTGCCTTCGCCACCTGCTCCTGCGCGGTCATCTCCGGTATCTCGAGTATGGCGAGGGTGTCGCCCTTGCGAACGTAGTCGCCCTCCATAACGCGTATGTCTACGATGCGCGCCGGTAGCTTGCAGCTGACCCTGTATTCAGTGGCCTCAATCTCGCCTTGTATTATCTCGTCGGTCTTGCCGAGCGTGAAGAAGCCTATCAGAGCCACGATAGCCACGGCGATGCTGAAGCCAAGTACGGCAAGGAGTATGTTTTGATGTTGACTTTTTGTGGACATATTGGTTTGTTTTATAGTAATTGTTTTCGCCTCACCCTCATTGCAGTATGCCGAGGGCCTTTTCGAGGTTCACCTGGGCGAGTTTCACGTCTACCTGTGCGTCAATCTTCTGGCTTTGAGCCTGTTGCCATGCGGTTTGCGCCGCCATGACATCGGTGGTTCCCATTACGCCCTCCTTGAAGCCTACTTGGGCGCACCTGAGGTTTTCCTCTGCGCTTGCTATGTTTTGCTCTGCCATAGCGAGCTTCTTGCGAGCTTCCTTGAGCTTGAAGCGGCTCTGCGTCACCTGCAGGCTTATTTTCTCTTGGGCATCGGCAAGCTCCATGCGCGCCATGCTGGCAGCTGCCTTTGAGGCGCGGATCTTGTATACTCCTTCAAACCAGTTCCATACAGGTACTTGCAGCATCACTCCCACGTTCCACACGCCGGAGAAGTTGCGCTGGAAGCCGTTGAAGACGTTGGGGTTGGTGATGGAGTAGCCGCCAGTCAGGGCGAGGTGTGGCAGGTAGGCAGCCCTTACGAGCTTGGTGTTTTGCTCACTGAGGCTGACGGAGCCTTGCAGCAACCGCACCTCGGGGCGTGTGCTGAAGTCTTTGTCGGCGTTGTAGGTCTCGGCTGCCGATGCCGCCGATGTGTCTATGCCCTGTCTGCCTTCGTCGGCAAGCGTGATATCTTCGTCCATTGGCAATCCGCAGAGCTGGCAAAGCAACATCTTCGCGAGCACGAGCCCGTCGTCTACTTGCGTGATTTGCATGTCTGCCTCGTTCACGCGCACGTCCACCTTCAGCCCGTCGGCTCGTGTGGCGACCCCCTGCTTTATCATCTTCGCCACATCGTCGTCGAGCTTCTTCACCAGGGCGCGGAAGCTGTAGGCGAGCTTTTGCTTCTGCTTCAGCGACACCACAGTCCAGTAGGTCTGGTCAATGTTGTAGAGTGTCAACTGGTTTTTCAGGCTTATGTTGTCGTCGGCCATGTCGCTTGTGATGTCTGCCATGCGGTTGGCAGCTGTTATGGCTCCTCCCATGTAGAGGGGCTGGCGCACGAATATGGAGCCGCCGAACATGTTGTGGGTGTCGGTGTGCAGCGCGTCTACAATTTTCTTGCCGATGGCGTTTCCCAATCCTGCGGCGTATTGCGCTATCGGACCGTTGGAAAACTGGGTCATGAGGCCACCTATCTGTTGGGCCTGGGCTGCGGTGATGGTGCCCTGTTGCACCATCACCGCGAGCTGGTTGCTGATGCCGTTGCTCAAGTCGCCGCCCACTTGCTGCACGCTGGTGGTGCCAATGTTGTTGAGGGCGTTCTTCTGGCTTTTGCTCAGCAGGTTTATTTCGCGGCTGAAGTATTCGTAGCCGACAACGGCATCCACCTTCGGCAGATATTGCGTCCAGACGGATTTGCGAGTGTTCTCCGCCATCTCCTTGTTGAGCTTTGACACTCGTAGCTGCTTGTTGTTGCGCAGTGCTAAAGCGCGGCAACTGTCAAGCGTCAGCACTCGTTGTGCGTGTGCACAGGTCAAGCAGCCGAAAAACAATATTGCTAATGCGACCTTCCTCATCTATCTTCTGTTTTGCTCTTTTCCCGGTCTATTCAAAAGAGAAGCTCCTGCTTCCGATCATGTTGCCGTCGGCGAAGATGCTGACGCAGAAAGTGCCTCCTTGCAGAGCTTGGTCAATTTCGCAGAAAAGGCTGACTGGGGTTTCTTTGCCTGTGTATTCTATAGAGCGCTTCATGGAGCATTGCAGCGTGCGGTTCTCATAGCTGAAGCTGCCGGCATTGCCCAGCAGGGCTCCTGTTGGGGTGGTCACGCGCACGTAGATGGTCTTCATGCCGCTTGCCGCCGTGACGTTGCGAGCGAGACTGAAGTTCACTTGGAAAGACTTGGCTTTCTTCAGCTTGTTGGTGCTCTTGCCTTTCTTGTTGAGAGCTGTCATATTGATGCTTGTAGCGTCGAGCTGGGCTGCTATGGCAACTTTCTCCGAGAGCGTGGCCTTTTCCGTGTTCAGGCCTTCTATCTGCTTGTTTGCCTCGGCGTATTGGCCCTTGATGCGTGTGTTTTCGGCTGTGAGGTTTTGGTTGAGCCTGTTCAGCGAGTCTATTTCCAGCACATAGCTCCTCAATACGGCTCTTACCGTGGCAAGCTCCTTCTTCAAGCGCGCTATCTCTCGAGCGTCTGAGCTTTTTGTCTGCCGCAGCTCGGCCAACAGGCGTTGGGTCTTCTCTTGCTCTTGCGTGAGCTGGGCAACGATGGAGTCGTTGTTTATCTGCGTCTTCATCTCGCTGTATTGGTTGGCGAATTGCTGGTATTCGTTTTCCATCTCTTTCTTGTCGAGAGCCGCCAGTTGCTCCATTTCCTTGTTTTTCTGCTTCTGCTTGTCAAGGCTTATGTACAGGTAAGCTGCGCCGCCAATCAGGAGCACAATCACGATAAGGAGGGGGATGAGAATTTTCTTGTTCATCTTTTATTTTTATTATTTCTTGCAAAATTAGTCTTTTTATCTAATTCTGCAAAATAAATTACCTTTACAATGTTTTAATAATCTAAAAAATGATATTTTTACGGAAGTTTGGACGAAAATAAATTCTTATTTTGTACTTTTACAACCAAAAAGAAATGTCCATTATGAGAAAAGCCTTGCTCTTTATTGCCATGCTTTGCCTTCAGCTTTCTGCCGTGGCGCAGGTTGACTCTCTTGTCGTAAAGACCGATTCTTCAGCCGTGCGCCATCAAGTGCTTTTGCAGACGAGCATGGGTGACATTGTCGTTGAGCTTTACAATGATACGCCCCGGCACAGGGACAATTTTCTAAGGCTTGTGCACAGTGGCTATTATGGCGGAAATCTTTGGCATCGGGTCATTGCCGACTTCATGATTCAGACGGGCGATTCCACGACTCGCCACGCGAAGCCAGGGGCAGAAGTGGGCGACTATGCCCTTGGCTATCGAATACCCGCAGAGATTGATTTCCCGAAATATTTTCATAAGCGTGGAGCCTTGGCTGCAGCCCGTGAGTCTGATGTTGAAAATCCAAACCGAGAGTCGTCGGCTTCGCAGTTTTACATAGTTTGGGGCTTCCCTTACGGCCCCAAGGCTATGGCTAAATTCCAAGCGAGGGTTGACTCAATTACAAACGGAGCTGTAAAGTTCTCACAGGAAATGCGTGATTATTATTGGTCGCATGGAGGAACTCCTTGGCTTGATGGCCAATATACTGTCTTCGGTGAGGTGGTAAAAGGCTTGGATGTGGTTGGTAATATTCAGGCTGTAAAGACTGATGACAATGACCGCCCTATAGAAGACGTGCGCATTGTCAAGGCTTTGGTTATTAAGTAAACTGCATGAGAAAAGACAACGTTTGCCAATGGCATGCAAGAATATTGTGTGAGGGTAGTGCTAAATGGATAGCCTTGTGTGCTATGCTTTTGTTTAGCTTTGCGCAGGCATACGCCACAGTATGGTCGGCTGACAACATTCAGATGGTTCATTTGCAAGACCGCAATCGCTATGTGTGTGACCCTGACGGACTTATGTCGGCAGCCGAACGTGATTCAGCTGATTCGTATCTTCGCAAGTTGCAGACTGAATGCGGTGTTCAGACCGTCTTCATTGTCGTGAACAACGTGAAGGGTGCCGACTGTTTTCGCATGGCTGAGGATGTTGGAAACAAGTATGGAGTGGGCGACAAGAAAAACCGCAGAGGACTCGTGGTCGTTGTTGCCGTCAAGGATAGGCGTTATTTTATAGCTCCAGGAAAGGGTTTGGAAGGCGATTTGACTGATGTGGAGTGTGATGACATTGCCCGACAATGTATCGTCAAGTTCATGAAAGTTAATGACATAGACATGACGGTTCTTTCTACGGTGAAGGCTTTTTACAGCAAGTTCAAGACGGGAAGCACTGGTTGGGGGTACGATGATCAGGCAGAGGGGGATGACGATGGGGTTATGATTGCCATTATCCTTACTATTCTCATCTTCGGTTACTCTGCGTATCTGTTTGTCCGACAGATACTTGAAGACCGCGGAATAATTAAGCCACGGAAGAAGAAACGGCATCAACATAATGATGATGACTGGTTTCCTCCTTTTATTTTTGGTGGTGGCGGCTTCGATAGTAGTGGCGACAGCTTCAGTGGTGGCTCATTCGGTGGAGGAAGTTTCGGCGGCGGCGGTGCCGGCGGCGGATGGTGAGGCTTTCTCCTTAAATTCTTGCTTATAGTCTAACTTATAATTCTGTTCATTTCATTTAAAAAGTAGAAAACAAATAAACGTTATGAAGAAAAGTTCAATTATCCTTTTAGTAGTTGTGGCAGTCATTGTTATCATCTGTGTTGGCGGATGCAATGCTTATAATGGCATGGTGAACAATCAGGAAGCCGCCACCACAGCACTTGCCGATGTTCAGGCTACTTACCAGAGGCGTGCTGATCTCATTCCTAATCTTGCTAAAACAGTGCAGGCTTATGCTAAGCACGAAAAAGCTACTTTTACCGAAGTGACCAAAGCTCGGGCGGCTGCATCGCAAATTACGCTTGATGCAAACAGCCTTACGCCTGAAAAACTGAAGCAGTTTGAGAAAGCTCAGGGTGATATTGCTCAGGCTCTTGGTAAGTTGATGGTTGTTGCTGAGCGTTACCCGGACTTGAAAGCGAGTGATAATTTCCACAGCTTGCAGGTTCAACTTGAAGGTACTGAAAATCGTATAAACGAAGCTCGGCAGAAATACAATGCTGCTGTGCAGACTTATAACCAAGGCATCCGCCGTTTCCCGAATGTGATTTTCGCGGATATGTTTGGATTTGACCGTATGACTAAGTTTGAGGCTTCAGCAGGAGCCGAAAATGCTCCGCAGTTGAATTTCGGCGATAACATATAAGTTTTAGCGGCTTTCTATATTATAATAATGTGTTGGCATAAAATTTCGACATAAATTATACGTATATCATGCTTTTTTCTTTGATTAAAATCAATTTTGCAATTATTTTGCAAAATAATTGAAGAAAA
>CAZEEP010000041.1:0-5962 GCA_964511295.1 uncultured Prevotella sp.
ATCTCGATGAATCTGTCACGCCCGAGCTTGCGGTAATACTTCAAGAAGTCTCCCCGCAGCAGGTCGCCAGCCTTCGTGATGATGTACTCATGCCCCATGATTCTGATTCCGCCATAGAAGCGTGCGACGGAGAAGACAGTGTTCAGCCAGTACTCCTTCGTCATCAAGATTGACGGATTCATACACTTGCCTCCTTTCTTCTTTTGAAGTAGCAGCAGTGGTCGGGCTCGGGCCAGCCTCCGAATGCATCGCAAAACTCTTCTGTGAAGACAGGGGCATCAGACGTTTTTTGTCTCCAAAGATGATAGTGTATACATATGGCGCAGTCTTTTACATCCATTTCTTATGTTTCGTTTATTTATGAATTGGTTCTTGATTTGGGCATTGCTTTGTTTTCTCCTTATATGCAGGTGGTATCCACCACAACGGTACATCCGGAGGGTCGGGCAAATAACGTTTGCAATCTTTGCGAATCGGGCAGGTAACGCCCGAACAATAGGAATAGTCTTTGTTCATCTTGTTATTATTTGTTGGTTGATAATTTTCTATAGGAAGTCTCCATTCCGAAGTTTATAATGTGCATCATCTCGCGGAAGCGGTCTGCAATACGCTCGTCATAATACGATGCAATCTCACTTGCTGCAAGATTCGACGATGCAAGCGTGCAGAATTGTTCCTCATATCGGTAGGTAAGGATATCCATGGCCGCAGTTACAAAATCTCCATAGTGTATGCTTTCTTTTGGTTCTGTGCCAAGGTCGTCGATGGCAAGAATTTCTATGTTTCGCAGTTGCTTGTAACGATAGACATCTGCTGCATTTTCGCGTGTGGGATTATTATATGCTTTTGCCAATAACACTAGCTCCTTTGCCGATACTATGATGTAGCCACGTGTAGGAAAATCGCGTTCGTCAGTGCCGCATCCCTCATTTGAACGCAGGAACGCCAGCAAATTCTGTAAAGCCTTCAAGATGGTTGTTTTGCCGTTACCAGCCCCACCACAGAGGAAGAGTCCAAACGAAGGTTCTTGCGAAGTGAGCCACTTCGAGATGTCCCATAGATGCTGCTTGTATTGCTGTGATGCGACAAACTCTCTATGACGGTACATAACCTCTACGCGGCAAGCCTCGTAAAGCATAGTATACACTTGTTGTGGCGTATATGGTAGTCTAAAACGTGTCACCGTACGTTTTCGGCTCATCAACTTTGAGAATATTGCCTCGACGTTGATTGCTTCGTCTTTGCCTATCTGTATCATCGTTCACTTTACTTTTGTTATTGACAATGCGCAACCACGAGTTGAAATGATGCTTTGCATCCTGCATCGACGTGTGCCTGTCTTTGCCATCGCCGATGCATTGCAAGCGGAACTCATCAAGCATGCCTCGCAGCATATCCGTGTTTATGTGATGCAGCAGCTGAAGCTGGTCGAGCCAGCACTCGTCCGCTTTCATCTCCTCTATTTCCTGTTCGAGTGTAAGGGTGTATGTGTCATGACGAGGCATCGCAGCCTCATTTAGGCAAACATCTTTTTTGCGTGCTTGTGTCCGGGGTTGCCTAATGCCAACACCTTCTATTGCACATTGTTCTGGTATGATTACTACCTTGCGCTTTGCACGTACACACATATCCATATACCGGCGTTGAATCGATGCAGACGTGATAATCCCACGGGAGAGCAGCCCCTTTTCGAAAAGTCCCACAGAACCGCAGTATTTCACAATTTCTAGTACAACCTCTTCTTTCATTCCGAAATACTCGGCTACGTCAAAGGCAGTATTTGCATCCCACTCAAGGAAGCAGCCGTGTTCTCGGTAAATTTCGCACAATATATAGTCGTACACGGCAATGCCCTTGCATCCAAGGTCTTTCTTTAACCGCTTGATGCGTCGGTCTTGATACCTGTCAGTATCAACCGTATAGTAATTCAGACCTGTTTTAGTGTTTGCCATATTTTATTCGCTTTATAATTCGTTGATAAGATAGTCGCTCACTTCACGGCGGAAGTCGTCAAACGAACGGCATATCACATACTTGTATTCTCCATCGGCGCAAACTGTTTGTTCCCATTGTTTTTGGCTTTCGCACTGCCTTCCCGTAGATGTTTTCATCTCGATAAGCAATGCGCCATAACACTGATTACTTTTCAACAGGATAAGGTCTGATACGCCTGGCACCACCCCTTCTGCCTTGAGTTTTCCAGCCGTAGTTTGGTCACGTCTGCCCCCATTGGGGACTGCGAACAAACGTCCGCGCAGCTTGGGGTATTTGAGTGAGAACCACCGCACACATGCGCTCTGTATTCGGTGTTCCTCCTCTGAACGATGACGGCGAGTGCCAGCGGCTTTCTTGTGAGCCGCCAGCAACTCTTCGAATGTCATTTTGGCCTTACTTTTCATGCTTTGACAGGGAAGTAATCCAATATCTGTGTCTCAACGATGGAGACTATCTCACAATCCATCATAGTGGACTTCATGCCTTCTATGAAGCGGTTGTAAGCGTCCTTGAAGTTTTGAGCCTGTACGAGATAGAAGGAGGTGGTCTTTTTCTCCGTACTTGTTTTCTCATCAAGCGCAATGAATACGGCTTTGACTTTGTAGTAGCGGTCGGCATTAGCCTCATCGGACAGCATTAACTCGGTGATACGAGGTTTGGAAATCTGAGGAATAGAGAACTCGCCACCGATGTAGGGCTTCAATTCTTCTATAGTCCTTGCCTCCGCCTCTGTGAATGAGAGAGCATCAAGCAGGTATTGCTCGTTGACGGTTTTGGGCATTCCGTTTTCCATCATCTTTTCATAGCGGACGGTGGATAGAAAATATCGTTCGTTCATTTGTTCATAAGTTTTTTAAGTTCCTTACTCAATACAAGTCTTGCGGTTTTCCTTGCAGGTATCGATATGGAAGTTCCATTGTTGATATTACGTGCCTTCTTGGGAGCAGCTGTAACAACCTTTAGGGTTGCGAAACCACGCAAGAATACGCTTTCCTCCTTGATGAGGGAGCTTGCGATGGCCTCAACAATGCCGTCCGTAGCAGTGATGGCCTGTGAACGGCTTAACGCCGTGTTGTTGACGAGGTGGTCAACGATGTCTTGTTTTGTCATTTGAAATTGATTTTATAAGTTTGTTATATAATTTGTTCCTTATTTGTCTGATTACCCATGCGCGACAGCAGTAACGTTGTCCGTGCAAGGTGTCATACATTTGTGCGGCATCATCAAGGTACTTGATAATCTTCTGCACGTCCGTCTTGCATACGTCCATGTGATTTGGGTGTTAAGAACGAACTCACCAACTCGTCAAAATAAACCTCATCGGTTGGAATGTCGTCATCGGAATTCATAATCTCATTTGCAATGGATTTCTTGCGATGAATGAGTGAGTATATCGTATGGTCGATAGTGCCACGACCGAGCAGGTAGTAACAGGTTACGTTATCCTTTTGCCCGATGCGGTGGGCACGGTCTTCGCACTGGCAGCAATCCGCATAAGTCCATGCAAGTTCTACGAATGCCACATTTGAAGAAGCCGTCAGCGTAAGCCCCACACCAGCCGCCTTGATAGAGCAGATGATGAGATTTACATTCGGATTGTTTTGGAACGCATCGACCGAAGCCTGTTTGTTTACTGCACTATCACGCCCTGTAACCGTTACGGCACGAGGGAAAGCCTGTTGCAGAGAGTCCACAACCTCATGAAGCGAACAGAATACAATGAGTTTCTTTCCACTATCGAGGAATGTGCGGATGAAATCTACCGCCTGTGCGATTTTGCCTTTGGTTGCCAGTGAGCGCAATGTCATAAACTTCACAAGTGCTTCCATCCTCATTTTCTTGCGTATCTCCCAATCCGTGCATTCGGTGTACTCCTGCAGGTAGGCTGCAAGGTCTTGTGCTGCGAGGTTGTATTCGGGCGCATTGGAAATTTCGAGATACAAGTCCACCCGCGTCTTGTCGGGAAGCTGTGGCAGCACCCTCGCCTTTTCACGCCGAATCATGCATGTGTCATAGAGTTGTTTGGAAAGTTCAGACAGAGGCACGGCAGGTTCTGCATGCTTGTCTTTCGGGTCAGTGCAATAGTCAGCAATGAACTTTGCACGTCCGCCAAATTCGCCAAGTCTGCCCATAATTGATAACTGTGCTATCAAATCTTCGGGACGGTTTACGACAGGTGTACCAGAAAGAAGAATGCACCACTCCTTACCAACAGAAAGTCCTTTTGTGAAAATCGTCTGTTGGGCGGACGGGTCTTTCACACGGTGGCTTTCGTCAATGATGATGGCCTTGAAAGATTGTATCTGCGGGCAGAACACAACATCTTTAAGACGGAAGCTCTTGCCGCCTTTGATGTCCCAGACAAAGTACTTGCGGAGGCTCTCATAATTGACGATGGCGACTTGGTGCACGCCCATAGAAAGGAGGTAGCCCCACGTAGTGCGCACGTTGTTGTCAAGAACAAGGGCGGATTTGTCGGTGAACTTCTCGAACTCACGCTGCCAGTTGATTTTGAGAGACGATGGGCAGATAACGAGACAGGGGTATGCATTGGCGGTATCAACAATGCCGATGCTCTGCAAGGTTTTGCCCAGTCCGGGTTCATCACCAATAATGACACGCTTATGCTCCAAGCCGAAGCAGATGCCATCTCGTTGATATTCGTAAGGCTCAACGCGGAGGCTATGTTGAAGTGTATTACTCATTTGGCTTTTTCTATTTCTGTTATAGCTTGGGACTTATGCACCAGTATTGGAATGCCAGCTCCTCATATTTCTCACGCCCACGGTTGTACACATCATCGCCACGTGTGATAAACTTCTTGAACACCATGCAGTTCTTTTTGCTGATGGCATAGATGAAATCTTTATCGCTGTTGGCAATGTCCATGTACCAAGCCCGGCTCCTGTCCCAGTCGAAGTAATCCACAGCCTCATCAAACTGTCGTTGTGATGCGGCGAATGTGGTTTTAAGGTCGCCGCCGAAGCCAAAGACGGGCATCCACCAATCCCACTTGCAGCGTGTGTCGAGTGCGAATGGAAAGTCGCAGTAAGAAAATGGTTGGGATTTATTAACCATGAACCGTTGGGTATCGGCAAGTTCAAGCACTTTCGCGAGGAATGCGTCTTTGCGAGCCTCCATGCGGAGAGCCTTTTGCATTTCCCGTGCGTGGAGAAACTCTTCTTCGGTGTATTGCTCATTGTCAACGGTGAGATGGTAATAATCCACCCTGCCTGGTTCTGTGATGATGGCATCGACAAGAGAGCCGAAGCGGAAAGCAGCCTCCTTGTCTCCGTACTGCAAACGAGGATGCAGAATATTCTTCAACTCGGTGAGGTCAGAGTTGCTGACCTCACTTCTGCTGTAATATGTATCCGGATTGCTACTCATTGTCAATCATCGTAGTCGGGTTCATAATCGTCTTCATATTCAACCTCTCCAGTTCCGTCGCAGACCGTACAGGTCTCAACTTCCCCTTTTATTTGGCAACCGCCAATGGCAATAGCTTCCTCCTCGGTGTCGGGGAGAGCGAGCCACACTTCTTCGGAGCATTCTGTTTCTTGTTTTGTCTTGAAGTTATAGGCAAACCAATATTGTCCCTTGCCGTCGCACGCTTCGCACTTGACCATGTGAGGCTCTTTCTCATTCCACGGTGCGCGTGGGTCGTATTGCGCACCAGCAGGGTAATATCCACTCTCCAGCATAGTTACTTCGCTTTCACGTCATCAATGTAATCCACACTCTCATCGGCGATGAAAACACCGTCCTTGTTGGCAAGTTTCTCGCAGAACGTAATCTGCTTTTTGAACATCTTTGCAAGTTCCCCAACTGTCATGTGGCATCCCTCCTTGCTCCACCACATGGAAAGTATTGGCATGATACCCTCGGGGTTGAGCAGTTCTATCTTCTTGGTGACCTTGGTTTTCGGTTGGTAGGACGATGCAATTGCCTGACCTGCAAAGAGCGT
>CAZEEP010000041.1:6062-9341 GCA_964511295.1 uncultured Prevotella sp.
TGACCTTGGTTTTCGGTTGGTAGGACGATGCAATTGCCTGACCTGCAAAGAGCGTACTCATTTCAGCCTGTTGGCGTGCCAGTTCCGCCTTTTGCTTTTCCTCTTCCTCCTTGCGCCGACGTTCAGCCTCCTGTGCCTCCGCTTCCTTGCGCTGCCGTTCCTCCATTTCAGCCTTGATACGTGCAGCCTCGGCAGCGTCAGCCTTTGCGATACGCTCAAGGTTGGCTTTCTTGGATTGCAGACGGTCGATGATGTACTGCCTTGTGCTGTCCACCTCAAATTCATATTGCTCGGTGAAGCGTTTTGAAAGCCGTTCTTTAGTCTCGGCTTCCACTTTGCGAAGCTCATCAGCGGAGATGCCGGCAGGAATGCGGATGAACGTATGCAGGTTGCTGATGAAATCGGACGGCAAGGTCGTAGGGTAGCTTTTAATCGCTTGTGATGAAGCATCATAGTTGTCAAGCGTAATGGCGTTGTCTATGGCGGACAGTTCGTTGACGGCTTTGTTCGTGAGTGCGGAGAGCTGTTGCAGGAGGTCTTCCTCTATGTCTTGCTTCATTTGTGCACGCGCAGCCTCGGCCTGTTTACGCGCCAGCTCCTTGCGCAACCGTTCTTCCTCCTCTGCACGTTTCTTGGCCGCATATTGATTGCGAAGTTTCTGCAACTTGTATGGGACGGTGTCGGCCTTGTTGGGGTCGATGGCATTCTCCATAACGGTGAACTCTTTGCGGATGTCGTCAAAGAGCTTTGTTACGGGTGAACGGCGTTCGTTCATCTTCTTGACCGTCTTGCGGGCTTTCTCAATGAAGATTGCCGCCTGTTGGTCAAGAGCGTCAGTCATACCTTGGCTGTTGATTGCATCAAGGATTTGTTGCCCAGCGGCAATGCACTTTTCACGTGAAAGCTGGTTGTCTTGGTATGAGCGTGGAGCGGCAGACATGATGGTCTGTATGTTCTCCTGTCTTATGATGGCCAATTCTTGTGTCATAGCTGTAAGTGTTAGAATGTGTCGTCATTATCATTGCCGGGCTGTTGAGCAGGGTCAATCGTGACACCTGCCGACATGTCGGGCGCAGGGGCAAAAGTTTCCTCTTGTTGAGGCTTCTGTTCATCAGAGCCAACCCCTCCGTAGGGGTCGAAGCCGTCATTCTGCGGGTCGTCCGCAATTTCGGTTTCGAGAGCCGTGCCACGTCCGATTTTGAGTTTGGGATAGGTCTTGAAGGCGTGCTTGATGCACTTTGCCATAAGGAAGCCCGTATCTATCTGCCCATTGACATTATAGAGTTCGTTGGACTTTACACGGACTTCACCAGTACGGCGATCGGTGTAGGTGTTCTGCCTGTCGGAATAGACTTTTAGCCGCAGCCAGTCCTGTTCCATCAATACCGAGTAATCTACAGAGCCGTCAGCCCGCGTGATTTTGATGAAGCACGCCACAATCTTGTTGCTCTGACGTGGGAATGCGGACATGTAGTTTACCATCTTCTGTCCGTTCTGCTCGCCATACTCGAAGCGGTCGCCCTCATAGACGATTACGGGGTTGTCGGCATGGCGTATCTGTCCGGCATTCTTGCGCAGTACCAACTCGCCATAGCCGGAAATGGTGAGATTGCACACCTTTTCCCATACATCACGCCCGTCTTGTCCGATGCCCGTCTTAACGTTACGTGGGATGAGATAGCACAATGCCTGTGTGCCCGGGGCAAGCGTGAGACCGCGCACGGCAAGGTCGATGAACGCATAGAACACGGATGTGCCGGAGCATTCGCGCAGTTGAGCCTTGTCACGCAACTGTTGGTTGAAGTAGATAGCTTCACGCTCATAAGCAGCCTCGCCTCCCTCCTGCCAAATGGAGTTGAACACGTTGATGAATTGATTGCGTACAAGTTCGTGGCGTACCACTTCTGTTGCACGCATTGCTTGCAGTTCTTTTGCTAATGACATTGCATTGCTCATAATCTTAATGTGTTAAGTTGTTAATGTTACAGTTGTCGTTATAGTGGCAGTGAGCGGAGTCGAACCGCCAAGAGTAGCCATTTGCATGCACTGCCTATTGTCTGCGTTTGAAGTAATCTTGTTGTATTCTCTGCAATGCCCTTAACTCCGTCATACGGTACTCGATTTTCCCTGGGCGCTTGCTGAGCGGTTCTATCCGGCTTTCCCTGCGCCATCTGTCAACGTTGCCACGACCAAAGATTGCGTATGCTTTTCGTTGGCTGACGATTTCGGGGTCATTGCGTACTTCTGACAGCAGCTGAACGACCGATGAGGCAACGTCACGTACAAACGTTTCGTAGGTTACGGACTTGTCTGGAAAGTCAATAGTGGGGATTGGCATGGTTTATTATTGCTTGGTTTTGCAAGGCGGTATGGTGGCGTGCTCAACATACTGTTTCTTCTTGTTGCAGTAGAGGCCGTTTATCGTCTTGTGTGAGTTGGCGCATTGTGCGCACAGGTGTTCTGCTCTCATTGCCTTATTTGTTACTGGCTTCGCGAAACTCTTTCCATGACAGGTGCACCAAGTACCATGTGAGGGTAATGAACACCAACGCCACGATGTAGCCCGGAAGCGATGCTATATACCCCATGATGGTATGGGATGCTGCGCCTATAAGTGCGCACAAGAATATGATGATTGCCAACACAAATTGCGTGAAGCTGTAGATTTTATCCATGATGATATTGATTTTGAAGTTGATATGTCTTATAGCATTTTTGCATTTTCACCTTCAAACCATTGTTCGAAGTTGTTTGCGTTACAATAGCCGGCAAGCGATTTGAGTAATTCCCAAGCCTTTTCATCGTCAGCTTCGCCATCATTGCTTACGTATGTGTCTTGGTGCTGTTCTCTTGTGTACTCGACAATCACGTTGGCGGAAAGCGCATCTTTGAAATGTTCGCGCCCTTTAGGGGTGAGCATTACAGGAGGGCAAACAGCGATAGCGTCAATGCCGTCCACACATACATCACGGTCTTCACCAAGGATGTTGATTGCATGCAAGAGGTCTTGGAGTGTAATATTCGTAATATCCATATCTATCTAAGCTATTCTGGTTATTACTACGACACGTTTCTCGCGGTCAGCTTCCGTCTTGTAAGTCCTATTCCACTTGAATCCCAACATACTTGCCATGCTGCGCACGGTGGTGCATAGTGAAGCGGGAAATTCCTTAGTCTCACCAACTTTCATTGGCTCCAACTCGCCTGTGATAGTTCTTTTTTTGGCCATAACTTTCGTTTATTTGAAGTTTAATGTTTAACTTTACGGTGCAAAGATAG
>CAZEEP010000041.1:9441-18153 GCA_964511295.1 uncultured Prevotella sp.
AGAGCGTATAAAAGCCCTCGAGGCACTTGTCGCAGAGAAGGAACGCTTGATAAAGGTCTATGAAAAGATGATGGAGGAGAGAGGATGAGAAGAATTGCATACTTTGGACTGCTGGCCATTTTGCTGTGCATTCAATCGTGTTCAAGTAGCACGGATGATGAAGAAGGAGATGTAGATGATATTCTCTCTAACACTACATGGATTCAAAGTTATGTTGAACCGATGGAGTCAATAATAACCGAGACTTTTTCATTGCCAAAAGAAATAACCGATAGGCTTGATTCTGCTTTGTTGTCATCCTGTATAATAACAGATACCGTCCGTACTGGCACATGCAGCGGGGAATACATACTTTCGTTTGGGAAAAGCAAGTGTAGGCTTGAGAACGTCATCACAACAAAAGGAAGCTATTACTTGCACACTTTCAAACGTGATACTTATCATTACCCAAACCAAATCCATTCTTGGGGATATGAAAATTCGGAACGTAAGTACGAAGTAGAAGTTAAATCAGACACTTTGATTTTAAGAACCATCTATGTCGGATATGGTAGTACCGAACAAAAGCAGTACATCGGTCAATTCAATGTTGACAATACCATTTCTCGTTCAGAGCCTATTCCGTACTCACAAGAAAAATCAACAACAAGCAACATGAGTTTTGTACGTAAAGGCAGAGAAATCTTCTTTTATGGAGACAAGACATTGAGAGGTGTAATCAATGAAGCCCATGACGAACTGGAACTGGACAGTATTGGGACTATGTACAAGGATTAGAAAAGAATAATAACAAATCATGAGTAAGGATTTTTTAAGCAAGTTGTGTGACGACCTCAACAGAGAGAACTTCATACGTTGGTACGGAGACGAAGGTTTTCCCGACTATGATGCCGAACTCATCGAAGCCGCATGGGATATTATTCGCAAAAATCCGGGTATCGATTGCGGAGAGTGGATAAACGAATTGTTGCATCAATATCCAACCAAGGTTGTGGATGCACTTGGTAATAATCCACAGGAAGTGTTTCACACACTAACCGACTGGTGGGAGTACAAAGAATACACCGACCCGAAAACTGGAGAATGGAACACCCTCAAAGGTTGGTCGGAGTTCTATGCCACTTCAAAAGATGATTAACTCCGAAAGAGACGTTGCAAAACTAAGAGTTTAAATGGAACTGTATGTTTTAACTTTAACGATGAAACATGAAGAAATAACCAATAAAGTCAACCGCCGACTAATAGTTGCACTAAGTTCCTCAATTCACTGAAAGCCATGCGCTTTTTGCAGCGGCGCAGGCAGCTGTAGAGGAATAACAAAGACAGCTTAATCTAATAAAACATAAGGGTGCATCAAGAATTTGATGCACCCTTTTTTTATATGGTAAAAAACAAGATTCTAATGTATCCAAGAGATGACAGGGGCTCTATAAGCTATGGCTATTCCATTACCTCTCAACTAAAGGTACATAGGCCTTGGCATCCTTTATGTTCTTGTATGCAGGACGAATGATGCGTCTTCCTTCAAAATTAAGTTCCTCTATGCGATGCGCAGTCCAACCAACAATACGCGCCATAGCAAAAATAGGCGTATATATCTCCTGTGGCAAACCAAGCATCTCATAAATAAAGCCACTATAGAAATCAAGATTTGCACAAATAGGCTTCTTGGGGTTACGAAAAACAGTAACACATTTTATGCCTTCTTGTTCTATAAGCTTCAAGAACTCGTATTCTTTTTCCCTACCCTTTTCTTTCGCAAGTTCACCTGCAAGCTTTTTCAGTTCTACTGCTCTTGGATCACTCATCGTGTAAACGGCATGACCTATGCCGTAAATAAGGCCTGTTTTGTCGTAAGCCTCTTTACGCAACATCCTATTAAGATAAGTGTCAATCTCGTCAATATTAGTCCAATCTGCAATATTCTCTTTCAAATGGTGAAACATGTTTATGCACTTGATATTGGCTCCTCCATGCAACGGTCCCTTTAGTGAACCTATACCTGCCGCTATACTCGAATAGGTGTCGGTGCGTGTAGAGCTTGTAACGCGTACCGTAAAAGTGGAATTGTTGCCACCACCATGCTCTGCTTGTATAATAAGTAACAAATCAAGCACTCTGGCATCCAATTTTGTATAACCGTCATGTCTTAGCATATACAGGAAATTCTCCGCAATACCAATATTTTCCCTTGGGTGACGTATATGCAAACTCCTACCTTGAACGCTATGACGATATATATTATAAGCATAAGCAATAATTGTAGGAAACTTGGCTATAAGCTCTATACTTTGCCGCATAAGATTGTCACGGCTTATGTCATCGGGATTAGGATCCAATGTGTACATCTCCAACACACAACGCGAAAGGATGTTCATGATATTACTGCCTTCAATATCTATCAAATGAACGATAGTGCGATGGTTAAGCGGCATATTATCGTTCAACAGCTCACTAAAAGCCTGAAGTTCCTCCCTATCAGGCAGTTTGCCAGACAATAGCAGATAAGCAATCTCCTCAAAACCAAACCGCTTTTCCTCAAGTAATGGAGACACAAGGTCGTCAAGTTCATAACCACGATAATAGAGACGACCTAAGCAAGGATGTAGCATGCCATCGTCTCCACGCTCATATCCTATAACATTACCTATATTAGTAAGGCCGATAAGCACGCCTGTTCCATCTTCGTTACGAAGACCACGCTTAACACCGTATTTAGCAAAGTCTTCACGAGGTATCTTACACGACTCCTTAACTTCATCACTAAGTTTATAAACCAAATACTCTTTATTCATTATACCTTTTCCTTCTATTTATTAAACTTGTGGTGCTATCCATTTGCAAAATTAGCAATAAATATCCACATTGCAACACAAATCCTTTATTTTTTATCATTTTGCCACATCTCTTTCATATTTACCGAATATTTATTACCATATTGACACAAAAACCTCCAGCAATGCTTTCAACAGCACAGCTGGAGGCCAATATCAAATTACAGGCATGGGCTTTAGAGCCCAAACCACCAAACATCAATCAAGCCATTTTACATAGCAGAAATCTTGACGATGGGGCAAGTTCGCATTCTTTGGGAACATTCGCACGCAAGTCTTGAATGTACCTGCATGTTCAGGCTCCTCAACAAGCTCAAAGTGGTAATTGTTACCTTCATGGCCGACCATCTTAAATTCATTGACACCATATACGCGACAGTCGCTTGTGTCTGTATCAGGCTTAAGAATGACAAGTTCAAGTCCAACTGCATCGTCAAGACCTTGCTCGTCAATGGTATAGCGCAGCACATACTTCTGCCCCGTCTGACCTCCACTTTCAAGCAGCTCAGTCTCCTTGCTGACCACATGTATACTGTCCCAACGTTCAGCTACAGTTTCCTTCCATTGTGCAATCTCCTTGGCAAGACGATTATCGTTGGCCTGCAATTTAGCAGAACGCACAGCCTCCTTGTTATAGAACTTGCTGTAGTAGTCGTCGAGCTGGCGCTTCATGGTATAGTGTGGAGCTATAGTTGCTACGGAGTTCTTGATGACCTTTATCCAATTCTCACTATAACCTTTCTTGTTCTTCGCATAGTACAAAGGAACTATCTCGTGCTCAAGCAATGAGTAGATGGTTGCAGCATCAAGTGCATCCTGATAAGCTTGGTTCTGGTATGTACGCTCCTGCGGAAGCGCCCAACCTGCACCTTGACGGTAACCTTCAACCCACCATCCATCAAGCACAGAGAGATTGACAACACCATTCATCTCAGCCTTCTCGCCTGATGTACCAGATGCCTCAAGAGGACGTGTCGGAGTGTTCATCCAAATATCAACACCTGAGACAAGACGGCGTGCAAGTTGCATGTCATAATCTTCAAGGAAAATTATCTTGCCAAGGAACTCCGGACGCTGGCTAATCTCGAAAATCTTTTTGATAAGCCCTTGCCCTGCACCATCAGCAGGATGAGCCTTACCCGAGAAGAAGAAAAGCACTGGACGCTCAGGGTCATTGACTATCTTACTCAGACGGTCAAGATCCGTGAACAACAGATGAGCACGCTTGTAAGTAGCAAAACGACGGCAGAATCCTATCATCAAAGCATTTGGATTGATTCGCTCAAGAAGAGATACAACGCGTGCCGGGTCACCTTGATTACGAAGCCATTGCTTCGTGAACTTATCACGGATGTACTTTATGAGTTTCTCCTTCAGTGCCATACGTGTCTTCCAGATCTCCTCATCAGACACATCATAAATGGCATGCCATATTTGTTCATTACTCTGATCCTTCATAAAGGTAGAATCAAAATACTTGTCATACAGCTTGCGCCACTCAGTTGCGCACCATGTCGGGAAGTGAACACCATTAGTAACATAACCCACATGGTTCTCCTCTGGATAATAGCCATTCCATATAGGGGCAAACATTTTTTGGCTTACCCAACCATGTAACTTACTGACTCCATTAACTTCTTGGCAAGTGTTGCAAGCGAAGATACTCATACAGAAACGCTCACTATGATCATCAGGATTCTGACGTCCCATGCCAATGAATTCGTCCCATGAGATACCCAGACGTGAAGGATAGCCACCCATATACTTACCAAACAGACCCTCGTCAAAGTAATCATGTCCTGCAGGAACAGGGGTGTGTACCGTATAAAGAGAGCTTGCACGCACCAACTCAAGAGCTTGGTTGAATGTCAATCCACCGTCAACATAATCAACAAGACGCTGAAGATTGCACAATGCGGCATGACCTTCGTTGCAGTGATAAAGTTGCTTCTTTATACCAAGCTTTTTCAGCATCAACACACCACCCATACCAAGCAAGATTTCCTGCTTAAGGCGATTTTCCCAATCGCCACCATAAAGACTGTGGGTAATAGGCTTGTCGAACTGAGAGTTCATGTCATTGTCAGTGTCAAGCAAATACAGCTTTATACGGCCGACATTTACACACCAGACAAGAGCATGAACCTGATAGTTCATATAAGGAACATCAACAACAACTTGGTTGCCACTCTCATCAAGCACTCGCTCAATAGGCAGTGAATTGAAGTCTTGCGCATCATACCTTGCAATTTGCTGCCCGTCCATACTCAAGCTTTGAGTAAAGTAACCATAGCGATAAAGGAAGCCTATGCCACACATATCAACATTTGAATCAGAAGCTTCTTTCATGTAGTCTCCTGCAAGCATGCCTAGGCCACCAGAATAGATCTTGAGCACTTGATTAAGACCATATTCCATAGAGAAATATGCCACTGAAGGACGCTTTGTATCTGGCTTGACATCCATGTAAGTACGAAACTTAGCATAAACGTCCTTTACCTTTCTCATCAACACTTTATCTTTGACTATAGCCTCTTTGCGGTCATAGCCAAGACGGTCAAGAAGCAACACAGGGTTGTGCCCCACCTCATCATAGAGCTTTTCGTCAAGGCTCTTAAAGAGATTGCGTGCCTCATAACTCCAAGCCCACCACATGTTATGAGCGAGCTCATTCAAACATTCCAACTGCTCCGGAAGGCTCGACTTAATGTTGAGTTCCTTCCACTGAGGGGCATTGGCATAATCAGCTTTGATTTTCATAAATTAGTTGAATTATACAGTATTAATTTAGTTTCATTTTCTATCGTTCTTCCCTTAGTTGGGAATTTCTGAGAGCTACATCATAAGCATGTTCGTAGTGCTTTATGAAGTTGCTCCATAAAGCTTTCTTCGACAGTTTTCCAGCATTAGAACGAGCTTTCTTTACACCAGTATCGCCAAGCTGCGAATATTCAAATATAGCTTCCTTTATTGCATCTACCACATCATCATAATTGCTGTCTGTACGATGCACTACCTTAACACCATCTATAAGCTCGCCATAGCGACCAAGCTCAGAATTAACCCAAAGGCCAAATCCTGCCAAATCTGTTGTTACACATGGAACCTTAAACGCAATGCTTTCTAAAGGAGTATATCCCCAAGGCTCATAATAAGAAGGAAACACACATATGTCATTGCCAAGCAGTACATCATAATATGGCAGATTGACAATTCCATCATCACCTATGAGATAACATGGTATAAATATAATCCTCACTTTGTCATCTTTAGCATTGTCCATGCCAAAACGACGCATCATGCCAAGAGCATTGTCTTGCTCCATATTATTGAGCCAATGAGTAAGCTGTGGCACAACAAGAGACATATCATAATTAGCTTCACATACAAGACGTTCCTGCAAATCTATTCTAGGCCCACTGACCCAGGCAGGTACATCAATAAACGCAACGACATTTTTTTTCAATCGCTTGTCATGACGCAGCCGATTTATAGCATCAATATAAACATCAATACCCTTGTTACGGAACTCGTATCGCCCGCTTGTAGAGACAATCAACGTATCATCACCTAAATTTGTGCCACATAAGGCATTCGCTATGCCAAGAAGTCGTTTACGAGCTTCTTTACGTTTTTTTGTAAACAAAACACCTTGAGGGACAAAATTATTCTCGAATCCATTTGGCAAAACCACATCTACAGGCTTGTCAAGAAGTTGCTTGCACTCACGTGCTGTAATTTCACTGACTGTAGTAAAGCAATCAACGTTTGCAGCGGTCTCTCGTTCTATTGAATGCTTACTTTGCATATTCAACTCAACCGCCATTTGATTACCATTATAACCTTCAAAGTAGTCATAAAGTGGTTTGTTGTTGCCAGCTATACTACGACCAATACTTGTAGCATGAGTAGTAAAAATGGTGGCTATTTCAGGCACATATTTCTTTATATAAAGAAGCCCAAGGCCAGTCATCCATTCGTTACCATGATAGACAACCTTCTTGCGAGGATCTATATTATAGTAATAGAAACTCTTGACAACAAGTGCAGCTGCATAGGAAAACATAGAAGCTTCGTCATAATCGCCATAAGCATGAAGGCTATCAACCTTAAAATCTTCCCATAAACTGGCATAAATCTTATCTTTTTCCTTATAAAAAGGCGTAAAGTCTACCAAAATCGCAACAGGATTACCAGGGACATCCCAACGACCAACCTTTACATGTAAACCATCACGCAAAGCTTTCTCCTGCCAAGACGCAAACAATTGTTTGTCTTCAATAAAAAATGGACAAACTTTTCGTTGCCAACAATCAGGCCCAATAAAGATTAGGTTGTCGCCCAATCTTTCCTGCAATGTTTTAGCTCGCGTAGAAAGTACTGCATATATACCTCCTACTTTATTACAAACCTCCCAACTTGACTCAAAAATGTAGTCTGGAAACAATCTTTTTTTAGCCATAAACTAAATATTACCTTGCGGCAAAGGTAATAAAAAATAACAAAAAAAACACAAATTAGCAAGCATATTTTTCTGAATAAGTCTTTTTCTTGACTAAAACCATTAACTTTGCAAAAAGTCAATAAGCTAAATTAAAGTATAAACATGAAAAGGCTAATACTTTCTATTATCATATCTTCGTTGGCCATTAGCACTATTGCACAAAATCAAAATGGCAGAAAAGATTCTACAACATTTAAAGGATATTTATACAACGGCAAGTTTGATGTCTACATTCAAATGGACTTTTATCGCAATAACATCATTGTCCCTTACCAAGAAATTTATGGAGAACTACCCGGCTATTTTGGAGATAGACAAGATGGCCGCAAATGGCTCATTACAGATGCCAATATTTCAAATCCAAATACAGCCAATTTGCAAATGATAAACGATTACGGTAGCGAAGACCTTACCGCAACAATTAAACAAATCAATGACACTACATACGAGTTAAAGCAAGAGACTGGTAATACATTAAAAATAGCTCGCAATCGTAAATGGGTAAAAATGCCTAAAGTCATTGAGTTTATAAAAAAGGACAAATAGCAAATCAACAGAGCCAGTTTTATCCATATCTATCCCGTCTATTCAATCCATAATCAAATGGGGCGAGAAACAATAGTTTACAGACCAAATTTCGTTCCATTTCTTTCATACCACCGTACACACTGTTCGGCATACAGCGGTTCCTATTTTAAATTCTATTCGAAGTATAAATACATTTATAACAGGAAAAATAACAGAATATTCATCCCCGTCCATTCCGTCTATCCCGTCCATCAAGTCCCTCCCCCGTTGCCTGCCGGGCACAAACGAAAAAAAGCTCCGCACGCCTCTCGGCATACGGAGCTCCGTCATTGAAAGGAGGCGGCCACCTACTCTCCCGCATTGCATTGCAGTACCATCGGCGCAGGCAGGCTTAACTTCTCTGTTCGGAATGGGAAGAGGTGGGACACTGCCGCAATAACCACCTGATTTGTCGCTGCCCGGTAAAAAACGGGCGTATGGGTGACATATCAGCAAGCAAGACAAGAACATACAGTTGAAAGAACGCGCCAGGGAGAAAAAGCGTTCGGGCAATTAGTAGCGCTCGGCTTTGACGTCGCCGTCTTTACACCTGCGCCCTATCGACGTCGTCGTCTGCGACGACCCTCATGAGGAGCTCTCATCTCGCGGTGGGCTTCGCGCTTAGATGCTTTCAGCGCTTATCCCGTCCAGACGCGGATACCCGGCGGTGCGCCTGGCGGCACAACCGGCAAACCGGAGGTCTGTCCGTCACGGTCCTCTCGTACTAGTGACGGCTCCACTCAAAGCTCCAACGCCCACGATAGATAGAGACCGAACTGTCTCACGACGTTCTGAACCCAGCTCGCG
>CAZEEP010000042.1:0-17561 GCA_964511295.1 uncultured Prevotella sp.
GGCACCAATGGCAAAGACGGTGTTGATGGCACCAATGGCAAAGACGGTGTTGATGGCACCAATGGTGTTGACGGTCTGAACGGCGACTACTACGTGCCAAATGCTTCTACCGGCAAGTTCGACAAGTACACTTACGATGTCGCTCAGAAGAAGTATGTATCTACTCCTACTGACATTTCATTCCTCGCTCCTGGTACTATCACCGCTGTCAAGGATGAGGACAAGCTGACATTCTACGGCATCAATGGTTTTGGCAATGAAGGTTATGTCATCTATCTGAATGCAACTATCACTCAGGCAGACCTCTTCTTGAACAACCATGAGAATGGCGCAAGCGCATTCGACGATGAGCTTACATTCACATCTGTACAGGAGCAGACCACAAACTTCGGCGACCTGACAGAGACAAGCAAGGTGCTGAGCTTCCAGAACGGCAAGAGCTATGTAGAGGGCGACTCTGTACTCGTACGTGTCAACCCAAGCAGCGCTGTGCTGAAGGCATCGAACATCAAACTCGTAAACAGCCAGAACAAGGAGATTGACATCGTACAGTGTGTTGGCGTACATCGCTACAATGGTCTCGCAACACGTGCTACCGAGAACAATCTCTGGGTTGTAAAGTTCAACCTCAAGGACGACTTCACACAGGAGGACTTCAATGAGGCTGCAAAAATCGAAGACGGCAGCATCCTGTATGCAGTATCTATCAAGGACGACCAGGTTTCTGATCCAGACCAGCGTATCCGCACCGACTATGACCTGACTCTCGCAGCTCAGGAAGGCAACCATGCCGGCGACTTCACAGTGGGGTATTTCCAGGACTACACGAAGAACACTTCTGTTACAAAGATCCACAACCGCTTCATGACTGCTGAAGACGGAACTTCCACAAGCAATATTCAGGAGCTCGTTTGGAAGGACAACAACAAGCCAGCAACAAAGGAGAACATCGTTCTTGCTGACGATGACGCTACCAAGATCAACACTGTCAACCGTCCTGCAACAAACAACGACAACCGTCAGAATCAGAAGCTTCTTCCTGTTGACCTGAACAAGAACATCTGGATTACATATCCTACAGACAAGCCTATCAAGGGCTTCTATGTAACACTTGATAACGACTACGCTGTTGAGTCTGCTCCGTCAGAGATTAACGCTTGGTCTAACTACAAGTACGAGAACGTTGGCGTGAAGGATCGTAGCGGCAAGGTTATTGAGAAGGCTACAATGTTCGAAGGCAACAAGGGTTCTATCAAGATTCTTGATACCAACAACGCAGACGACATCATCGGTTTCCGCGTATATGCTGTAAACCTTGATGGTACACTGCTTGACCCGGACGGTCGCTCATTCTATGTATCTCTCGGCAACGAGGCAGACGTAAAGGTTCTCCCTGAGGCAAACATCACTGCAACAAACGTAAAGGGTGAGCCTATAGAAGACACTCAGGAAATCGAAGTTAGCGATCTGAAGGATGGTATCATCAGCACATGGGCTATTGACGGCGATCCTACGACTGGACTCGACGGTGATACTGACGAGAAGGGTACTGAAAAAGTTCCTGCATTCAAGGTTAAGTTCTTCGATGCTGACAACAACCTGCTGACAGCTGACGCTACAACAGGCGTTACAGAGCTTTCTAAGGCTGTAAAGGCTGTGGTAAGCTTCTTCCATAACGACCCTTCTTACTACGAGGATGAGACTCCCTACACCCAGAGGGTTAACATTCTGAAGAGCAACAAGCAGCAGAACGTTATTCAGGTACTTACTCTCACTGCCAAGAAAGTTCTCCCTGCAGCACCTAAGGACTTTAGCGACATTTCTGGTCAGTTGAGTTCAACCAACAGCTACATTTGGCCTATACCAGATGGCACAGCTACAAACCCAACAACAGGTCATGTAGAAATGCAGAACCTCTTCAACGGTGTTGCCGGCAACGCAGACTACAAGTTCACATTTGCCAATGGCGTTATGAGCGGTGATCCTGCTCAGAAGCTCACTGTAGACAAGGCTCAGTTCGTGGCTAACAACAACGATGCATCTAACCAGCAGCTGACCATCACCTACACTTACCACAATATTCGCACTTACTACGACAAGGATGCTAAGAAGTGGGTTCGCGCTGCTGACTATGAGCCAGTTGTTATAAATCGCAATGTAAAGTATGCAAACATCTACGGCGAAGATGTTGCTAATATGTCATGGACAGAAAAGTTTGCAAAAGATTATGCAAAAGCAGAATATGGTTCTCCTGCCTTTACTATCAATGTTGTCAACATCAATGTTACAAACTCTCGTGACAAAAACTACAAAGGCACGCTCGATAAAATGATAGATAATGGCCACTACAAGATTACAGATGCTAAGCTGTACTCAGAAGGCAAGACTATTGAAGAATACTTCAATGCTTCAGTAAATGCAGATGGCAAGAGCATCACACTGACACCGACATATACAACCGATGACCACAACCCAAGTACGAACGTTTCATCTCAGCTTGTGTTGACCGTTGTCGACAGATATGGCATAGAGCACGTCTACAAATTTGCATTCAATGTGAATAAGAGATAAATCCCGATTATGATGTTGTAGGCATCATGATGACAATCTAAAAATCAAGGGAACGCCCTGTCAAAAGGACGTTCCCCTTTTTTAATACAACACTTTGATATGAAGAAACAAACTTATATCATTTTCGTTCTGTCACTTATCATCGCTTTGGGTTTAGGCTCTTGCAAAGAAGCCAAGCACGAGACCCGCGCATTGGTAAATGATATAAACGACTCGACGATGATTATATCCTCAAAGGACGACGGTCAGGTGACTCTCGACATCCGTACTGCCACCTTTATCAATGGTGCAGTGCAGGGCGGCGACTCTGTAGAGGTAACATGGGAAGGCAACGCCAACAACAGCGACTGGACGAAGAAACGCGCCGCAATCGTCAACCTTGTACCACGACAGGGACATCACTTCCGCGTTGGTGAAGACAAAAGTATGCCGCTGAAGACCAACGGACACAAACAGACAAAAGAAGAGAAGAAAAACGAAGACGAGTTCTTCAAAAATTTAAAGAAATAGCATTGTATAGAGTATTCGTTTTGCTTGGCGAGTCAGGACAAATTCTTAACTTTACAGCCAAACGATCAAGCTACGGAAATAACAAGTAAGAAAAACGAAAAGCTCTCAAAATAACAACATATCTTTGAGAAGACTTATCAGAAAGGTAAAAAGGGCGAAAACGTTCTTTTTACCTTTTTGTGAAGTAAAAAATAATTCCTATTACTTTGTATTTTTAAGATACAATAGTCCAAGTTGCTACCCTCACAATGCACTTTAACAAGCAATAAAGCAAGAATAACGATTTCAGGATCCATCAGACATTGGGCAACTAACATGCCACTGTGCACAAGCACAAATAATGAACATGTTTAATCCCGTAAAAAAAGACGGCAAATGGCATCTCTGCGTAAAGACCGCCACCGACGAGATTGACCAAACCATGAGATAAACGAAAAACAAGCTTATGAAAAGACATTTATTCTCACTGTCATTATTGCTGTCATTGTTTTGCACCACAACAATGGCACAAAAGCAAAAAAAGGTCACTTTTAATTTTAACGACCCAATATCGCTTGTAACGTCACCAGCACTTCCTGAAACCATAGAAGGTACCACATACCTAAATAAATACAAGATCATTGCCGATGACATCGAAATGAGCTTTGAACGATTGAAAGGTGCCAATATTGGAGCGGAACTTTATAAAAAGGAAACAGACGGCAAAACTTCATATTACTTCAAACTGGGTGACCGTACACATTGGATAATAAGCGGCAAGAACGGAGCCACGCTTGACAGCATAAGCTACCCCATGACTGACTATTCTGGCAACCTATTCCTTGTGGATGGAGAACCGGGAAACTTATCCACTATAAACCATTTGTGGACCAGTTCCACAAACGACGCATCGCAAGTAATCTTTCAAAGCTCAACAGGCGGAGCTTACGCCCCACAGATGCACAGCGTAACCATAACTTACACCGTGCCAACAAACATACTTGTTCCGACCACTTACATCAACACCGAGAACAAGCTGCCGTTCTTCAAAGAAATAAAGCTTAGCTTCGACCGCAACATGTCGCTGGCAAGCGCAAGCGAGTTAACGCTCTCAAAGGGCAACGAAACATTCCCCTTGTCGGTGACAACGCAAGGCAACGTGGTAATGCTTTCCGCCACAGACACCATAAAGGCCGACGGAACTTACGAACTACATGTGCCGAGCCGCAGCTTCACATCCACCGACGGTTATCAAAACAAAGAACTTAACTACACAATAATGGTGGTGACCCCGAGGAACACCTTCTGCCCAACCGACATTTCACCAGCTCAGGGAAACGTGGAAAGTTTCAAGTTGCCTATCATATTGACGTTCAACAAACCCACAAAGGTGACAACGGGCATGAAAGGCTCGCTGAGCAAGGATGGTGACGTTTGGGCCAACGACCTGACATTCACAAAGGTTGAAGGGGAGAGCCTCAAGGTATCTTCTGAAGGAACAATATCAGACGACCAACTATTTAGCGAAGACGGCCAGTACGTTGTCACCATACCGGAGAATGCCGTGACCGATGGTCCCGGGGAAATACACAACCCCGAAATGACCCTGAAATATGTCATTGGCGACGAAGAACCTACACCAGAACCAGATCCCGAACCGGGAGTTGCCCTAGAACCTACGGAGACAATGCTCGCCGCCAAAGCTTTGCTTACGAAAAGCGACAGCGTTGGCTATCCTTCAACAACAAGCGAGAGGCACAAGGCACTGCTCGCCCTGACAACCGCTGGGACAACGCCAACCGACGACGCTCGTACTGCAAGATGTCAGCGGCACCGTGACACGCAACGAAAAGCTCAACGCCACCATAACGCTTGCCGACGGTACGCCCGTAAGTTCAGCCGTGACTATTGAGCCTGCCGATGGAAATGACAACACTTTCAACGTGCCCCTGGATGATTGCACGGAAGAAGAAACCTATCACCTCGTATTGCCGGAAGGCTTCTTCACATACGAGCAGGCAAACCCGTAAAGACCGCAACCCCAACCCTTGTATTTACCGTAGAAAGCGATTTCGGTTATTTGGATTATCCAAACCTAAACCTCAATTCCAGTATAAATGATTACGAATTAAACAACTTTATCATCCGGTATATGACAATGGAATTAGACGGTTTGGTGGCAGACACTACAAAAACTGTCCGCATCTACAAAGAATATGTAGAAAGCCCAATAGCCACAGGTCACTTCAAGCAAATGGAAAAAGAAGATATCAACGGCATAAGCTTCCACAGGATTAAACTTGAGCTTGACACTCCCATATAAGCAGGAAGTCTGAGCAGTGGCATATACGGCATAGTGTATGAAGAAGCAACATTCGGAGACCTGAATTTTGGCAAAAACCTAAAAGACCCCACCTCCGTAAAGAAAAGCGAGTGTAAGGTAAACAAGAATGACAGATGGTCGTTCAATGTCAACGAAACCGGAACTGGCATAACAAGCGCAGAAAACGCCGTTGACAAGCCAGCCACCATATACCCGCGTTGAGAAAATGACGCGCCCAGGCATTTACATAGTAAACGGGCGGAAAGTAATTAAAAAATAACTATCAAACGACACTAACCAATGAATGCAATGTAAAAATGTAAAACGACAATAGGGTGTGGCATAGGCTTTTTACAAATGCCTCTGCGCACCCTTATTGATTTGGCTATGGCGGTTATTTTCTAATATTACTTCTTCAGACTACTTAAAAAACATACACTTATGAGAACGGGCAAAATTAACATTATTGTCTCACCAGAGCTTATGTCAAGACTCAGCGAGGAAAGGCGGTGGCATTGCATCTACTTTCGAATACTGCGCGCCACATGCAACTGCGCGAGGCGTGAAGGGCAACCATTGTTCAAGGATTTGTTCACCAACGTGTACACTGGAAAAGCGAAGACCAAGAAACGTGCATTGCGGATGGCTGGCATAAGGCGCATTGCTGCAGCAAAGACCATAGGTGGACAACATTGTTGGCGATATGCTGCAGTATTTGCCACACAAGACCATGCAGAAGCGGTCGCTGACTGTCAGCGTTTCACTTGGACTAAGGCAATGGAAATACTGAAACGCTACAAGGGGAAACTGAAAAACTCTTGCCGACAAAGCAAGTGTACCTGTATAACGAAGGCATACGTGCCGTGCTTCGGGAATGTGGCATCAACAGAATGGTAACAATCCTTGACACTGTCACGGGAAAAGAGGTGCAGAAGCCTATTTGCGAGGTTGCAACAAGCCACATGGCAAGGCGTAACTTCATCGGCAACCTGTACAAGAAGGTGAAAGACCCGAACCTTGTCGCCTCTCTTTCCGGGCATACAGACGGAAGCGGTGCCTTTGCACGTTATAGAGAGATAGACAACGACATGAAGCGTAAACTGGTGGCGTTGATAGACTAAATTGCAGTAAATCGGTCAAAATATGCGGCTCAAAGGCAAATGTTTTACAAAAGCTTTGGCGTTTAGAACAAAACGATATACCTTTGTATGCAGACAAGAACCAAAAATATAACAAAAAGGTTGCAGAACACATGGCGCAAACATCAGCTCAAAGCACTGTAAACAAGATAGAAATGAGGCTTAGAGGAAAGGGGCGTGGTTCGATAGTCTTTCAGCAAGACTATGCTGACTGCGGAACACCCTCAGCAGTGAAATCAACATTCCATCGGATGTACACTGATGGAATGTTGGTACGGCTGGCTCATGGTATCTATTATTACCCCAAAGAAGACAAGAACTATGGGCTTGGCATCATCTATCCATCCATAGAAGACATAGCCCAAGCTATTGCCAAACGTGACAAGGCTAAGATTGTGCCGATGGGGGCATACGCCCTGAATCGCCTCGGACTGTCCACGCAGATGCCTATGAATGTAGTGTTTCTGACCAATGGAGCACCACGACAGATAAAGGTTGGCAATGGTCACGGTATCTTATTCAAACATTCCTCCTCTGGCAAAAACTTCGCCTATAAATCAGAACTGATGATGCTTGTTGTAACTGCCATGCGCACGATAGGTGAAGACAATATGACAGAGGAAGAGCAACATGCACTTATCGAACACACAAAGAATGTGAGCGACAGCGACTTCAACCATGATATAAAACTTGCCCCTGCATGGGTGCGTAAAATACTGATTACGAGATGAAATTTATAGATATACCAGAAGACAGCCAGAGGCAAGCCATCAATACCGTGGCATTGAAGACCGGATTGCCACCGTCAAGTATTGAAAAAGATTGGTGGGTAACGCAGGTGCTGAAAGCCTTGCACACCTTGCCATACGCAGAATATATCGCTTTCAAGGGGGGTACAAGTCTCAGCAAATGCTGGAACCTGATTGCCAGGTTCTCCGAAGATGTGGACATTGCCCTCAGTCGGGAGTTCCTTGGCTTCAGTGGCGAATTGTCGAAGACTCAAATCAGCGACAAACTCCGTCGTGCCGCCTGTTCTTTCGTAAGGGAGAAGATGCAGTACGATGTGCGTAACGCATTGTTGGAGTCAGGCATAAGGGCAGAGGCTTTTTCTGTTGATATGGTCATTACGCCAATTACGACAACCGACCCAGAAGTGATAAACATCACTTACCATAGCCTGTATGAGGTCTCTCCATATATCAAAAACACGGTAAAGATAGAAATCAGCGGTCGCTCAATGGTTGAGCCGATTGAAAAGAAAGCCATCAATGCAGCCATTGACGCTCATTTCCCCAAGACTCCGTTTGTAGAGAAGCCTTTCGAGGTGAATGCAGTCATCCCCGAGCGCACTTTCCTTGAAAAGGTGTTCTTGTTGCATGAGGAGTTCAAGAAGGATATAGTGAGGGTTGAGCGTATGTCTCGCCATATCTATGATTTGGCAATGATGATGAACTCCAAGGAACAGATTGCTGACCGTGCCATCCACAACGAAACTTTGTACAGAGCCGTCCTTGAACATCGACGCAAATTCATTGGATTGAAGGGCTTCAACTATGATGAACTTTATTCCGACACGCTGTGCATAGTTCCTAACGAGGATATCGCCAGACAATGGCAAGATGACTACAAGTTCATGTGTGAGCACATGATTTATGGACAAGTGCCGTCTTTTGAGGAATTGATAGACAAGCTGCGCATACTCAACGAGCAGATAAGGCAACTAAACTACCAAAAGCAGTGAACATCAAAGAACTTGGCGATGATCTTGAACAGCAGTTCGGGAAACCTCGCAACATAACGGAAGATAATGTTCGCTTCATGCTTTCCCTTGTCGAAGAGGAATATGATGGCGAGAAAGTGAATGAGAATGTCGAGAAGCCAAGGTTGGACACTTTCGGCATGACCATTCTTGCCGTGATGTCCTATCAAACCACTCCTTGGGAAAAGCTGGCTAAGAAGCCTTCCATCCGAAAGACGCTCAAATACATTGCTATCAGAGGCGGGAACCATTATGACGAAATTGAGACATTAACAAAAGAACTGATGCGCAAGCATTTCAAAGGCATTAACCAAAAGATGATATTGGGTTTCTTGAAGATAATCCGTGGATTGTCAATCGAGGAGCATCCGTCAAAGTTGATAGAATACACTTTGCACACTGCGCAGTATTACGCCATCAGTCATGGACTTTATCAACTCATAACCTGAGTTCGGGATAAGAAATATGCTTTAGAAGTTGGTAATCTCTATGTTTTTTAGCACCTTTAAGGTTGTAAATCAATTAGTTATAAATTAAAGGCTACTAAGATTATGGAGATTACCAAAGACAAAACTACAGAGATTTTTTGTATTATCGACGATTTTTGCAAAGAATATGATGCAAAAATAGAGAAAATGGCAATATCTGAACCAAATGGACGCAAGGACAGAAAGCGCAAGTGGGCAATGAGTCGTTCTGAAATAATGGCCATCCTCGTCTATTTTCACTTCAATACGTTCCGTAATTTCAAGCATTACTATCTTTTCTATGTGAAGAATCATTAGTGCGACTTATTCCCCAACCGGCTCTCCTATAACCGCTTCATTGAGCTGGAATCCGGAGTGGCTGTAGAGACGATGTTGTTCATCCAGCTGTTCTGTTTCGGCAGGTGTACCGGCATAAGCTTTATCGACAGCACTTGTGTCCCCGTCTGCCACAACAAGCGCATAAGGAGAAACAAGGTATTCAAGGGATATGCAGAGATTGGCAAGAGTACAATGGGGTGGTATTTTGGCTTCAAGCTTCATCTGATATGCAATGAAAGAGGCGAACTTTTGAATTTCATGCTTACAAAGACAAATGTTGACGACAGAAATCCCGAAGTATTCAACAGGCTGAACGACAATGTGTTCGGAAAATTGTTCGCGGAGAAGGGATACATTTCACAAGGGCTGTCCGAAAAGTTGTTCAACGATGGAATTGAACTTGTAACCGGACTGAAATGCAACATGAAGAACAAACTCATGCCGCTTTATGACAAGATTCTTCTTCGCAAGCGTTCGGTTATTGAAACCATCAACGACGAACTGAAAAACGTTGCACGGCTCGTACATTCAAGACATCGCAGCGTGTTCAATTTTGCAATGAATGTCCTATCTGTTTTGGCTGCATACAGCTTCTATGAGAAGAAACAGTCCATCAACATAGATTATTGCATCGAACACGTTGATGGACTGCTTACTGTTATCCAATAAGAGAATCTTTTCGCTTTTTACAAAACATAGATAGCCATTCACCAATGTGGAGGGATGATAAATCGTGTCTTGTTGCATAATTGACTTTCTGACATTCTTATCCCGAACTCAGGTTATAACCAAGCTTAAAAGAATATGAAAGGCATCTTGATTAGCGTGTTATACAGGCTGCTCCTACGGAAAAGGGCCATTATAGAAACGGTAAATGACGAGTTGAAGAACATCGCACAGGTGGAGCATTCCAGACACAGGAGCTTTGACAATTTCATTGTCAACTTACCGGGGGCTATCGCAGCTTATTGTCTGTTTCCCCAAAAGCCGTGTATCAATGTACAACGAACTTTGGACACACAACTCGCAATATTTTGAATTCATCGAACTCACGTTAGTTTAACGCTCTTGGTTGACTACTTATAGTCTTACTTTTAAAGTCGGTTGACCTTGTTGATACTTAATTTTATTATTAGTTGATACTATATTACCCCCTTTTAAAATCTCCCAGCCGGAAGATTTAACTCTTCTGTATCCGGCTTTATTGGTTTGTACTTACCCTCTTTCATCTGTAAAAGAATCTCTTTCCCTCTCGTTGTCAATTTAATCTTTTCCATTATTTCAGTTCTTCTAATTTCTTTATCAATGAATCAAACTCCTTGCGCTTGGCTTTCAACTCCTTATTCATCTGCATCTGCCTATCTAATTGCGGTTCTTTGCGCATACGCTTTTCCAGACTTTTCAGCTCCGCTTCGGCTATCGCAATTTGTTTCTTCAATGCAACGATGTCAGCCATGCAACCAGCCTTGTGTTCACCGATGCCACTGACTTGTGCCACAAAATTGTCGTAGATTCGTGACAAAGACTGACCGTCTATTTGCAGATACAAATTGTCAAATGATACCCATGACGAGACGAAGGTCTGTGTGATTTTGAATTTGGTATGTGTGTCATCCGCCCAATCCTTATAATTGATAAGCAGCATGGCATGATTGTCATGTACAAGTACAAAGACTATATGATGCGGCATGTTGATGTCGATAAACGAGAACAGGTCTGTCGGGCAGTCGGGCTGCTTGAGGTTCACCACAAACACCTCTATCTCTTTCATCTGCTCCGTATCGGTGACGTTCAGCGTGGACACAGCCAACTTGTAAAGCCATGTGATGTTGACAACATCATTCACAAACCGTGTCTTCATGCGAGGGTTCACCTCCATGAACTTGTAGAACATCGTCTTGGGCACTACCCGATTGACGATGGTGCTCTCAGGATATTTCAATAAGTTATCCATTTGCTCCTCCTTCCTTGATCACAAGAAAGCAAATCAGTTCAAAGTCGTCCAGTCCCTTAATGTCATTAACAAGGGCTGTCGTCTCGCCAAACGAAAAGAGACTTTCAAGGTCGCTTTCCTCTTTCTGCTCCACGATAGTGCCCACCGCCTTTTGCAGCAGTTCACTGTAGTGCTGCATCTTCCGTCCATCGGCAGTCTCCTTATTGAAAGCATGGCACAGTTCCTTGATGGGGTTGGTACGTCCCTTGCACGAAAGGCGCATGATGTCGAGCAACCGTTTGGGTGAAAGATGATTGATGATTGGTTCGCCATCATCGGACAGATAAAACATGTAGAACGGATGCAAGAGATTCTGCCTACCTATGTTCACAGCATTATTTCTATTTTTTAAGATGAAGATTACACCAGGCTTAACAACTTCTGAAGCAGGCACCACTGCACTCATGCCAAAAGGCGTATGCTCAATGTCGGGATGCTCGTGCATATATGCCAACAAGTCCATGCGAAACTCGTTTAGTCCCAAATCCATGATATTGATGCCCGTATCCATATCCTCAAGGTCAACCACCTCTTCCTGCAAGCGTTGCAACTGGCTCTTGCGATAGTCGAGGTCAGCCTGCTCCTCATCGGAAAGAAGAACATTGCTGTTGCCCGCACCCGTGATGTTTACACCTGTCATGCGTGCCTCCACACGTCCTTTCAGACGGAGGTAATCATCCAGTTCTATGTCCGGCCAATAGTTTACCAACTGAATCACATCATTACGTGAGCCGATACGGTCAACTCGTCCGAATCTCTGGATAATACGGACTGGATTCCAGTGAATATCATAATTGATTAAGTAATCACTGTCCTGAAGGTTTTGTCCCTCGCTGATACAATCGGTTGCAAAAAGAACATCTATCCGCTCTTTTGTGTTAGGCAACAGTTTGTCTGCCTCTTTTGATATGGGTGAGAATAGCGTAAGAATACTGTTGAAGTCCGCAAGAAGTCCCTTGATGGTTGAAGCCACCCCATAGCCTGTAACCAATCCAGTATGCAATTCTGCTTTCTCCATAATTGTAGGAGCAAGATTGTCATAAAGGTACTTAGCCGTGTCACTGAAAGCTGTGAAAATAAGAACTTTCTTGTTGTTTCCATTAATTGGATGAGCAAATTTCTCACGCAAGTTCTCTATGAGCATTTGCAGTTTGCTGTCATGTTCCGGCGTGATGTCGCGAAGCATGACGAGCAGCAGTTCTATGATATATTGGTCTGCCGTCAGGTCACGTTTCCATGAACGGCAATCCATATCGGCAAGTGACACGCGCGTTTTCTTTCCTCCAACAAGAAAGTCGTTCTCGCTGTCATCGCCGTCGAGCATACTCTCCAATGTCTGAAGAGAAAGGCGTGTATCCTGCCGTGTCTCCATAAAAGTGTCGATAGCTTTCAATGTTTCGTCAACCTGCGACTTCATACGCTCCAACGTCAAACGGAACGAGTTTACAGAAGACTCCAGACGTTTAAGCAGGTTGATTGCCATAAGTTTCTTTAAGCCCTTTTCTCGGCCAGACATACCAAGATGCCCTCCGCTGTCATCCTTGTCTATCTCATACTTACTGCGCATGGAAGGCAGGATATAATCTGACGGCGCATAGACACTCAGGTTAAGCTCATCAAGCTGGGAGGCAATATCCCTGTAGGTGATGGCTTCGTCAAGGTCAGTGAGATGCGGACGCTTGGATATTGGGCGCAGACGTGTCGGGAACTTGCCAATATCTGCCGTGTCGTAGTATTTCTCTATATGTTTACGGCTGCGGGCAATAGTGACGGCATCCAATACTTGGAAGAAGTCAAACGAAAGCATATCCAGCAATCGCTCTGCCGTGCGCTCCTTTGGGTCTTCAAGATGCGCCCAAATGTTGTATTGCGCCTGCGCCGAACGGAAGATGTCCTCAATGGGACGGTCAACATCTAACTTATCGTTGATGATCGACTGCTCGCCCTCGTATGCCAACTGCAACTGATTCTTCAAATCGTTGAAACGGTTGTTGACCGGTGTTGCCGAAAGCATCAGCACCTTTGTTTTCACTCCGGCACGAATCACACGGTTCATCAGACGGAGATAGCGGTTTTCACGCGGGTTCTCGTCTTCCTCGTCAGTTGTTACCTTGCCGCCATTGCGGAAATTGTGGCTTTCGTCAATCACGATAAGGTCGTAGTTGCCCCAGTTGAGCAAGGCGAGGTCAATGCCGTTGCTTGTACCATGTTCGCGCGAAAGGTCGGTATGGAATAATACGTCATAACGCAGACGGTCTTTCTCCAACGGGTTATTGCGGTAGTTGCTCTTGTAGGTATTCCAGTTATCGTAGAGTTTCTTTGGGCAAAGCACTAATACCGACTTGTTGCGGTTCTCGTAATACTTGATAACGGACAGGGCCGTAAAGGTCTTTCCCAAACCGACACTGTCGGCAAGGATGCAGCCGTTATAGGTCTCCAGCTTATTGATGATGGCAAGAGCGGCATCCTTCTGGAAGTTATAGAGTTTGTTCCACACTTGTGATGACTTGAAACCCGTTGCCTCGTTAGGCAGCACGTCCTCGCTAATGTCCGAAAGAAACTCGTTGAAGATATTGTAGAGCGTGACGAAGTAGATGAAGTCGGGAGCATTCTCACGATAAACATTCTCTATGTTCTCGATTATGGCATCTGTAACGTCAGCAAAATTCTCCTTGTCTTGCCAAAAGTCATTGAAGTTCTTGAGATAGGCATCGCTAATTGGTGACGGCATGCGCTGGATGAGTTGGAAGATATTGTTACCCCGTTCACAGCCCAGTTCCGTTGTGGTGAACTCGTTGAACGGCATATAAGTGAACAGTCCTTCGCCGTTTTTCACATTCAGGAAACCGGGCATGTTCATCTGTGACACATTGGTCTTGAAGCGGACTTTCTGACGAATCCAGTCGGCGCACTCCTTGGCAATAGCCCTTTGCGTAAGGTTATTACGAAGTTTTATTTCAAAGTCCGAGCCATACAATGTCCTTTCACGGTTCAGTTTAGGAATATAGAACTCCCGCTTCTGTTTCTTGGAACGCTCCTTGTTGAATGTAGGCGATGTGAAGATGAAACGCAATTCGTCTATCCTCTCCAGCTCCTTTTGAAGTGCCTCAAAAGCATAGATGGAGAAAGAGGCGGCTGCCATTGACACCTTTGAGCCTTTTTGCAGCGTGGCCTTCAAGTCGTCAATGACCCTCTGGGTGATATTGTCGAATTGCTTCGGTAGTTCCATATTTACACAAGAACTCCCAGCATAGTGTCTCGACGGGCGACCAAGCCCTTTTTACACTACGAGGGAGCTCCATTATATTTTTTGCCTGTTGGCGGTGGTCTTTGTCGAGCAATATCCATTCGTCTCTTTCCAAGAGACGAAGAGCGGTTGGAATATCCTGATGTTCCAGCATTTAGCTGATTGTACGGAAGCAATTGGCTAAACGAAGTGAATAATTGGCAGAATTTTCCATAACAAAATGCAAGTTTCTTCATTAAATAAGGTGAAAATTATCCGAAAATAAGTACCTTTGCATTTGAATATCCGTCTCTTGGAAAGAGATTGAAAAATTTGCTAAACAGTTTTCTGGCTACAACATCCCCAATATCATCTTATTTGCCTTGTCCACTACCGATGCCTCAAGGGACGCGAGGTAAATCTGTGTGGTCTTTTCTGAATCATGCCCCATGCCTTCGCTGATGACCGACAACGGAACATTTCTTGCTTTGGCCACACTCGCCCATGAATGGCGCGCCACATACATGGTCAACGGCCGTTGAAGTTTCAGCATTTCCGATAGGGCTTTCAACCGATAATTGACTAAATGCAGGGCATTGTCATACTGTTTCCGTTCATTCCCTTGCTCCTTGATAATCGGCAAGAGATAATCAGAACCGTTTGATGGATATTTCTTGATGATTTCCTCCATACACTTCTCCCATTTGATGGTAAGCTTTTGCCCAGTCTTTCGCCTGCAATAGGTTAGGATTCCATTCTGCAAATCTGTCTTTTTAAGGTATGCCATATCAACAAAGGACATTCCTCTTGTATAGAAACTGAACATGAACATATCACGCGCAAAATCCAATGAAGATTTCATTGACAAATCCAGTTCCTTCAATGCCTTGATGACCTTAACAGAAACGGCACGCTTGACGGTCTTTTCCACTCCGGTATAAACATGGCGAAATGGATACCTTTGTAGTGTAAGTCCTTTTTCCACGGCACGGTTATATACAGCCCGAAGAATACGCATGTAGAACGATATGGTATTCATGCGTATCCTCTTAGCCTTCAGATAGGCTTCATACAAAAGCATAAGGTCGGAATCCATACCATCAAGCGGAACATCCTGTTCTTTACGAAATTCCATAAAACTTTTGAGCGTTGCTGTATAGGTCTCGGAAGTCCGGATTTTTCCTAATTGCTTCAGCTGGGCTATTACACTGTGCATGAAGGAGAACAAGGAAGTCTCTTTGGTCACTTTATGGAATAATGTAATTACATCATCCGCCGTATATCTGCGTCTTTCCTGCTCTAACTGACGCACAACCTTCTCCAATCTGGACAAGTCCCATTCCAAACGCTCTTTAATGCCGCATAGGATATTGGCACGTGCGCCGCTTACCACAACACTTTCCATTTCCGCATCCCATTCGTATGCGTAAACTTTGTAATCCGTGTTCATTTGGCGGATTACCCTGTTCTGTATAATCTGGAAATATATTCCCCCTTCTCTTCCTTCTACAGTGGAGAGCCTGAACTTTCTTTTTATTGATGCCATAATTATCTTCTAAATCCTCTTTGTTTACTTCTACTGATTACAACTCCCGCTGCCGCTATCATGCACCTGCGCCTATAGCTCTGCTCATCCTCATCAGGATTACGCCCGTCCCAGCGAAGATCGGACGTGTCGCCTCCACCACCGGATGATATCGGAATAGGCCGACCACCAATCAGCGCATTGGCAATAGCGAAGAACTTTTCCCGAAAATCAGGAATGGCTAAAACATCCAATAATCCGCAGAGTGTTTCATTGAGGTTGCTGTTTTCTTCAGTTATGTCCCGGATATATTGGCGCAGTTGTCCGTTCTCATTTCTATATCGGTGATACTCCTTGTAGTCTATCAGTTGATTCTGTTGGGCAGATTTTACTTGCTTTTCTGCTTCTGCCATATATAACCTCTCAACCTCAGCAATGGCCTTGCTGAACATAGTCTCTATCCGCTTGTTCTGTTTCTCCATCCACTTCTCACGTCCGAACGTGGGCGGTACTTCCGTGATTTGAGGAGCGGTAAAGCCTATGCGGTGATTCTTGAACGGGGTGATAATCTGATGCACATTGCCGACATCTTTCATTAAGCAGTTTAGCTCCTGTTGCTTTTCCTGCAACTTACCTGTCTTGTCCAATAGCTTCTCCTGCAAGGCTGATATTTCAATCTCCAGCCGATGCACTTTGCTGTCAGCCTCTTGCAGCGTTATCTTGCGGTCAGAAAGACGGCAACGGACTGCCTGTATCTCATCCTGAAGCCGGGCAATGGAACTTTCAAGATTCTCCTTCATCGTTGTCAGCCCCTTAATCGCCTTCTCCAACTTCTGTTGTTCTCGGTAAAACTCATGCTTGTCCAAATGGCGTACATTGCGGCCTTCCACACTGTCGCCACGCTCAAGCCCGTACTTCCTGCTTACGGTCTCATACAGCGAGGTGTGCATGGCATGAAGGATGGCCTTGTATTCATTCCCGTTCTTCCCGAACTTGGCAGACCACATCACCCGTTCCTTCTTCTCCTTGCCTTTTCTGCCTACGGGGATGACAAGTGCATGACAATGGGGCGATTTCTCGTCTAAATGTACCTGAAAACCGATGACATTCTCCTTGCCGAACTGCTCACAACACCACCTGTATGAATCCATCGCCCATTCCTCCACCTCACGGCAGCGGTGCAGGTGGCTGTTGTCCGCTCCCTTGTTCAGGTTCACAATCTGATTCCCGAACGCCATTTCAAGTGTCCGCTCATGATTTCCTCCGATGATTAGTTTGGCACAGATGTTCGGTTGTATCTTGCTGTCAGCCTTGAACGGGTGATACTCCAGTTCGTCCAGCCGTTCCTGTATCCGCTCATCCAGCCGTTTGTCCATATAGCCTAACGGATGGATCTTTCCGTCACTGCCGATCTCGAAGTTCAGGTGCATCCGTGTCCTGTCGTAATTGTTAGTAGGGTTTCTGTTGAGCTGGTCTATCTTACGGTCATCCCAACGTCTTTCATTCTCATTTGCCTCACTTCGGCTGAATGATTTACCGTTCTCTATGTGCAGTGCTTGTTTCTGTTCTTGTATCATCTTTTTCTGTATTTTTGAGTTTCAACATTTCTAAAAAGGGAAATAAAAGAGCTTGCTCGTTGTCAGGGTGCAGGGGGAATGTGCGGCATAGACGCTCTCTGCCTCATGGGACTTTCTTGCTCTCTGGCAAAAAGTCCTTATTGAGTTTAGGAC
>CAZEEP010000043.1:0-7963 GCA_964511295.1 uncultured Prevotella sp.
TCGAAGAAGGTCTTCTGGTTCCATTTCGCTTTCAACTATGACTTGATGACAAGTCAAAATTCAAGGTGCAAACTCCTTAACTTTGTGCGTGGTCAACTTAAGAGGACGCGAAGGCTTATGGTGGCAAGACGATATGACGCTAGTGTCGTTTTGACTAATATAGATCTTGCATCATGGAGAAGGTATCTTAAAAATATTGTTCGCATATATAATCCTTTGACAATAGCTCCCGTATCAGTTAATGATTATGGGGTTAAAAGAGCAATTGCAGTTGGCAGGATACAGCCTCAGAAAGGTTTTGATTATCTTGTTGAAGCTTGGTCAATAATACATGTGAAATACCCTGATTGGCATCTCGATATTTATGGTGATGGAACTAAGGATGACATATCTTTTATCGAAAATCTCATAAATGACAAAAAACTGAAGGGAATAGTGAACCTTATGGGCTCAACAAGTGATATTGCAAAGGCTTATTCTGAGCATTCCATTATGATTCTGAGTTCTCGTTATGAGGGTTTGGGCCTTGTGCTTGTTGAAGCTGCTTCTTGCGGCTTGCCTTTGGTCTCATACGATTGTGAACAAGGGCCGTCTGAGATTATAGATGAAGGTAAAAACGGCTTTCTTGTTTCGCCAGTTGGAAATATTAAAGGGTTGGCAGATGCCATTTGCAAGTTAATTCAAGATGAAAATCTAAGAAAAACGATGGGGGCAAAGGCTAAGCTTATGTCGGAACAATTTTCATTAGAAAAAAATACTCAGGACTGGGTCTTGTTTTTGCAAGGCTTAAATTAAAAATTCCTATGGTTAAAGAGCGTAATCATGCTATTGACATCATGAAGGGTATTGCAATATTATGTGTGATACTTGGTCATATAGAGGCAATTCCAGAAGTAGGAAAAGGCATTATTTTCTCTTTTCATATGCCATTATTCTTTATCATTGCAGGGTACTTCTATCGGCCTACGGTAGATTATAGGGCTAAACTAAATAAGGATTTCAAGAGATTGATAGTCCCCTATATTGCAACGGGGGGGGTATTATGTGTGTATTCGTTTTTAGTTCATTTCATTATTAACGATGATCATGAAAATGCTTATCTAACATTTTGGGCTTGTTTGTTCCCTTCAGGTTTAAGTGGTTTGATTTCAGCCAATTCTTTTCCAATATGGTTTCTCTTTGCCCTGTTTTGGTGTCGTCAAGTCTACAATTTTATTTTTACGAAATTCAAGTTATATTTTGCCATAATTGCAATATTGTTTCTAAGCATAGGTGCATCTCTTTTATATGAGTATGGTTCTATTAAATTGCCATTTGCCTTTATGCAAGGGTTGTCTGGGATGATATTCTATCTTATTGGATGGCTTATAAATAAATTTAAGGACTGTATTCGTTGGTATTTTGGATTGCTCTCTTTCCTGATTTGGATAGGATGTTTCAGATTCTGCGGTGTTAGCATGATAGATTGTAGTTACCAAAACATGCCATTGGCTATTGTGGTCGCAGTATGTGGAACGATAAGTGTATATTACATTTCTAAAGGATTGACAGAACTTCATAGAAATTCAATTACTAAAATAATACCTATATATTTAGAATGGGCAGGTGTTTCATCTTTAGTAATTTTATGTATTCATACAGTAGAAAGATACCTACCGATTTGGGGTATTGTAGGTCTAAAGTCTATTGGCTTATTATTTATTGGTAAGGTTTTACTATGTTCTATAATAACACTTCTTTGCTATAAATTTAGATTAACGCGTAGCATTTTTCAATTAAAAAAATAATTTAAAATGGATGCAGATATTTTAAATCCAAAAATATCAGTTATAGTTCCTGTTTATAATGTGGGAAAATATTTACCAATATGTGTAGATAGTATTCTCGCACAGACATTTAAAGACTTTGAATTGCTGCTTATTGATGACGGCAGTACTGATGGCAGCGGAAACGTGTGTGATGAATATGCAAAGAAGGATGAACGTGTTAGGGTAGTGCATAAGGCTAATGAAGGTATCAATGCAACCCGTAGGCGTGGGGTGCATGAAGCAAAAGGAGAATGGGTGGCATTTTCAGATGATGACGACACGATGACGGCTGATGCCTTGGAGAGTCTATATGCACTTCATGATGGCACGGATATCGTTTGCGGTTTTGAAGTTATACCTGATAAAAACTATCAGCAGATGCAAGTTTAGATGATATACGTCATGCCTTGCTTGCTGGACAATTGTCTGTGACTCCTTGGGCTAAACTCTATCGTAGGAGTATCCTTGCAGATGACATATTTGATTTTCCACGGGAGATTGATGGTGAAGAGGACATGATTATGAATACTCGACTCTTTTTCAAGACGAGAGTAGCACCGCATATTCTTTATAAACATATATATAACTTCCGTCGTAATGCAGCGAGTGTGTCACATACAAAGCATTCTTCTATTAAGCATGAGGAAGCTTTCTACAAAGCACTTTATGCTTCTATTCCCAATGAAATGAGGCTACAGTATATGCACCAAATTACTTTTCTGAAACTAAACGGCTTATTCCCAATAGCATTCTCTCAGTCTGATAGTCTTGTGGATAAATCGCAACCTTATCTAAAGCAGATTAGAGCCGACATCAAGTCATGCGTCTATTGCATGTCTCTGAAAGAGTGGATTGTAATGCAGGCTAAGTCAAAAACAGTTCTCAAAACTATCGGATTTCTTGAGCTTGCCTGCCGTTCTATAAAGTACAGGGTAAAGTTAGCCAGAAAGTAGCATTGGTATGGAAAAAACGCTTTAAACATTTCCACTTTTGGCAAAGATGGATTAACTTTGCACTATGTATAAGGATTATTGCCATAACTTTAGTTCGCAACTATGAAATACCCTATAGGAATACAAAGCTTTGAGAAGATACGCACGGAAGGCTATGCGTATGTTGACAAGACTGCACTGATATACAAGCTTGCTGATGAGGGCAGTTATTATTTTCTCAGCCGACCTCGAAGGTTTGGCAAGTCGTTGCTTATCTCCACGATGGATGCGTATTTCAGTGGCAGGCGAGACCTGTTTAAGGGGTTGGCAATAGAATCGTTGGAGAAGGATTGGACGCAGTATCCTGTTCTGCATCTTGACCTTAATACTCAGAAATATGAGAAGAGGTCGGACTTAGAAGAAGTATTAGATTACAATTTGCGACAATGGGAAGGCTTGTATGGTAAAGGCGATGAAACTTTTTCACTTTCATTGCGCTTTTTGTCTGTAGTACGCAATGCTTTTCTTAAAACCGGCAAACGGGTAGTGATATTGGTTGATGAATATGACAAGCCGATGCTTCAGGCTATCAATAACGACAAGCTTCAAGATGAATATCGTGCTACGCTGAAGGCTTTCTATTCTGTGCTGAAAACGCAGGATAAATATATTAAGTTCGCTTTTCTTACGGGTGTTACGAAGTTTGGCAAGGTCAGCGTGTTCTCTGACTTGAACAATCTTGTAGACATTTCCATGGACACCCGCTATCAGACTATTTGTGGTATCACAAAGGAAGAGATGGTCGGCGACTTCGATGAGGGTGTCCGCTATGTGGCGTCTACCAATGGTTTGGGTTATGAGGAAACGTGTGATATGCTGCGGAAGCGTTATGATGGTTATCACTTCCGCCAAAACGGTACGGCGATATACAATCCTTTTAGTCTGCTGAACACTTTCTCTACTGGTGAGTTTGGCAGTTATTGGTTTGAAACGGGAACACCTACATTTCTTGTGAAACTCTTGCAGAGGGATGACTATTATCTTCCGAATCTGACTGAGGAGCAAGTGACGGCGGATATTCTCAACTCTGTCGATTCTATGTCGCAGAATCCCATACCGGTTATTTACCAAAGTGGATATTTGACTATAAAGGGCTATGATCCTGTATTTAGGATTTATTCATTAGGTTTCCCAAATGAAGAGGTGTCGGAAGGATTCCTAAACTACTTGCTGCCTTACTATACGCATGTGGGGCAGATAGATGGCCCTTTGTATATTCGTAGCTTTGTGCGTGACCTGTCCACGGGCAAGCTTTCAGATTTCATGAAGCGCATGGAGGTGATGTTTGCAGATACCGACTATAAGATCGTAGGTGACTCGGAGAAATATTTCCAAAATGCGTTTTATGTGGTCACTAAGCTGCTTGGCTTTTATGTTGAGGTAGAGCGGACTATTAGCGACGGTCGCATAGACATGTTGGTCAAGACGAAGGATTATATTTATATCTTTGAATTTAAGTATGACCAGACTGCTGATGCGGCATTGAAGCAGATAGACGAAAAAGGGTATGCCAAACCGTTTGCAATGGACAAGCGGAAACTTTTCAAGGTCGGTGTCAACTTCAACTGCAAAAGGCGGTGTATTGATGACTGGAAAGTGGTAGGACAAAACTGATTTCTATTATGAAACGGATTACGCTTATTTCTTTGACCATGCCGACATTCAACAATGTTAGGGCGGCATCGGCATTGCCTTATCATCTTGTCTTAGGGGCGAAATGGAATGGTGATTGCGAAGTTGAGGTGTGGTCATTCAACCTTAATAAAATTGATGCTGAGGGTATAAGGGAAAGTGAGAGGCAATTGGGTGTGCGTATTCATGTTCTGCCGGTGCCTCGGTGGTACAGGTGGATGTTCAAGTTGCATCTTGTGTTCTTGCGTGTGTTGTTTCGCTATCCGTTGTTGTCGTATTTTAAGTTGGACGACGGCACGATAAAGCAGGTTGAGGCGTTTAAGCCGGATATTGTTTGGATATATGGGGAGGAATTGGCGGGACTTGCGGCTTTTTTTAAAGGTAAGAAACGGATTGTTACGATGCCGGACTGCGAGACGATGTATTATCATCGGGCATTGACGATGAACTTCCTGACAGAGAAGCTCGGGCAGGTTCTACGGTATTGCTTTGCCTATTGGCAATACCGCAATATGGACAGGCGAAACCATGCGCTTGCTGCCAGTTCTAAAGACAATGCTTCAACAGTTACTTATCATTTTGTAGGTAAGGCTGATGCTGTGTTTTATCAGGGGATTAATCCATCGGCAGATGCAATATTCTTGCGGCATCCGCATTATGCTTGGCGAGACAGGCAGATAAAGTTTCATTCACCAAAGATACGACTACTGTTTGCAGGTCGGTATGACTTCTATTGTCAGCATGGAAGTGATACTTTGCTTTCAGCTATGTTGGCAGCGACAGAAGACCTTAAGGATAAATATGAGGTGACATTTCTTGGGAAGGGTTGGGACAACTGGTGCTCACGACTTTCTTCAGCAGGATGGACAGCTCATGTTGTTGCTTTTGCACCAGATTATATCGAGGAGTTGCAGAAACATGATATACAGATAAATGCTATTGACCTTGGCACTGGTACGAAAGGTAAGGTGCTCGATGCTATAAGCAATGGTTTGCTGGCTATCGGTACGCCGTACGCTTTGGAGAATATAGCTGTGGAAAGTGGCGGGAGTTGCATCGAATACCATTCTGTAGATGAGGCTATTGGCGTGCTGCGAGATATTCCGAACAACGTTGATAAGTATGAGCGGATGGCTGAGAAAGGCAAGCTGCAGGTGCTGAAGGAGCATTCGAGAAAGAAGATTGCAGCGGAATTGTTTGGTGGTGATACAAAAATATGATAACTTTGTGGTTATTTAGGTTATTATGTGGTTATATTTGCTGATTTTCTTTATACCCGTATTTCTGTATTTGGGGACGCTTAAAAGTGGCAATGGGCGTAGTGCCTTGCAACTTGCAGTCTTTCTCTCGGGGATTGCCATGTTTGTTGGCCTGGGCGACATGCTTGGTGGCTATGACCGTTATATTTACGGTGACGTGTTCGACTCTATTGCCAATGTTACCAATGCCGGGAAAAGCTATTGGACCAATGACTGTTTTTCATTCTTTCCGTCTGAGGAAGGCTGGACTGTGCTGAATATCCTCATGTCCTTTTTTACAGACAATAGGTATATTTTCATACTCGCCGTCACTTTGTTGACTTATACCTTGCTGTTCATATCCCTGCGGAGGTATGCTTCCAATTATCCTTTTGCCCTTGTCCTGTTTCTCGGGCTTTGGTTTTATTTCTCGTTTACATACCTGCGACAGGTGCTTGGAGCTACGTTGGTTTGGCTGTCAATACCCTATATTGTCAAGCGAAATCCTTGGAAGTTTTGTACCATCGTGTTGTTGGCGTGGACAATCCATAAGTCGGCAATAATCTTTTTGCCAGTTTATTTCATTGTGCACCGTTCTTATACACGCCGCCAGATACTTGCTTTAATGGCTTTGGCTCTTGTCGTCGGCATGTCACCATTGCCCAACGCTTTGTTCGATGCTTATGGTGACATGTCTGAGGTAGAGTTGCGGAACGACTATAGTGCTTCAGGAGGATTGCGCGTGGCATATTTCCTTGAGGTGGCATTCTTCTTGTGGCTAATGATGAAGAAAGGGGCGAAGCGCGAAGCCGACATCACGAGGCGTGTCATGTTCAACATTGCTTGCTTGTTTTGTGCCACGTTGTTGTTCTTTATCCGTTCCGAGAATGGCGGTCGCCTGTCATGGTATTATATGATTGGCGTTATTTGCACGCTTACAGACATTGCCGTGAGCCGAACAGCTGTCAAAGGGATTGCCCAATTGCTTATAGTGGTTAGTCTTGTGTTGTATATGAGAGTGTATAATTCGTGGCAAGTTTTTTTGAATCTTTATCCGTATAAGACATTCCTTACTAATGGTTATCGCCAAGGGGACTATTCGTGGGAAAACTATGAGTACGACCATAGTTATGATTACGACAAATTGTACCGTGCCCCATTCAGAATAAAGACGAACATGGGTGGTTTATGGGAAAATTGAGAATGTCAAACATGGAGCTGTTGCGCATCGTTGCCATGTCTTTGGTAATGGTGGTGCATGCTTCTTTTCTTGCGTTTGGAGTTCCGTCTAAAGAGGCTTGTCGCCAAGATGCGATAGGCTCGTTTGGTGTATTCTTTTTTGAGAGCGTGTCGGTTGTATGCGTTAATCTTTTCGTGTTGTTGTCTGGGTGGTTTGGCATTAAACTGAAGTTGAAGAAGATTGCAGAAATGTTGTTTCAAGTTTGCTTCTTCGCTTTTCTGGTATTGGCAGCGTTGATTGTCATGAACCCCGAGGAATATTTTCACCTAAAATATTTTTCCACGCTGTTGATGCTCAATGAAAGTGACTATTGGTTTATCAAATCATATATTGGGCTATGTATTTTTGCCCCTTTCTTAAATGCTTTTATTGAAAGGAGCAATGAAAAGGGTTTGAGGTCAATACTGATAGTTTTTTATATATTTCAGACTGTTTATGGCTGGCTGAGCATAAATGGTGCAGGCTGGCTCTGTGGTGGATATTCGGCGGTCTCCTTTATGGGCTTGTACCTTTTGGCAAGATACATGCGCTTATATGGCAATAGGATTGTTTCTTTAAGTGGGAGGTTTCATATCTCCGTTTACGTGGGCATAATGCTTTTTCAAGCTGTTTTGGCGTGGCTTGTTACGTATATGGGGTTCCCTGTTGCAGGTCGCCTTTTCACTTACACAAATCCTTTGGTTATAGTTCAAGCGGTATCCCTTATGTTGTTTTTCAATAAGCTTAGTTTTCAAAGCAAGTTTATTAACTGGATAGCAATATCGTGTGTTGCAGTATATCTGTTGCATGCCAATGAACTTGTTCTTAGAACATACTACGGTCCTACTATCAAGTACATTCATGACTGCTATGGCATGCCTGTTTCTTTGTTGGCAATCCCTGCTTTTATGATTGCTGTGTTTCTTGTTGCAATACTGCTTGATAAAGTCCGAATATCGATATGGAGTGTTACGAGGAATATCAAGGATTGGGAGATAAAATAAGAAAGTCATGCCATTAAAAGTGGAGTTTGAAAATGTTAAGTAGAAGGGACGATTGACAAAAATAGTAAGC
>CAZEEP010000043.1:8063-14404 GCA_964511295.1 uncultured Prevotella sp.
GATTGAGCCTTTCTGGTTTTCTACAGGTACTCCGACATATCTGTTGGAGATGATGAAAAAGTTCAATGTTGTTCCTACAGAATATGGACGCATGGATGCTGAGGCTTCTGACTTTGACGCGCCAACTGAGCAGATGGCAAATCTAACGCCGTTACTCTATCAGAGTGGTTATCTGACAATAAAGGGTTATAATAAGTTTACGCGTCTTTATATTCTTGATATACCAAACCGAGAGGTGGAAATCGGTATGATGAAGTCGTTTACACCTTATTATATAATGTCTGATACAAGGGTTGTAAATGTAAATGTCGCAAATATGGCAAGTGCATTATATGATGGTAACATGGATAAGATGTTGCATCTTTTACAAGATTTCTTAGCTACGATACCATATACGAATGGCACTCAGTATGAGGGCCATTATCAGCAGGTGTTATGCATTATATTCAAGCTCCTTGGCGGCTGGGCGGACGTAGAGGTACACACTCCACGTGGTAGGGTTGACATTGTTATGATAGCGTTTGGCAGGCTGTATGTCATGGAGCTCAAGCTGGATTCTTCATCAAAAGCAGCAATGCGGCAAATAGACTTGCGCGACTATGCCTCAGCTTTTTCTCAATGTGGATTGCCAGTGACCAAAGTTGCGGTAAACTTTGATAGCGAAACGAGGAACATCAAGGATTGGGAGATAAAATAAGAAAGTCATGCCATTAGTCACCGTTCTTACTCCAACGTATAACCGTGCGAGCCTCTTGCCCCGTCTCTACGAAAGCCTTTGTTGTCAGACATCAAAAGACTTTGAGTGGATTGTCGTGGATGACGGCTCTGCTGATGATACAGAGGATGTTGTAAAGGGATTTGACTCTGCTTGCCAGCCTTTCTTGATAAAATATTATAGAAAGGAAAATGGCGGAAAGCATACTGCCGTGAACCTTGGAATAAAGAAGGCGCAGGGAGAATTGCTGTTTATTGCAGATAGCGATGACAAGTTGCCGCCTGATGGCATTGACACTGTTGCAAAAGAATGGTTGCCGGTTAAAGGGTGTGAGAAAATAGGAGGCATTGCCGGGCTTGACATAAATATGAGGGACGGGACGCTTATAGGCTCGGGTTTGCCAAGAGATTGTGTTGATTGCAACGCAATAGACATTCGTTACGTTTATCGTGTTTCCGGCGACCTGAAAGAAGTGTTCCGCACGTCAGTGTTGCGTGAGTTCCCCTTTCCAGAGATTTCTGATGAACGTTTTTGCCCGGAGCAGCTCAATTGGTTTCGCATTGCGCAGAAATATGACTTGCATTATATTAATAAGTCTATCTATCTCGTTGAATATGAGCAGGATGGGTTGACGGCTGGGATAACTAAGGCTCGCATGCTCAGCCCCGTGGCTTCGATGATGACTTATGCCGAGATGCTGGGGTATGACATTCCGTTTAGGGTGAAGGTCAAGGCGGCGATAAACTATTGGCGGTTCCGCTGCTGCTATAAACGGACTGAGGATAATAAAGGCATTGGCATTCCGAAAGTGCCGCTTGCCTATGCTTTAGTGGTACCTGCAGGCTGGCTGATGCACCAAAGGGATAGGCGGGCTTTGCGTCGTTCCTGACGTTTCTGCATTCTTGCCCACATTCGCATGTCGGCGCATGTGGCAAAATCTTGGCACGGTAGTTGGCAGTGTGCCATATTTTTCTTAAATTTGCCATCGCAAACAATTATCGCTTTTGGTAAAGATGAAATATCCCATAGGAATACAAGACTTTGAGAAGATACGCACCGGCGGATACGCTTACGTTGACAAGACCGCATTGATATACAAGCTTGCCAACGAAGGCAATTATTATTTCCTCAGCCGCCCTCGCCGTTTTGGCAAGTCGCTGTTGCTTTCCACCATGGAAGCCTATTTTGCCGGCAAGCGTGAGCTTTTCGAAGGCCTGGCGATAGATCGTCTGGAGAACGACTGGACGGCTTACCCTATCGTTCATCTTGACCTCAATACGGGCAAGTACGATTCCGAGGAGGCGTTGCGGCAGGTGCTCGACGACTTTCTCAGCCCTCTTGAGGACCAATATGGCACTTACCGCTCTGAGGTCACGCCCGAGTTGCGTTTCAAGGGCATAATTGAGCGCATGGCCAAGAAACACGGCAGGAGGGTTGTGGTGCTTGTCGATGAGTATGACAAGCCGCTGTTGCAAAACTTCGACAACGCCGAGTTGCAGGAAAAGCTCCGATCCATGCTCAAGGCTTTCTACTCGGTGTTGAAAACCCAGGACCGCTATGTCAGGTTTGGCTTCTTCACGGGCGTTACCAAGTTTGGCAAGATAAGCGTCTTCTCCGACCTCAACTACCTCACCGACCTGTCAATGGATTATCGCTACGATACCATCTGCGGCATCACGGAGCAGGAGATGACCGACAATTTCAGTGAAGACATAAAGGCTCTTGGCGACCGCTACGGCATCTCGTTCGACGAGGCTTGCTCCCGATTGAGGAAACGTTACGACGGATACCATTTCGTGGAGAATGGCGAGGGTGTTTACAACCCGTTCTCGCTGCTTTCCACGCTTGCCAAGCTGCGGTTCGGCAGCTATTGGTTCGAAACGGGTACGCCGACGTTCATCGTCGATTTGCTTAAAAGGGACGGTTTCTGCCTGCCCAACCTCACCGTCCAGGAGGTTCCGGGCGACTTCCTCAATTCCATCGACTCCGTGGAGCGCAGTCCCGTGCCCATCATATACCAAAGCGGTTACCTCACCATAAAGGCATACGATGAGGAGTTTAATACTTACACGCTTGGTTTCCCGAACGACGAGGTAGAGGAAGGCTTCGTTAATTTCCTGTTGCCTTTTTATGCCCATGTTGATGAGAACATGAGGCCAAACTTTATCGGCAACTTCGTGCGTGACTTGCGCCTTGGTCATGCCGCCGACTTCATGCGGCGCATGGAGAGCCTTTTCGCCGACACCGACTACCGCGTCGTTGGCAATGCCGAGCTTTACTTCCAGAACGCTTTCTACCTTGTGGCGAAGATGCTTGGTTTTTATGTTGACGTGGAGCGCACGGTCTCTGACGGGCGCATTGACATGGTGGCCAAGACCAAGGACTTCATTTACATATTTGAGTTTAAGTGCGACCAGTCGGCGGAGGCTGCCATTAGGCAGATTGACGAACGTGGCTATGCCAAGCCATACGCCTCTGACAGGCGCAAGCTTGTGAAGATTGGCGTAAACTTCTCAAGGGAGAAGCGTTACATCGACGACTGGAAAATATCTGAGGCATGAGGGTTCTTCAGGTCATAACGTCATTGCTCACCGGAGGTGCCGAACACATCGTCGTGCAACTTGCCGAGAGACTCTCGTCGAGGGAGGGCTTTCATTGCGACATTTGCGTTTTCGATGGCGTTGAGACTCCCTTCATGCGCGAGATAGAGCAATGCAACGCTCGCCTGATTGACAAGGGCGAGGAACCCATACGCATACACAAGTTTGGCAGGGGAGTTTACAACCCGTTGTACATCCTTAGGCTTGCCCGCCTCATGCGCCATTATGACGTGGTGCATACTCATAATTCATCTCCACAACTATTCGCTGCTATTGCAAAAGTGTTATGTTCCGTGGTGCGCGGCAGCGGCACGCTGCTGTGCACCACGGAACATACCACTTCCAATCGCAAGCGCAATTGGAAGTGGTATGCGCCCATTGAAAGCTGGATGTATTCACGCTACGATCATGTCGTCTGCATATCATACATTGCGGAACGGAAATTGCGCGAGTACATGGGCGGAAAATGGCTTGACAGGGCATCTCGATGCTATGGGCGGATAACGACTGTCAACAATGGTGTTGACGTTGAGGCTTTCCGCACGGCAGAGCCTGCCGCCGACATCGTGGCGCGGAAGGAGGGTCGCCGCGCGATAGTAATGGTGGCAGGCTTTCGCGAGGCCAAGGACCAGGACACCATCGTGCGCGCCATGACCCGGCTTGACAAAGACAAGTATGAGGTCTGGCTGACAGGCATTGGCACGAGGCAGCCCGTGGTGGAGGAACTGGCAAGGAACCTCGGCGTAGCCGACCGCGTGCGCTTTACGGGGTTGCGCATGGACGTGCCTTGCGTGCTGCGTGCCGCCGATGTCGTTGTCATGTCAAGCCATTGGGAAGGGCTGTCGCTGAGCAATGTCGAGGGCATGTCGGCAGGCAAGCCCTTCGTGGCATCGCGAGTCAACGGTCTTCGCGAGGTGACCGAGGGCTATGGCGTGATGTTCGGGGAAGGTGACGACGCGCAGTTGGCGGAAATAATAGGGCGGCTTTGCGACAATCAGCCGCTTTATGACTTTGTCGCCGACCGCTGCCATCGCCGCGCCCTCTCGTATGACATAGGCAATATGGTTGACGGTTACGTGCAAGTATATGACGCGTTATTTTAAAAAACCTAAAACGGAGTGACATTTCGGCACAAATGTTTTGCCAATCGGCTTAAAGGCATTATTTTTGCATGACGAAAAGCGCAGGCGTGGCTTGCGAGGCGCAGGGGCTGGAGGCAGCCGGCGCACCCGATATGGGAACATTCGTTTTATAACACTATAAAATTTCATTAAGCAATGAAGATTCAAAAGATTCATGCCCGTGAGATCATTGACTCACGCGGCAACCCGACAGTTGAGGTTGAGATTACACTTGAGAACGGCGTCATGGGCCGTGCAAGCGTTCCGTCAGGAGCTTCTACTGGTGAGAACGAGGCTTTGGAGCTTCGCGACGGCGACAAGAGCCGTTTCGGTGGCAAGGGCGTGTTGAAGGCTGTTGACAATGTCAACAAGATCATCGCTCCGGCTCTTGAGGGTGACAACATCTTCGACCAGCGCGGTCTCGACTATAAGATGATTGCCCTTGATGGCACTCCCACCAAGAGCAACCTCGGCGCAAACGCCATCCTCGGCGTTTCCTTGGCCGCTGCCCACACTGCCGCTGCAGCTCTCGGCATGCCTCTTTATCGCTATATCGGTGGCACCAACACTTACACGTTGCCCGTGCCTATGATGAACATCATCAACGGTGGTGCTCACTCTTCCGCTCCCATCGCATTCCAGGAGTTCATGATCCAGCCTCGCAAGAACGAGAAGATCGCTTCTGAGAAGGATGCCATCCGCTGCGGCGCAGAGGTGTTCCACGCTCTCGGCAAGTTGCTCAAGAACCGCGGCCTCTCTACGGCTGTTGGTGACGAGGGTGGCTACGCTCCTGCCCTCGACGGCATCGACGACGCTTTGGAGAGCATCTGCCAGGCTGTCAAGGACGCTGGTTACGAGCCGGGCAAGGACGTTACCATCGCCATGGACTGCGCTGCCTCTGAGTTCGCTTACCAGAAGGACGGCAAGTGGTTCTACAACTACAAGCAGCTGAAGAACGGCATGCCTAAGGATCCTAACGGCCAGGAGTTTGACAGCGAGGGCCAGATCAAGTACCTTGAGGAGCTTTGCAACAAGTATCCTATCGCTTCCATCGAGGACGGTCTCGACGAGAACGACTGGGAGGGCTGGCAGAAGCTCACCGCTGCCATCGGCAAGAACGTGCAGCTCGTTGGCGATGACCTGTTCGTAACCAACACCAAGTTCCTGGAGAAGGGCATCAAGATGAACGTTGCCAACGCAATCCTCATCAAGGTTAACCAAATCGGCTCTCTGACTGAGACTCTTGAGGCTATCGAGATGGCTCACCGTCACGGCTACAACACCGTTACCTCTCACCGTTCGGGCGAGACAGAGGACACCACAATCTCCGACATCGCCGTGGCTACCAACAGCGGTCAGATCAAGACCGGTTCTATGAGCCGCACCGACCGTATGGCCAAGTACAACCAGCTCATCCGCATCGAGGAACAGCTTGGTGCCGAGGCACAGTACGGTTACACACGCCTCGACAGGAGCCTCTAAGGTCTTTGATTAAGGCTTATTTCGTCTCCACGTTTAATGGCGTGGAGAACGTTAAAGAAATTATAGGGACACATCAATGTTTTGGTGTGCCCTTTTTTATGTTTTAAAAACTGGCATAAGCTACTTTCATTTCCGTATTTTGCAAAATTCTGGCTGCATATAAAAAAGTATGTTGAAAATTTGGCAGTTTGATTTTTTCGCTGTACCTTTGCATGTACATTTTAGGATCGGGATTTAGCGCAGTTGGTAGCGCACACGTCTGGGGGGCGCGAGGTCGCTGGTTCGAGTCCAGTAATCCCGACAATTGTTAGCGTAATGGGCTGAATATCAGCCCATTATTGCTTATCGAGGGGGTTAGAGGTCGGTAAAAAGGGGTCAGCGGATTTTCCGGGTTGGCGGAGGAAATGTCAAGAGTATAGTTTT
>CAZEEP010000044.1:0-9202 GCA_964511295.1 uncultured Prevotella sp.
AACGCACTTTGGACACACAACTTGCGCTTTTTTAAATTCGTCGAACTCACGTTAAACTATGACATTTCCTCCGCCAACCCGAAAAATCCGCTGACCCGTTTGAACTGACCTTCGATGTTTTCGCAAAACGAAAATCAGCGGCTTGGAAACTTTTCCTAAGTCGCTGATTTTCTATGTAGACCAGATAGGGCTTGAACCTATGACCTCCAGATTATGAGAACGACAATGTGATATTCTGCGATAGTCTATTTCGCACGTTTTCACTGTGTATCAATCAGTTGTGAATTTTACTATTCCCTATAAAACTCACTAAATACCCCTAACTGAAACCTTTTGTTTTCGCATTGTTTTCGCAGAAATGATGGAGAAAAGACATAAATAGAGTATGATAGTGGTGTTTGACATGAGCATGAAAGTTAAATAGTGTCTATGAGACTTGATTTTCATCTTGTTATTGCACGAAAATGAAGATAATTCATTACCTTTGCATCATTATGTAAGGTGAGACATGACCAAAAGGTGCTCTTTCCCCAAAAGGAAAAGTGAGTTTGCCTAACCTTCGTGGGAGGGTCATCCCATTCCGATGAATCGAAGCGTAGAGGAAGTATTAGTCGGAAGATACTTTATTTCAAACAATACGTGAGAGTTGCTTCAGGGGTTGAGACCGATTAGCAGAAGCCCGGTTACCAGTCAGCGACAGGAGACAACGAGATTGCACCGCTGCATATAACGACAATGTTTTTATCCGTCAAAGGATAGGGACTCAGTGGTTATATGCAGCGTTTTGTATATGTACGCCTCACATTACAAAGCGGCTGTGTTCAGAGGTTATGTTGAACATAAACTATTGAATGCAATGGAAAAATTAACCAAATCCATGCCCCTTTTCAAAGAGCGTGGTTGTACTGTATCACTTGCCCTTGATATTCGAACCAACAGGAGGAAATCAAGTGAGTACCCTTTATCTGTGCGTTTTACATTAGAACGTAGAGCTTTTTATTATCCCGTTGGTGGGTCTTATACTGCAAAAGAGTTTTCGGACATTTGTAGTGCTGTAAAATGTAGGAGCGAGAACTACAAGTTGCAAAAGGAATGGAAGGACACGTTTATTCCCAAGTACAAGGAAATCTTGACGAATCTGAACAAGGGAGGCATCCTCACATACGAAATGGTACGTCGATGTATAATAGACGGTGAAGAAGCAACATCCATAGATGACAACGCTACTGCCTCTCAATCTTTTGTTGGCATTTGGGAGCAAGTCATCCATGACCTCCGAACAGAAGATGGCGGAGTACGCTTTACCACAGCCGATAGTTACGAGTGTTCTCTCAAATCATTCAGAAAGATTCTTGGAGAGAATGCCATAAAAGACTTTTGTATCAGTGCGGCAGAACTTCAGAAATGGAAGGACGGAATGCACAATGGGGTAAAAGACGAGAATGGTGTGATTGTCGGGAAAATCAGCGACACTACAGCCGGTATCTATTTGCGTTGTTGCCGTGCCATATGGAACAGGTGTGTGCATGAGGGCTACCTCAAAGATGTTCCTTATCCCTTTTCTAACAAGAAAGAGAAAGGTTTGGTAAGCATTCCCAAGAGCGCAAAGCGCAAGCAGAGTTTCCTGAACGTAAACCAGATGACAGAGCTTTATAACCTTTTCATTTCAAAGCAATACCCCGAACATTGGACGGAAGATTATATGAAACGTGCCCATTATTCATTAGGGCTGTTCCTTGTGCAATACCTGTGTAATGGTTTCAACATGGCTGATGCCGGACGTCTGACTTACAACAGTTATTATTACCAGACAGAAGGCAAGGCGTTCCGCTTCAATCGCAAAAAGACTTCCCGAAGATGTCCCGATGGATCCGAGGTGATAGTTCCTATCATTCCTCCCTTGCAATATATTTTGGATGAGATAGCTGCACCTCCAACCCGGGATGGCTTGGTGTTCCCCGACATATTAAAGGGAGCGAAGACGGAAGAGTTGCGCCGAAAATACACCGTGCAGGAAAACTCAAACGTGAAAGACCGTGTCATCAAGATTTGCCATGAGGCATTGAATTGGGACAAGTCCATCTGTCCATCTGGGACATGGTGCCGTCACTCATTCGCCACCAACCTGCATAATGCAGGAGTGGATATGGATTATATTTCAGAGAGTATGGGGCACGCCTCTTCAGACCATGCCATCACGCAAATCTACATTGAACATTATCCTCTCGATATACAGATGCAGAACAATTCAAAGCTGCTGAATTTGGAGACCACTACTGAAAGGGATGCCCTGTTGGTGAAGCTGGCAAATATGTCCACGGAAGAATTACTCAAACTTTTCAGACAACCTTAAAACAATGACACGATGATAAACTTCATAGAAAGGATAAAATCCTTCTCCCAAAGGAAGGTGTGCGCAGATATGGCTATTCGTGCGTGGAAATCAGCCAATGAAGAAATGTATGCTGACTTTTGTAAGCGCATGGATGCTGTGGCTAAAGGCGATGTGTCTGTTCTGATAGATATGTACCTGATGATGCGTGACTGCACACCACCCGAAGCCTTAATGATGTATAACTGGCTTATGGACTTCGTGAATGGGAAGAATGGGGCAGACATTGCAAACCAACAATGGGCCGGCCAATATACCGAGACCATCGCCAGATGTATCACTAACAAGCGTTTGTGGATAGGCATCAATGTGAAAACAGGAACGGTAGAACTGCTTACTTCTCCAAAGTTCGGGCTGCTGATGGTTCATTCTGAAACGCCTATTGAAATATGGAATCGTCTGCCGCAGGAGTTGAAATCCTATTTGTCCGAGCAATTAGATAAGCTCATGAGAAACAGCAAGGGATGTTATCTGTTGAGTAAGTTGGAAAGGAAAATGGTTTATCAGTTCCTGACCTATATCTTTCAAATTGTTTTCCTCTCTTATGCGGTGTTCATTGGCGAGTTCATGACCAACCTCTATGACCGTGTGATGGAAAAGAAAGAGGACTTGGCTTATTGCATGTATCATTTTGTAGTGTTTGACCATGGTCTTTCACGTATGGCCAAGTTATTCAACCGCCTATTGAACAGTGAAGAGGTTGACCATGGCGATATACTTCTTGTAAAGTTATGCGTTACCCTGCTTGTCAATGGAAGTATAGAGATGGGTACAGACACCAAAGCAGACTGGGAAGATACCATAGAAGGCTGTACCCCGGAAATCTGGAAGGAGGTGATGTTTGCCCTACGAAAAGTAAAAGGCAGGCGAGGCAATAGAAAGGTGATACAATCATTGGATGATATTCTTTTGGACGACAAGGAACGTATCAAGCAGGGTATCCGTTTGTTTCTTGAAGAGAATACAGAGGACATAAGTCTCGCCTATCTGTTGAAATCATTGGTAAAGTCTGGCAAGATAAAAGCGTCCATAAGATACATGACATTCCACCGTGCCATCGAACAATTCTCACAACGGCATTATGGGCACGATATACCACAGAAGCGATACGGGGAAATCAAGGAACTTACTTTGAACTCACCCCAAAGAGGAAACAGTTATACCAAGGCTAAACGAATGATTGACCAATGGACAAACTATTTTATCAATAACGGGTAGTTGGGAAATCCAGCTATCCGTTTTTTCTGCGAACATCTGTTGGAATACGGTCGGTAAAATTAAGGTATAAATAAACCGACCAACACACAGAGTTTCACACACTACCTTTGCTTGCGAAATCGGTTTCACAGAGTTGAGCCGATACTTAAAGTATTTAATCATCAAACAAGTAAAGGTATGGAAGAAAAACTCAATCTCAACCAATTACTCCAAAAGCCTATCGCCATGATGACGGGCGAAGAACTTTGCTTTCTCATCACCAAGAGCGTGGAAAACACAGAAACGGTTACTCCCCAAATGGCATCCAAAGGCAACTACTATGGTATAGAGGGAATCGCCCGCGTGTTCGGTTGTAGCGTACCCACCGCCAACCGCATTAAGAAAAGCGGTATTATAGACAAGGCTATCACACAAATAGGGCGAAAAATCGTAGTGGATGCAGACCGTGCATTGTCTTTGGCAAAGGAATCAGGTGGCATCCATATCAAAGAATAGCGGTATGGAAGAGAATTGGAAAAAGAATCTGGCAACAGACAGTTACGGGAATCCGGTTCGTTCCATCAGTAATCTCCGACTTATTTTCACACTGGATGAGAATCTTAGTCAGATAAGGTACGATACCTTCTGTCAGGACGATGTGTGTTTCTGCCCTTTGTTCCGCAATGTCAATGGCAACAAAATTGATGAAGAATCAGCAGGAAAGATACAGGACTATCTGGAAAGGACATACAGAATACGCCTGACACAGAATAAGGTATTTGAGATACTGAAGACCACTTCTTCTGAACGGAGTTTCAATCCTGTACAGGAATTCATCACACAAGAGACATGGGACGGACAACCCCGTATAGCCACAACCATCATAGATTATCTTGGAGCCGAGGACAATCCGCTTGTCAGGGAACAGACAAAACTTTGGTTTGTGGCGGCTGTAACCAGAGTATTCAATCCAGGTTGCAAGTTTGACAACGTACTGACCTTGCCCGGTCCCCAAGGTATAGGTAAAAGTACCTTCTTCAAAGCCATCAGTGGAAGATGGTTCAACGATTCATTCTCTTTCGCCAGTGGTGACAAGGAGAAAGTGGAGACCATAACCAACGGTTGGATTATTGAAATCAGTGAGTTGAATGGTTTGAAACGGGCGAACGATGCAGAGGCAGCCAAGGCTTTTCTAAGCCGTTGCAGTGATTATATGCGTCCGGCTTACGGGCATAAGGTGGTGGAGTTCATGCGGCATAATGTCTTTGCTGCGACTACTAATGAAATGAACTTCCTGCAAGGAGACAATGGAAACCGTCGATGGTGGATTATCCCGGTCAAAGGCAACGGTCATGTGTCAGATTGGTTGGATTATTTGCAGCGTTCCGTTCCTCAACTTTGGGCAGAGGCATATACATATTATAAACAAGGTATGAAACTCTATTTGTCACCGGACATGGAGAATGAGGCCAACGAGGTGCAGATGCAACATTCCAACATTCTTGTTGACCCAATCATGGAGGACATAGAAATGTATCTGGAACGTGAGGTTCCCATGCAGTATGCAAGCTGGATGATTCCGACACGACTGGCTTATCAGAAAGGGGCATACTCAGAGCCAAATTCCACAATGACCTCACTCAAAATGGTTTGTGCCCGGCAGATTATAGAGGAACTCCCCAATGACTTGGTCAGACGAAATCCGTCCAAATACACTTCGCAATACATCAACCGCCTGATGTCCATGATTCCAAATTGGAAACGGAGCGAACAGGAGAAGGTTAAGGGGCTGCATCCTGCCTATTGCGACAAGACGGGACGGACGAAATACCCATGGGTGAGGATGGACGCTCCAAGTGAAGAGTCCTGCGCGACACTGCCAAGTGAACTGGAATTACCATTCTAATTTCAAAATAAGGGAAAAGAAAAAACTTATGTCCCCTTGTCCCTTTTGCCCTCGAAAAAAGAATAAAAACATAAAGTGAGCAAAATAGAAAATTATAAAAAAGGCTTGGGACACGGGACAATATAAAACAACAGTATGAGGAAAGAAGAACTTATCAAACAGCTACAAGAACGTGACTCTTTGCTGGCAAATGCGGTCAGCCACATGGTTACGTATGTTCAAGACCGTTACCCTTCCATTTTTCCAAGTAAAGAACAGACCGAGGCGGTGAACAATTACCTGCGAAGTGTCCATGCCGATGGAGACGGAAGTATATCAGAACGGAATTGTGAACATCGGCGTATTGCGTCACAGAACATTACCATTGCCGCCATCCGTGTATTGGACAGCCAACAACTGGACAGGCTGCAAAACGTACTTGACCACATCGCATACGACAAGGAGTATTATATGCCGGAGAGAGGTTACGGTATGCACCGCTGACTTTCTCTTTTGGCTGCACCATTTATAAACCATCTTCAAAATAGACAGACGATGAAAACAAACTTGAATTATTGTATAGTGCTTTCGTCAGAGCAACTTGCATATCTGGCAGGGAGCAAGTATGGCATTGACCGCATGAAAATTCTGCACCAACTTATCGAAGCGGCAGTGCTGGAAGAAAGCGATTATGCCATAAAAGGATTTTCCACAACCTTACAAGTGGGGCAAGCCGTCCTTTCGGAAGTGGATTTATCCTGCAAGTTAGGCTATGACAAGAAGACCATATCCCGCGTACTTGACAAGATGAACCAGTTGGGAATTGTCGCATCCACGCAGAGCAACCGAACAAGCGTCCACACGCTGAAATGTGTATCAGCATGGATGTTGGATGGCAACAGAATAGACAATCCTTTTTATGTCCGAATAAAAGACCGGCAAGAAGAAGGAGAGGATGATTGCAGGCAAACAGAAGCAATGAATGAGGGGTGCGTTTCCGATTCAGATTTTTCCTTCGCAGGCAAAATGCCTGTTATATCAGATAATGGAGAAATTCCTTCTTCCCTTATTTCTGTTTCTTCACAGTCTGCGGCAGAGGAAGATTCCATCGAGGATGTTTCAATGGATAGTCATACATAACCATATTGGATATGGCGGTGGAGCCTATGTTTTCGTGTGGGGTCTTGCAAGAAGTTCCTATGTCGCACAAATTCGTTACACTCATCCGTACTACATAGGCATATTCTGGCAGTCGCAAGCTCCCACCATGCTATCCCTTTTTAGATAGAAGTTTCATCCATAACACAACAGAGCATGAAGAAGAAAAAGAATACCGACAACGAAGTTGATGAAGAAAACGACAAGAAAGTTATAAGACGCACCCTACGGCTTGAAGCCAGAGTAACGGAACAGGAATATGCCAAAGCGAAAGAACTTGCCAAGACATGCGGTTTATCCATGAGTAACTATGTGCGCCGCACAGCTTTGGGGCAACATCCTCGTCAGCGGCTGACCGAGCGTGAAGTAGAAGCCTTGTGCAGCCTGACGGATGCAAGGGGTGACCTTATCCGTATTGTGGCAGCCGTGAAATCTATCCAAGCGGACAAACGAGCCTTGTATTTCAGTGATACACGCTTCGTAGAGCGATGGATGATAGCAGCTACACAGCTTATCAACCGCTGGGGCCAGATCGAGAATTACCTAACAGAATAAAAATCCTTACCTATTATGATAGCAAAAGTCAGTACCATTCCGCATGGTGCAAATGCCATAAGATACTCCGTCAACAAGGACAGGGCGGATATAGTCAAAGCCAACCTGTTGCCCGATGACATTTCACCGGAAGCGATGTACGGTCGGATGATGCTCGTGCAGAAGATGTTTGCCGAGAAAATAAACAAGGGCAGGCCTCTTAGCAGAAGCGTGATAAGAATTGAAATTTCCCCATCCGAGGAAGAGAGCCGAAACTGGACGATGGATGACTGGACACGTTTGGCAGATGAGTTCATCCGGATATTCGATTCCATAGACCTTTCCCAAAAGACTAAACGGGCATCCTCAAAGCAGACCAATCTCAAAGGTTCGCAATACATAGCCGCCCTGCATCGTGATTCTAAAAGTGGCATTCTTCACCTGCACATTGATGCCAACCGTGTGGATATGAACGGAAAAATCAACGATAGCCATAAGATTGGTGAGAGGGCAGTCATGGCTGCGAATATCATCAACGAAAAACGAGGATGGGTACAGTCCAAAGAAATCGGCATACGACACAGGCAGGAAATCTCAAACTGTTGTATGGAGATACTTCGTGCGATGGACAAATTCAGTTGGCGACAATACAAAATGGAACTGACAAAACGGGGTTACAAAGTACACATACAAGAAAATGATAAGGGAAAAGTTTATGGTTATTCCGTCAAACTGGGTAACTCAAATTATAAATCATCCGTGTTGGGTATCGGGAGAAATCTGACTCCATCAAAGATAGAAGCTACTTGGGCAAAACTGCATCAGCAGGAAAGGAAATCCGAGCCAACAAATTCTATTCTCCAACAAACACGGACAGCCAACGCTGATTCTGTTGTACAACCCAAGATGGCTCCACTGCCTGTTATAAGGCACTATGATATTGCAACAGACGAATATTACAACTACCATGTGGAGATACCCGAAGTCGCAGACAATATCATCAGGCAGGAATGTTCTTTGGAGGAAGCTCATCCGTTGGCCAAGATTGAAGAGATACAACACACGGCTCTTTTACTCTTTGCCGGGTATTTAGATGCAGCTACAAGTATGGCTGCTTCAAGTGGCGGTGGCGGTTCTGACACAGGTGATTGGGGAAGAGACAAGAACGAAGACGAACTTGAATGGGCACGTCGCTGCGCACGAATGGCAAACAGCATGTGCAAGCGTAGGAGAGGACTTCGCAGATAAATCACTTTTATAATATCAAGAACATGGGTATAGGAAAATCAAGGGGCACTTCGCCTATAAATGTCAATGACATGTTGGAGAACGTCGAAATGAACCAACAAATAGAGTCAGAAAAACAAGAAATTGATAAACTTCTCATAGAAATAAGAGAAGCAAAGAAAACGTTAATAAAGTTCAATGAGGATTTGGAGAAAGCTATTGCTGCCGAATGTCACATTGAGGGTGCGCTCAAAGCGATAGCTGGCAGTTGTGAGAATATTGTCAACGGCATTTGCAATGCAATTGTAAAAGCTGAACGAGACACTAAATTCAAGACAACGCTCACTCCAGAACAACTTGTCAAACTTCGACAGCTCATAGACCATTCTGTAGAAAGTTGGATTTCGGTATTGGCTAATCATCGTTCCGAGCAAACAAGGCTTATCACCGAACATGAGGCCAATATGCGCAAAATCCTCAGACGGAATGAAGGCGTTTGGTACTCGGACTTCTGGATGAAAGTCTTGGTGATATTCCTGCTCGTTTATACAATGGGGTTGGGGCTGGTTGTGTATTGTATCACATAAAACTAACAGGGACAGCCTTCCGCCCCTATTACAGTCTGTCTATGGCGGTTATTCTGCTTACCAGCAAGTTGCCAGCAAATTAAACTGTATCTGATTTACAGCGAGTTACTTTCGCTTTATAACTTTCCAGCAAATTACCAGCAAATTAAATTATGCTCTTGTATTTCTGTATAAGCAAAATGAAAGACAGAATTATGTACGTAGATAAATCAGAATTTACCG
>CAZEEP010000045.1:0-8208 GCA_964511295.1 uncultured Prevotella sp.
CCCAGAAGACTTCGCCAAGGGCTACAGGCATAAAGTTTAAAGCAGGCGCGGAAAAGGGAGGGGCGGAAAGGAGGGGGTGTCGATTACTTTAAAGAGCCGTCCGGAGGCTTTAAAGCCGCAAATCGCACACTTGCAGGGGCGGAGCAAGCAGGACAAGCAGTAAATAAACAGCAAAAAACAACGAATATGAAACAAACAGCAACAAAGGTTGGCAGTATTGACAAGCCAACACCCTCCCCCTCGGGGGGAGGCTTGGAGGAGGCTCTTAATTTGCTTCTCGAGCGCAAGTATTTCAAGCCTCGGTACACCGTCGGCACACTGAGCTACACGGGCAGCGACGGCTGCCGCCACGCGCTCTGCGACACGCTGGAGCCGCCGTCGGCTCACACCAGGCAGGGCAGCAGCCTGCGCTACATACAGTTCAAGAAAGGCCTGGGCTTCCGTGCCGTGCCGCTCGGCGCCTACGAGGTGCGCATGGCTGAGAGCCGGCGCTTCGGGCGGCTGCTGCCCAGGCTCGTCGGCGTGCCGGGCTTCCGGGGCGTGCTCATCCACGAGGGCAACTACCCGAAGGACACCGCAGGCTGCATCCTGCCGGGCTGGAACCGCAGGCGCGGCATGGTGTGCAACAGCCGCTCGGCACTGGCAAAGGTCATCGAACTGATGAACGAGGCTGAAGGCAACGGCAAGAAAGTGACACTGGCCATCTTCGAGAATGGTAAAAAAAACGACAAAACGACAAAAACAACAAAACAATAAAACAACAACGCCATGAACGTTAAACACTTCACCAACAAGGCGATAGCCGAGATGCGCCGTCGCTTCAAATATGACCCCGAGACGGGCAAACTCTACAACCGCAAGACGGGCAGGGAGCTGAAAGGCAAAACGTTAGAAGGTTATCTTACAGCAAGGTTTGACGGGACAGCCTGCTACGTACACCGCTTGGTTTGGTGCATAGAGTACGGACGGGAGCCGCAGCACGTCATCGACCACATAGACCGCAACAAGCAGAACAACCGCCTCGATAACCTGCGGGACGTGACAATGCGTGAAAACACGCTCAACCGAGACATCAAGCCCAACAAGGACACGGGGCGCACGGGCATCAGCTTAGACCATAGGGGCAAACGGTTTTATTACCATGTCTGGCTTAACAGGAAACACCATTACTTCAAGACGCTGGCGGATGCCGTGAGGTTCAGAGAGGAAAACGGGCTTCCCCTTTAACTAACGCATAATCAACGCATAACGCATAATGCATAATTAAAAGCCCCACCCCCCTAATTATGAATTATGCATTAAGCATTATGAATCATGAATTTATGAAAGGTTCACGAGCCGACTTTTTCGGCAATTATCCTGCGGGAGCGGCAAGCGACCCCTACGCTCCCTACAACCGCACGGACCCCGAGGAGCGGGAGTTTGGCGTTATGGTGACTTACGAGCTGTCGCGCACGTGCGACGTGACGACCACCGAGTATGACGGCACGGAGATGCTCCGCCCGATGGAGGACTACGAGGAAAGCTTCCTGAAGCCCACGGACATCTTCCTGTTCGCACGCCGTGCGGCTGAGACGCTCCTCTCTGACCACGACCGCCGCCTCGGCTCGCGGCGCAGCCTGGAGCGCATTATAGACTCGTGCGAGGGCTGGGAGATTGCAGACAGGCAGATTGAGCGGTGCTGAAAACACCGTCTGCATTTCCAAGTCTCGCAAGAGCCGGATTGAGGACATGGAGAAGGTGTTCAAAGAAAGCAATTTCAAGGATGCGACATAATTGGAATCAAGGGTATGGTATTTGTCATGCAGCAGGCAAAAGACTGTCATCCCTCCATCAATTGAAGAAAATAATCTGTCGCTTCTGCCAAAGGCTTTAGGTCATTCTTGACAGTGTTGAAAACGATTGCCCCGTCAATATCAAAGTATCCATGCGCAATATGATTCCTTATCCCTATAACATCTTCCCAAGGAATTTCATTGCGCTCGGACAACAGCATGGAATTCGTCAATTTGTCTATGCGCTTAAAGCCTTCGCCAATTGCCTCTATAAGCATACAGCTGGCTGCAAGATTCTTCATTCCACCAGGGGAGGTATAGTAGTCGTCTTCTGACTCGATGGAGCTATTCCACTCATTGAGGTCATTAACGGCAGCGCGAATCTGAGTAAGCAGCGCGACAACTTTCCGCTTATTATCTGATGATATAGATTCCATCTTTGTTTATTTCGTCAAGGAGCAAAGGATTGATATGCTTATGCAGGCGGACGATGTCTACAGGGCATCCCATGAGATTCTCCAAGAAGCGCCGAAGCCTCGACACAAGAAGAAGCCTTGGCGGCATGTCTACACAAAGGTCTAAATCGCTCCCTTCATGCTGTTCGCCACGCGAGACGGAACCAAAGAGGCACATGGTCTTGACTCCAAACTGAGACCTGAGATGCTCGGCATTGGCTGTAAGTATGGCTATGTATTCTTTGCTTGTCTTCATAGAGTTTCTTCTTTGCTGCAAAGATAGCGGAAATCTTTGGTTCCGGCAACGTTTAGGGCGTGTTTTTTTTGAGCTTCCTGCCGCTCGCCGCCCCCGGCGCCACAGGGGGGGGCAGGGCTTGCCGGGGTGAGAGTACCGGGGTGCTTGGCGGCCGGGCGCGCGGGGGCGGCTACGGCAGGCCGAGGATGCTGAGCATGCGCTCGGCGGTGCGTCCGTCCCAGCGGTCGGGCAATTGGCCCGTCGTCCAATGGCCCGCCACGATGCCGGCAACGGCTGCGCCGAGCCTCGCGGCGTCCTCGCCCACGAGGACATTGGTGCCGAGGCGCACGGTCTCCATGTGCTCGGTATAGCTGTTGAGCGTGATGCAGGGCACGTGGTTGAAGGTTGCCTCCTCGGCTACGTTGCCCGAGTCGGTGACGACGCCCTTGGCATGTGCCGCGAGCCACGAGAAGCGGAGGTAGGGCTGAGGGTCGACGATGTGGAAACGCCCTTTAGCCTCCGGCGGCAGCACGTCGGCCACCACCCCGGCGGCTGCCGCGCGCAGGGGCGCCACCACGGGCACGCCGCCGCTGCTGCCGACTATTGCCGCCACCATGCGCCGCATGTTCTGCCTGTCGGCCATGAGCGCCTTGCGGTTGAGCGTGAACACGAGGTAGCCGCCGGGGACGAGGCCGAGGGCGGCGGCAAGGGGGGGCGGCTGGAGGAGGGGGTGGACGAAGCGGAGGTTGTCTATGAGGATGTTGCCCACCATGTAGACTTTAGACAGCTCGGCTCCCTCGCGGTTGGCTATGGAGTTGTTGCTCGCGCCTGCGGTGAACAGTATGTCGGAAAGCCCGTCTATGACGAGGCGGTTGACCTCCTTGGGCATGTTGATGTCAAACGAGCGCGTGCCTGCGGCCATGTGGGCGAGGCGCAAGCCGCGCTTCTTGGCGACTATCGCCACGGCCATCGTAGAGGCAAGGTCGTCCACTACCACCACGGTGCCTGCGGCGTGGCGTTGCAGGTACGCGTCGAAGCGCTGCATCACTGCGCCCGTGAGCTCGTTGAGGTTCAGGCTGGTCACGCCAAGGCATTCGTCGGGGGGCGGTATCTGCAAGTCGGCGAAGATGCCGGGCTCCACGTCAGGGTCGGCGGCGGAGCCTGTGTACACCAGGCGGTAGCCGTCTTCATTCTGCGCGGCGCGTATGGCGCGTATGAGCGGAGCCACCTTTATGAAGTTGGGGCGCGCCCCGCAAACTATGCATATGTCCATCGGGCTTGTTTTTTTAAAAAAAAACTCTGCTGCGGCAAGGGCCTGCGGCTCAGGCGGCTTGCTCCTTCAGGTCCTCGTAGAAGGCGGCGTGGGCCGTGTAGACGTAGGGCACGAGGAAAAGGAAGCCTATGCCGAGCGTCAGGAGGCTGAGCAGAAACCAGCCCGCCATGCTCAGGTCGAGCAGGAACAGCCGCATCTTGTTGCCCTGCATGAGGCGCATGCTCTCCTCTATGGCGGCGTTGTACTCCAGCTCGGGGCGGTCGCGCATGACGAAAAGGGTCATGGAGTAGGAATAGGACTTTATGATGCCGGGCACTATGAGCAGGAGCGTCCACAGCGTCTTGTAGACGCAGATCAGCAGCTGGGTGCCGAGGTAGCGGAAGTAGCCCTGCGAGCCTTCGCGGAAGCCCTGGAACAGCGTGCCGTAGTCGGGCCCGGAGCCGCGGCAGAGGTCAAGGAAGAAGGCGGCGAAGCCGTAGGCTACGGGCATGAGCAGGATGGTGACGAGGTTGAGCGCCGCCAGTGACGACGACGTGCCGCCCAGCCAGCCTACCGCGCCAAAGACGATGTAAACGACGAGCGTGGCAACGGCGCACGCGCCCCACTTGCCGCTCAACGCGTCGGCGGCAAGGCTCTTGTAATATGAAACGGTCTGCATGGTCATAGTGTGTGTGTTTTATTTATTTGGTCTGAGTGTGTGTTTATTTACTTGGCCTGTGTGTGTGTGTTTACTTGAAAAGTTCCTTTATGCCTCCGAGGCTTCCCATGAGGTTTGTCGCCTCGTAGGGCAGGAAGACGGTCTTGCCCTTGTCGCCGCTCGCGAGCTGCTGGAGCATCTGTATGTAGTTCTTGGCGAGCAGGTAGTTGGCAGGATTGGCAGACTGGCCCACGGCCTGCGTTATCTTCTCTATCGCCGCCGCCTCGGCCTCGGCCTTGCGTATGCGCGCCGTAGCCTCGCCCTCGGCGCGCAGTATTGCCTGCTGCTTGTCGGCCTCGGCACGGTTGATGGTAGCCTGCTTCTGTCCTTCCGACTTCAGTATCTGCGCCTGCTTCTCGCCCTCGGAGGTGAGAATGGTGGCACGCTTGTCGCGCTCTGCCTGCATCTGCTTCTCCATAGCCTGGAGGACGCTCTGCGGGGGTATGATGTCTTGCAGCTCCACGCGGTTCACCTTGATGCCCCACTTGTTGGTTGCGTCGTCGAGCACGCCGCGCAGCTTGGTGTTGATGACGTCGCGCGAGGTGAGCGTCTGGTCGAGCTCCATCTCGCCTATGATGTTGCGCAGGGTGGTCTGCGTAAGCTTCTCTATGGCGTTGGGCAGGTTGTTGATTTCGTACACAGCCTTGAAGGGGTCTACGATTTGGAAGTAGAGCAGGGCGTTGATCTGCATCTGTATGTTGTCCTTGGTGATGACGTTTTGCTTGTCAAAGTCGTACACCTGCTCGCGCAGGTCGATGTGGTTGCTGTAGACGTAGCGGCCGCGCGAATAGGTCACTATGATCTTGGCCCTGTCTATAAAGGGTATTATGATGTTGATGCCAGGCTTGAGCGTGGCGTAATACTTGCCGAGCCGCTCGATGATGCGAGTCTCGCTCTGCGGGATAATCACTATTGCCATCTTGGCGAAGACGAGCACGAAGACGACGAGTCCAATCAGTACATAAATTCCTATCATATCGGTTTTGAAATTAAAAAAAAAAGTGTTTTATCTATAGTCTTATAACGTATCGTCAATGTTCTTTTCAGACACCGTAGCCCCCCGCAGGCTCCACGGTGACTATTATGCTGTCCATAGCCACGATGCGCACCGCCGCGCCCCTGGCAATGCTTGCCCCGTCGGCGGTCACGGCACGCCACTCGTCGCCGTCCACCTTCACGTAGCCCGGGCGCTCGGGGGATATGGGCTCTATCACCACGCCCTCGCGGCCTATCAGCGCCTCGGCGTTGCTGCTGCGGTCGGCATGGACGGGATGAAGGTACCTTACGGCAAACGGGCGGACGCAGAACACGCACACGGCCGAGGCCAAGGCAAAGACCAGCACCTGAAACCAAAAGGGCGTGGAGAACAGGGAAACGACGATGGAGCACGCCGACCCGATGGCAAAGCACATAAGATAGAATGTGCCCGACGACATTTCGAGAATCAGGGCAAGGACGCATATCAGCGTCCATACGAGCCATAGGTTTGTGATGAGGTAATCTATCATAAAGCAAATGTTTTTACACCGGCAAAGTTAGGCGTTCAAGACATACCTTCAAACGTTTTCTTATCCCACGATGTTTCAAATGGAACAAAATGGAACAATATAAAAGTTTTTTTACCGCCTTTTGTCAAAAAAACATTAACTTTGCAGGAAATTAAAGCCATGAAAACACTCCTTACCTTACAGCTCTCAGCCGCCGCCCCTGCGCCCTACAGCCAAGAGGCGTTCTGGATAGTCACGGTCATGATTTCCATCATGTGCTTCCTGGTAATCATGTATGCGTATCTGAGGAGGAAGTTCGAAAGGGAGATAGCCTACAGGAAGAAGCTGGTCCGCTCATACGAGAAGGAGCTTGACAGGCAGCAGGCGGTTCTCGAACGCACAAAGGCTGAGCTTGACAAGGTGGCGAAGGAGATTGACGCCTACAAGACGGAGCTGAGGGAAAAGGAACGGCTGCTGGAGGAGAAGATAAGCCAGAACAAGGACTTCATAAAGCTCTTGCACCAAACCGAAATCGAGGGGAAAGCCAAAGACATAATAAACGTCGTGAAGAAAGCCTCGGAGGGAAAGCACGCCATGACCGACGACGAATGGAAGGCGCTGCTGCATGCCGTGGACGAGCTCTACCCGGCATTCAACGACACGCTGATTCGCCGCCTCGGAAAGGCGGGCAGGCAGGAGATGCGCGTGTGCTACCTCATAAAGATAGGGCTTGCCAATCCGCAGATACAGAACGTCATGAACCTGCCGCGAACCACGGTGTGGCGGTGGGTGAAGAAATACGGATGGATTACGGACTAAGCTGCGGCAAAAAACCAAGGACGGTTTTTTATTCTACTAAAGCCTTGCGCACGGTTGTCCCCCCTCTTGCAGGCATCAGATAGTACTCAGGACGATTTCTTATTCAAACCCAAACCCTCCCCCTTTTAAAACAACGGGCAGCTCCCTGTGGCTGACGAAGCCTCCCCCCTGCCCAAAGCCCCCCCTGCCCCTCCCCAAAAGGGAGGGTGGCGGAAAAGGGAGGGTGGCAATGCCTGCAAAACAATAAAAAACTGCTTTGAGGGTACTGTGGCTGACAAGCAGCCAACAAAACAACCGGGGCGCGACAAAGCACCTCATAATGGCTCTTTGGCACGCCCCGACAGTCTTTTTTTTCTATCTACCGTTTTTTTTTACTTTTTCCCCGTGGTTGCCTTCTTTGCCGTGGAGGTGGCGGTATTGGCATAGCCTGAAGCCTGATAATATTTCAAAGCTACGGGCATCTCCTTCTGCAAGGCGGCTATGCGCTTGGCGTCAGACGGGTGGTCGCTCAGGAAGTCGCTTTGATTGCTGTTGGAACCCGACGACATGCGCTGCCAGAACGGAACGGCGACCTGTGGGTCGTAGCCTGCCATAGCGGAGAAGATGAGCCCCATATAGTCGGCCTCGCTCTCGTCGTCGCGGCTATATTTCAGGTTGGCGAAGCTGAAACCCTGCTGGGCTATTGCCGACGCGAGGTTGGCGACATCGGAGCCGACGACCTGCCCGAGCAGCGCGCCGCCTATCTGGGTGCCGTATTGCTGACGTATCTTTTTCGACATCTGCTCGGCAGAGTGCTTTGCCACGGCGTGCGCTATCTCATGGCCGAGGACAATGGCAAGCGACGCCTCGTTCTGGGTATAAGGCAGCAAGCCCTCGTAGACCACTATCTTGCCGCCCGGCATGCAGAAAGCGTTTGCCTCGTTGTTCTGCACGAGGTTGAACTCCCATGAGAAGTTCTGTATCTCTGAAGCCATGCCGTTGCTCTTAAGATATGCCTCTACGGCGTTGGCGAGCCTCTGCCCCACCCTCTTGACCATTGCCGTGTTGGCGGCATTGGCGGAGAGCTTTGCCGTCTTCATGAACTGAGAATACTGCTGGTTGCTCAGGCTGAGCACCTCGGCGTCGGTAACGAGCAGGCTGTGCTTGCGGCCCGTGATTGGAACCGTAGACGTTGTGCCACATGCCGACAGCAGCAGTGCCGCCACGGCTGTGAAAAGAATAGATTTTAAATGTCTCATTTTCCCTGTACTTTAAAAAGTTTGATGCAAAGATAAAGAATTATCGGGGAAAAGAGTAAAGGATAAACGAAAAAGAGCAAAAGCATAAAAAGAAAATGATTATCCAAATACACGAATGAGCCTGGAAGGCATTTGGGCGAAGGAGGACTTTCATATAAAAATCGCCCGCAATTATCGGCAATCATCGGCAATTGGCCACTCCATGAATATAATGTTCTTCTATTGGGTA
>CAZEEP010000046.1:0-6884 GCA_964511295.1 uncultured Prevotella sp.
TAATGTATCTATCCTCCGTGAATGTGTGAAGGTGCTTAATGAGATAATGAGATTTTTGAATAGCAGATTGTCTTTTCCTAAATTTAGGTAGACATTTTTTTTAGTTGTTTTCCGACTTTGTTGACATCAGATTTTCTGACAAAGTAGAAAGTTTCCTAATACTGTTGACACTATTCCTTAAGCAGTAGGCAACGGCTACTGGAAAAGTAAACATGGCAAAGTGTCATCAGCGACTTTTTTCTAAACTTGTTCCAAAAAAAGTCTCAATTTGCATGTATGTCAGGAATATTTTGTAATTTTGCACTACAAACGACATACGCGATGAAAATTTCATATAAGTGGCTTAAGGAATACGTGGATTTCGACCTCACACCGCAGGAGACAGCCGACGCGCTGACATCGACCGGGCTGGAGGTGGGTTCTCTTGACGAGGTGGAGACCGTGAAGGGAGGGCTCAAAGGGCTTTACGTGGGCAAGGTGCTCACATGCGAGCCTCACCCAAACAGTGACCACATGCACGTCACGACCGTGGACACGGGGCAGGGAGAACCACAACAGATAGTGTGCGGAGCACCGAACGTGGCGGCAGGGCAGAAGGTGATAGTGGCTGTGCTCGGCTGCAAGCTCTACGACGGCGACAAGGATTTCACCATAAAGAAAAGCCGCCTGCGCGGCGTAGACTCCCACGGCATGATTTGCGCCGAAGACGAGATAGGCGTGGGGACTGACCACAGCGGCATCATTGTGCTGCCCGACGACGCGCAGGTGGGCACGCCAGCGGCAGACTACTACCACCTCGACAGCGACTGGGTGATAGACATTGACATAACTGCCAACCGTGCCGATGCCCTTTCCCATTACGGCGTGGCACGCGACCTCTACGCATGGCTCGTGCAGAGAGGCTACAAGACGAGCCTGCACCGCCCCGACTGCTCGCGATTCCATGTGGACAACGAGTCGACACCCATAGACGTGGAGATAGAGAATGCAGATGCCTGCAAGCGCTATGCTTGCCTCTCGGTGATCGACTGCGACGTGAAGGAAAGCCCCAAGTGGCTGCAAGACAAGCTCACGGTCATAGGCTTGCGCCCGATAAACAACATCGTGGACATAACCAACTACATAATGATGGCATATGGCCAGCCGATGCACTGCTTCGATGCCGACAAGGTCGTTGGCCACAAGATAGTGGTGCGCACGCAGCCCGAAGGCACCAAGTTTGTTACGCTCGACGGCGTAGAGCACACCCTTGGCGAGCACGACCTGAGCATCTGCAACGCTGAGGAGCCCATGTGCATTGCCGGCATCTTTGGAGGAAAAGGCTCTGGAACCTATGAGACCACACGCAACGTGGTGCTGGAGTCGGCATACTTCCACCCTACTTGGATACGCAAGAGCGCGCGCCACCACGGGCTGTCTACCGACGCAAGCTTCCGCTTCGAGCGCGGCGTGGATCCCAACGGCACCATCTACGCCCTGAAACAGGCAGCCATACTGTGTCAGGAGCTTGCCGGAGGCAAGGTGTCCATGCAGATAAAGGACGTTTACCCGAAGCCGCTGCCTGGCTTCGACATCCGCCTCAACTACGAATATTGCGACCGCCTCATAGGCAAGAAGATCGGCAATGACACCATAAAGAGCATCGTCACGAGCCTCGAGATGAAGATAAACAAGGAGGACGACCTCGGGCTCGACCTCACCGTGCCTGCCTACCGCGTGGACGTGCAGCGCCCATGCGACGTGGTGGAGGACATACTCCGCATCTACGGATACAACAACGTGGAGATACCCACGCAGCTTAAGTCGTCACTCACCGTGGAGAACAGTGAAGACCGTGATCATAAGCTTGAAAACGTTGTCTCTGAGCAGCTTGTGGGCTGCGGATTCAACGAGATATTGAACAACTCCCTCACCAAGGACAGCTATTACAGCCACGACGAGCTGAACGCCTACCCGTGGGCTAACACCGTGAAGGTGATGAATCCGCTGTCGGCAGACCTCGGCGTGATGCGCCAGACGCTGGTCTTCGGAGGACTGGAGTCGCTCGCACGCAATATCAACCGCAAGCGCGAGAATCTGAAGTTCTTCGAGGTGGGCAATGTCTACCGCTATGACCCCGAAAAAGACGACCACGATGCCTCCATCAAGGCATACTCGCAGGAGTACCACCTCGCCCTGTGGGTGACGGGAAAGCGTGTGGAGGGGTCATGGACACATCCCGACGAGGAGACTTCGTTCTACGAGCTGAAGGCTTACGTGCAGAACATCCTCGCACGTGCAGGCATGCCGCAGGGGCTGGCTGTGGAAAGCAAAACCGCGAACAACGCCTTCGCCTACGGACTGACGCTCAAGACCAGGCAGGGCAAGACTATAGCCGAATATGGCAAGCTCGCCAAAAAAGTGGCTCACGGGTGCGGCGTGGACAAGGATGTATTTTACGCTGAGCTAAACTGGAGCACCATCGTCAAGGCAACGAAAAACAGCAAGATAGAGTTCAAGGAACTTTCAAAATACCCATCGGTAAGCCGTGACCTCGCTCTGCTGGTCGATGACAGCGTGGAGTTTGCGCAGATTGAGCAGGTGGCACGCAAGACAGAGAAGAAGTTGCTCAAGGGCGTCACCCTTTTTGATGTATATCAGGGCGAGAATCTGCCTGCTGGCAAAAAGAGCTATGCCGTCAATTTTGTGCTCGAGGACGACGAGAAGACCCTGTCCGAAAAGCAAATAGACGCTATGATGCAGAAGCTCATAGCCAACCTCAAAAAGCAGCTCGGCGCGGAATTGCGCTAAAAGCATTGCGCACTCTCCAATCGGGAGGGATGATAAACAAAAACAGACAAGCAACAATAAACGGAAAAATAAGAATAGGCCGACACGCCCAAGACACATTCTTTCCTTCTCCCTTGTTTGGAGAAAAGTTCGGAGGTGTGAGGTCGCGGTTCACATAATTATGGGAAGAGCATTTGAATACCGTAAAGCTTCTAAGCTGAAAAGATGGGGTCACATGGCCCGTACGTTTACAAAACTGGGCAAGGAGATTGCCATTGCCGTGAAGTCAGGCGGACCAGAGCCTGAGAACAACCCTCGCCTGCGTGCCATCATTGCCACTTGCAAGCGCGAGAACATGCCCAAGGACAACATACAGCGTGCCATAAAGAACGCTATGGGCAAGGATCAGAGCGACTACAAGGAGGTGACCTACGAGGGATACGGACCGCACGGAGTGGCAATACTCGTAGACACGCTCACCGACAACACCACACGCACCGTGGGCGACGTGCGCTCGGTGTTCAACAAGTTTAACGGCAACCTCGGCACCACAGGCTCGTTGAGCTTCCTCTTTGACCACAAGGCTGTGTTCACGTTCAAGCTAAAGGACGACACCGACATGGACGACCTTGTACTCGAGCTCATCGACTATGGCGTGGAGGATGAATACGACACCGACGAGGAGACGGGCGAGATAACCATCTACGGCTCGCCGACGAGTTTCGGCGACATACAGAAGCACTTGGAGGACAACGGCTTCGAGATTACTTCAGCCGAGTTCACATACATACCAAACGACCTTACAGACATTCCTGCCGACCAGCGCGAGACCATCGAAAAGATGGTAGAGAAGCTTGAGGACTTCGACGATGTGCAAAATGTCTACACCAACCTCAAGCCTGCCGAGGATGCAGGAGAAGAGTAGGCAGCAGGCCCGTTAGAACCATATATTAAAGCCATTCTCATAGCATAAACGATGCCTTGGGAGTGGCTTTTTTCCTACATTATTCCCGTTTGCGTGTCCTTGTTTTTCATTGTTCGTTCGATGTTCGTGTAGCTTCGGCCTCTGTTGAGCTTCCACGAGACACCGATGAAGATGGCGTTGCCGTTGTCGGCTGAGCTTATGCTCATATCTTTGCGTATGTATCGGTTGACGAGGCGTGCGTGGTTCAGCCTTGAATGGGCTTCGAAAGGGTGCCGGCAGGTCAGGGTGAGTAGGCAGTTGCCAATGTGGTAGCTGCATTGCAGGGTGTTGCCGTTGCCTTGGTGGTTCCATGTCTCCCCCTCCATGAATTTCCATCCGCTGTCCACCGCTCCCGTCAGCGTCCAGTTGCCGAGATACGCTTGCAGGCTGCCGCTGGCGTTGTAGGTGGTGAGGAAGTGGCTGTAGTTGTCGCCCTTGTTGAAGAAGCGGAAGATGCCTGCATTTGCAGTTGCCTTGAGCTTGCCGGGCATTATCGTCCAACTGGCGTAGCTCTCGGCGTAGAGCATATTGCAGTGTGGCTGGTTCTTCTGTGTGTAGAGAAATTGGTTGTCGGCAGTGCGCTCGTAGCTTGCCAGGTTGCAGTCTTTGTTTTGCCTCCATTCGGCGTATAGCTCCGCATAGAGGCGTGGCTTGTTGTAAGCCAGCTTCAGGGCGTGGACGATGACGCTGTTTGGTTTTATGTTTGGGTTGCCGACTGTCCATTCCATTGAGTTGGTTCTTATCCGCGTGTCGCTCGTCATGGCTATTTGCGATATGTGTTGCGACACTTCGAAGTCGTAGGTAAGGCTCCAGGGCTGCGATGGCTGGTAGGTGAGCGTGGCTTTCGGGCGGAAAAGCCAGTGGTTGAAGCTGGCGTTGCCCTGCCGGTATCGGGCATTGTTTACGCCAAGCCCAAGCGTATAACTTATGACGGGCAACTCGTTGCGCATCAAGAGGTTGCCTTTCAGTTGGCTGAAAAGATAGAGGGTGCTGTTGTGGAGGCTGTTGGTTGATTCAACATCGCCCGAATAGATATTGCGGGTGTATTTCCACTTGTGGTTGATGCCAAAGGAGAGGGTGAAGGGCTTCAACTGGTTCTCGTATATTGCCTCTGTTGTCACCGACCAGGTGTTGCCGTCCACGTCGTAGGCGTAGGTTGAGCCTTCGTTGTTGAAATTGCTTTCGTCGGTAGATATGGTGGTGGCGGTGACGTTTGCCGTCAGCGACTGGCTTTTGCCTATGGCGTGGTAGAAATACAGGTCGACAGCCGGTGAGAAGCTCTTGTCTCGCAGGAGCTTCTCCGTAGTTGCCCTTGCCATTCCCGTCTCTGTGAAGATTTGCCGTTTCCAGTCGCCCGGACTGTGTTGGAAGTCGGCTGAGAGCGTGGCTTGGAAGACGTATGCCGACGAGTCGGCGAGGCTGTATTTCAGTTGTATGTTGTTAGAGAAGCTTCGGTCGCGCCTCGCCGAGTCTTCGCGTAGGATGTTGTGGTGGGAGCCGTCGTTGAGCAGGTAGTCGGCTTCCTCCTTTCTTCGGTTTTTGCGCTCGTCGCTATAGCCGAAGCCGTAGTTCAGCCCCAGCTCTGATTTACCGTGATTCCACCGCGCGTAAACCATGTCGTCGCCTTGCTTGTAGGTCAGCGCGTTTGAGAGGTCGGTTCCTATGGTGTAGCCCTCGTTGTCTCGCCGTGTGGTTATGTTTATCACGTAGCCCACGCCTTCGCCATAGCGCACGCCGGGACTGTTGATGAACTCCACGCTTCGCACAAGCTTCGGGTCAAGGGCTTGCAGGTCGGCTTTGGTCGTTATTGCGCCGTTCATCCTCAGCTCCACTGCCTTGTTGTCTACGGAGCTAATGGTGTGCTTGGCTTCGTCGATGCGTATCATCGGCATCGAGAGCTTGTTCAGGAGGCTGTAGCCATTGGCTGATGCCTTTTTCTGTGCGTCGGTTGGCGCAAAAGATATGTCGTCGGCTCGCTTCGTTATTCGTGCAGCCTTTACTTCTACGTCGTTCAGCACCACGGTTGAGTTTTGTTGGGCGATGGCGGGGGCTGCGAGCAAGACAGCCATCGATAAGCAGAAAGGTTTTCTCATCTTTGCAAGTTTTTATCATAGCCTGCAAGCGTTCTATTGCCTGCAAGCGTTTTATTGTTGCTTGCAAAGATAGGAAAACCTTTCCCAGTTACTTCTAAATCTTGCCTGACATTTGTCTGACAATTGCCTGATAATTTACAATCGGCTGATTGTCAGTGAGGTATGATTTGTTATGTTTTCTCCAACTTATAATCTTTTCCCCTGCCGGTCTTTATTGTCAGACCTTTGTCGGCAAGAATTGGCTTTATCCTGCGGATGAGGGTGTAGAGTGTGTCGCTGGCATCGGGTTTCTTTGGCCAAAGTGTTTCGCAAATCTGCTTCTTGCCCAATCGGTGGCTGTCGGCTTTGAAGAACATCGTGAGCAGCTGCTCCTGCATCGGGGTGAGGGTTATCTCCTCATTGGTCAAGGAGAGGAAGCTGCCGGCTGCCTCATCGTAGACAATGCCGCCAAATGTTATGTTGCGGCTTAACCGTGAGCGGCGGAAATGGATGGTTGAAAGCAAGCCCCACAGCAGAGCAATGCCGTAGAGCGACAACGGCAGGCGTTGGTCGCTCAGGGCAAGTATCGAAGCCATAGAGCAGTTGGCAAAGCCTTGAAACTCCAGCCTCGTGCCATTTGCCTTTCCCCACGTCATCTTCCGGCTTTTCAAGCTTGTACCCTTATCGTCCATTGCGTAGTATATCACGGATGTATGGCGCAGGCTGGCAATCTTCAGATGGCTGCGGTAGTCGGCTATGGTGTCCGGCGTTATCCATCTGTCAGACTTCTTTGCCAGTGTCTTGGCAAGAGCCTGGTTCATGTCGGCAACGATGCTTTCTTTTGCGCAACTGTAGCTATTGACGCTCGCGGCTATGGCAAAGGCGACGATAGTCAGGAAAAGTATGACGGAATGGTATGGTTTCATGCTCTTGGAGTTTATGCATCGTGGAACATGTGTTCGTTCATGGTGTCCTTGGTGAGGCGCGTGCAGAGGTCGTCGGCTAAGAACTCCTCCGAGCCGTTCTTTACGAGCTGGCTACGTAGGCTTTACGAGCTGGCTACGTAGGCTTTACGAGTG
>CAZEEP010000047.1:0-5225 GCA_964511295.1 uncultured Prevotella sp.
AAGCCTAAACCAAACAACCTTTTCGCCTTAAATCTTCAAGTCCATAATGGTTCACGCCTGCCAGTCATACCATACGATTTCATTACACACGTTAAGACACCCATAAAATCAAAAAAGAAGCATGTTGCTCAAAATCTCAGCCTACTATCGCATCCTTTATATTCTTCACTATATAGTCCACATCACCATCGGTAACCATCGGACCGCTCGGCAAACATAAACCCTTGTGGAACAAGTCTTCAGACATACCGTTGACATATTGCGGCGCATCCTTATAGACAGGCTGCTTGTGCATGGGTTTCCACAACGGGCGGCTCTCAATGTTCATCTTGTCGAGGTAAACTCGCAGAGCCTCGACATTATTATTTGGCTCGCAATAGGTATGGGCATTGTCAACGAAGTGGATGACTCCAGCGGCACCGCCAACAGCCTTCCTCACAGTTGACTTATACGCATTCTCCTCTCCCTTGACATGCAGCCGTGGATCAATGGTTATCGTGTTCAGCCAGAAATTGCTATCAGCTTCCTTCCACGGATTGTCATGGAACGTTATGCCGTCAACGTCCTTGAAAGCCTCACGGTAGCGATTGGCAATGTGGCGATGCCACGCAATGTGCTCGTCAAGCACCGTGAGCTGTCCACGCCCTATCCCGGCGCAAATATTCGACAAGCGGTAATTGTAACCCACTTTCTCGTGCTGGTAATAAGGATACCCCTCACGGGCTTGGGTGGCATAAAACATGACGAGGTCGCGGCTTGCATCATCAGGGCATATCAACGCCCCACCACCAGATGTGGTTATCATCTTGTTGCCGTTGAACGAGAGCACGCCATACTCGCCAAACGTTCCGCATGTACGTCCACGGTAGCGAGAGCCGAGTCCCTCGGCGGCATCCTCGATAAGTGGGATGTCATACTTGCGGCAAACCACCATTATCTCCTCTATTTTCGCAGGCATGCCATACAGGTAAACCACGATGACAGCCTTGGGCTTGCGCCCCGTCTTTGCCATGCGATCCTTGATGGCCTCTTCGAGCAACTGCGGATCCATGTTCCACGATTCGTTCTCCGAATCAACGAACACAGGCGTTGCCCCCTGATAGGTCACGGGATGCGACGAGGCACAAAAGGTAAAACTCTGGCAGACGACCTCATCGCCCGGCTTAACGCCGAGAGCCACAAGGGCAAGATGCACGGCGGCAGTGCCCGAGCACAGTGCCACAACGCGCTTGCCTGTCAAATCCACATGTCCCTCACGCCACAGACAGCCTGCGTCATCGGCATGTGGCATGACACACTGTGGGTAGCCATCCGCAAACTCAGCCGACGAGGCACTGGCGGCGAACCGCTCAAGGTCAGCCTCAAACCTGTTGACATTAGGCCCCAACGGCACAACCCAGTTGGTATCAAAAGCCTCTTGGACATATTTCATCTCATTGCCACTCATGTGAGCAAGGCACAGGATTATTCTCTTGTCGGATTTGTTTATTGCTTTACCCATTTTTTGCACGAGTTTTTGCGACTATTGGATGCCATTCATCATCAAAATTTCCATCGGAAGAACAAGCCGTCATGGCAGCGTCGTATTCCTCAAAAAATGGCAACAAGCAGTCACCTTTTCATATCCAATATAAGTTATGCCATTAATTAGTTATTTTTACCGCAAAGTTAAGCATTTTATCGGAAAACAAAAAACTAATGGAAAATTTATTTAAGCCACAAACCTGCAAAATGGCAAACACCAAACAAAAGCAGCGTTGCAAATACCAAGACATTGCAACGCTGCACAAGGCATCCCATCCAAGAGTTATCTGTCAGCCAAGGCTGAAAGGATTCAGCAAACAATGCTTCCCTTGTCTATTATCTCCACGGCATCATACATCATCATCAGTACGTCGTCTGGATAGTTGCCGAATTGCGGCTCGTTGACCTCGCCATCCATATTTCGCTGTATGAGCTTGAAAAAATCAACTCCCGCACCAAAGGCATGGAGGTAAGCTCCGCCGAAACGAGGGTTCACCTCGGAAAGCAAATAGTCGCCGTCACGATACCAAAAATCCATGTCAACGGGACCGCTGAACTGCAGCACCTTGCATATTTCACGGATAAAGGCGAAAAGACGCTCGTCCTTGAAAGAAACGGTCTTGCTGGCACCGCCAATCTTCGTCTCCAGCTTGCGTTTTGAGAATGCCGCTACGGGTTGGTGGCTATGGCAGTCAATGTAAACGTCGGCATCACAATCGCCTGACACCATCATTTCCTGTATGACATACTGGAAATCGCCCTTGGCGAAATCGTCCTCCAACTGCTCCATCGTGTCAACCCTGTGAGCACCCACGCTGCCGCTACCCGTACGAGGCTTAATGAAAACGGGGAACGAAATTTCTCCTTTGAGCAAGCCTGCCTTGAAATTGTCGAGCGTGTCATAAGTCAACGGCGTTGGTATGCCGTTGGCCGTAAGGTGGCGATACATGGCGTACTTGTCAAAGCAATAATGAGCAGTTTCCACCGATGGGGCAAGCACGAGTATTCCCTCGCGCGCAAACCTCTCACGGTTGGCAGAAAGCACCCCTATCTCTGGGTCAATAAGGGTTGTTACCGCCTTGACACCATTGCTCTTGGCAATTTCCAATATCGTGTCAACATATTTGGGGTCATCAATGCGTGGCACAAGAAATCTCTTGTCTGCCGCATACAACGCCGGAGCAATACGACTATTGTCTGTAGCCACTATTTGGCAAGTATCGCCAAGCGATTGTTTAAGGAACTTGAGCAGCTGCACCCTCCTGCCACAGCTGCAAAACATAATGTTGTGTTTATTCATATTGCCTCTTTCTGTTTATTCATGCGTATAAGAACAAACAGGGCGAGGCACTCCACAATCACCATCAGTTCGTTTCCCCCCCCCGACAAATTCTCAGACATTTCAGTTATTTTTAGTTTATAATAATTTTCCTTCACTGTCAGTAGCCTGCCTCCAAGCACGAGAGCATAGTCGGGCACATCCTCCGTTATCACCGAGCCTGCACCCACAACAGCCCACCGTCCTATGCGCACGCCCTGGATAACAGTGGCTCCCGCTCCCACCCAAGCACCCTCGCCCACGGTGACGTTGCCACAAAGCGTGGCATGAGGCGAAAGGTGTACGAAGTCGGCAACCTGGCATTCATGGTCAACAACAGCAGCGGTATTTACGATGCAATGCCTTCCGATAACGGCATCAGTTTGCACGACGGCTCCTGCCATCACAACAGAGCCTTCACCAACCATTGCCCTTGGCGAAATGATGGCAGACGGATGCACTACCCTGCCATAGTCGGCGCAAATCCCACTGGCAATACGCTTACGGATGGCATTGTCGCCAACGGCTATTATGAGCGGTTCGCCAAAGTGGGCATCCAAGCCACGCACCACAGGTTTGCCATGTACCTGGCACAAAGCCTCATTGTCGTCGATGAAGCACGAGACCTTCTGCCCCATTGCCTCCACGGCATCTTCTATAACCTTGCCATGACCGGACGCTCCGTAGATAACCATATCTTCTTTTTTTATGTTAATTGTCGCCGGTAAACTCCTCCATCGTAACATCGGCGTTGGGATCAGCAGTATTGTTTATGCCGTCACGCCTCAGCACCGTCTTCACCGTAAGCCATATTATGGTCAAGTCAGTGAGCAAGGAGAGATTGTCAACATACCAAACGTCAAGCTTGAACTTCTCCGTCCACGACAAAGCGTTCCTGCCGTGGCACTGCGCCCAGCCTGTGATGCCAGGGCGCACGTCGTGCCGACGCATCTGTTCGCTGGAGTACCTGGGCAGGTACTTCACAAGCAACGGACGTGGCCCGATGAGAGCCATGTCACCTTTCAACACATTGATGAGCTGTGGCAACTCGTCAAGGCTCGTAGAGCGTATTATGCGGCCAACGTACGTAATGCGCTGCATGTCAGGCAACAGGTTGCCATCCTCGCCTCGCCTGTCATTCATGGTCTTGAACTTTATCACCTTGAAAATCCGCCCCTTGTATCCCGGGCGTGGCTGGAGGAAAAACACGCCAGCTCCCTCATTGGCAAAATGAAGCAGCACCATGATAACAATCAGCAGCGGCGAAAGGCACACTATGGCAATGAGCGAAAGCCCAAAGTCAATGATTCGTTTGAAGACGTGACGGTACATCTGTTTGTTTATAAATTTCTATTCCATCGCATTGTATATTGTCTGCAAAAGATTTATTTCTTATCTTATTCCAGACTGCTACATCAAAGAAATAAGGAATATTTGAATCATAAAGTTTAGATAAAAATACTGACAAATCATTATCTGAAATAGAATCTCCGAACAGGCAAATGTCCAAGTCAGAAGCATGCCTATAATCTCCACGGGCTCTTGAGCCATAAAGCACAACACGATTTATGCCAGGTAGCTGACGGAATATGCCGTGTAATTCATCCAGATATTTATCTTTAATCCCAAATTTCATTATCTTGATATTTCCTCCATCGCTTCTTTCAAATCGTTTAGTATAGGATAGTACAAGTTTATTATTTTGTCAAGAACTTCCACTTCAACTTTCTCGTCATATACATGTGATGTTGTGTTTCGGCTGTCAAGCATATCAAACCATGTGTCAGGATCCTTAATCAATCCCATTGCAAAAGCTCGGCGCACGACATCTCTTGAGCCTGTCAGCCTTTGGTCTTCTCCTTGGTATTCGATATAGTTTTTCAATAGCTTCCACGCCAGCTCCTGTGTATATTCAAAGCGCTGTACCATCCCATCTTTTTCCAATGGAGACAAAGGCTGATGCTTAAAAAGAAGCACAGTTTCAGTAAGTCTCGCCAAAGCTTTCTTATAAGTATCTAAACGTTCTAACCAACGAATATTGCTGTCCACCATCGTATTATGCTTTTAGTCCTTTGCAAAGTTAGGAAAACATCCTTAAACCCGCAATGCTTTCTCTATTATTTTTCCAATCCACGATAATATTCCAACAACGCACGCCACACATCCTCCTGCTCATAGCGTTCGCGTATCATGCGCGGAGCGTTGGCCGCCATACGGCGAACCTCGGCAGGATGCTCGACAAACCATCGCATGGTTTCCTCCAAGGCATGCGCCATGTCATTGGCACGATGCCCCCTGCCATCAAGCGGAGCAGCTATTATCTTCCCGTTAAGCCCATCCTTTATTATCTCATTGGCACCATTGATGTTGGTCACGATTGATG
>CAZEEP010000048.1:0-4469 GCA_964511295.1 uncultured Prevotella sp.
ACCCGTATGTAGGATATGGACATCGGTTGCAGCCGGGGGAAAGGTATTCGGCACGCACCATGACGAAGCGGCAGGCGGACGCGCTTCTGCGAAAAGACCTGCGGAAGTTCTGCGCGATGTTCCAGCAGTTCGGGAAGGATTCGCTTCTGCTTGCCACGCTCGCCTACAATGTCGGTCCGTACCGTCTTTTGGGGAGTGGGAAGATACCCAAAAGCACGCTAATCCGAAAGCTGGAGGCGGGTGACAGGAACATCTACCGGGAGTATATCGCTTTCTGTAACTATAAGGGGAAACGCCACGCCATGCTGCTCAAACGAAGGAAGGCTGAGTTTGCGCTGCTGTATGTACCATAAAGAATAAGTGTCTGACGAAAGAAACTCCGATGAAGCCGCCAACTTCATCGGAGTTTCAGTTTTCATACATTCGGGATTGTCCCTTTGCCTGCAACCTCACCGTCCCTGCAATGCTCTATGATACCGGGTGAAAATCCCATGCTGCCGATTGCGATATGCCGGATATAGTCTGTATATTCCTGACCTTGAAAATTCCTGCCCGTAAGGTTCTTGAAAACCATCTTTATGCTTATGCCGTCGTTGCTGTACAAGATGGTTTTTCCGTTCTGTCTGATTGTTTCCATGATTAAAACTTGTTTTTGTGAATACTATCGTAGATTGGTACAAAGGTTTCTTTGCCTACTTTCTTATCCGCCATCATGCTCATGAAAGAAAGTAGGCGGCTTTTGCCGCCCACCCCTCAAAAGCGGGTGTAAAGTCCCGTTACCATCGTGAACATTTCCTCCAGCATATCGCAATATATCCCCTCGTGCGTTTCAATGTCCTTCGTCCTGCTCTCGAATGTCTTTTTGCTGAACGTCTTGCGGTAGAAACGCATATTGTATAGGTCTGCCCCTCCGTCATAGATGATGTCAAGGCGGTTGGCACTGGTCTTGTTCCTCGCAAGGCTCATGCGCAAGCCGTTGCCCATGTCTGTGAAGTCTTTGCTTCCCGTCATGGCGGCAAAGCGTCTGCCGCCAATCTGCTCTAAAATTGTCTTTGCTATCATATCCGTTGTCTTTTAGGTTTATGGTTCGGGCGGTGCGGACACCGCCCCAATGTTCAAAATTCTGTTTTCTCGGTTATGGGTGTGCATTTTTCCAGCCACTCTTTCAGACATTCCATGCTATACTCGCTCGTGATGACTGCCGTATGGCTGTCAATGGCAGTGAAACGGCTGCTTTCATAGCTGTCTATCCACCCCTTTAGGGTATCAACTCCCCACGCTTCGGCATCGTCAAAGATGCCGTCCAATGCCGTAATGGGTTCGCTGAATTTGACTATCAGCGTTTGGTAGCCTGCTTCGTTCATCGCTTCTCCTCCTTCCTTTCCTTTGCCGTTAGCCACTTGTCCCGTGCGGCTCGACATTCGTCTAATGTGGGTTTGACACAAGAGAAAAGTTCCCCGTCCGTGTGGCGGTAGTCGTATTGCACAAGGGTGCGTTTGCGTCTGTCGATACCCGTTTGGAATTTCTCGTAGTTCTCCGTTCCTGCCGATTGGCAGGTGCTTACTCCGTTAATTGTCATTTTGTTGCCATAGTCGTTGTTATTTAGATGATTAGAAATGTACAGACAGCACTCTGTGTTGCATCACCATTTCGGGGTCGCTCGTGTAGCGTTGGTGCAGGTAGAAATGATGAGAGCCGAAGCCGTAAAGGAAGAACTTGTCAAGTTCGTGTTTCTCGGCAAAGTCCTTGACGCTCGCCCTTAATTGCTCCTCACTCTGACAAAGAGTGAGGAGGTTCATAAATTCAAGGAACATCGTGGGGATTTTATCATCCCATAGGAAAACCATGCTTTCAAATCTTACTTCCATAATGTTAGTTGTTAGATGTCGATATTATGCCGCTTTCATCCGCTGGCGGATAAGGTTGGCGTTCTTGTTCACAAGGGCGATGATGCGGTCGTGGTATTCGGAGTTCTCGTTGCATACGCCACGACACTGCACCACCTCAAAAGTTTTTAGTGACACCTCTATCGTTTCAATTCGTTTTCCGTCAATGGTGGCGGATAGGATAAGGGAGTCTTTTCGTTTGTGGTAACCGCCCACACAATGGTGCATCGTCCTTCCTTCCTCTGCCATTTCTTCCACGCTCTCTATGACTTTGACGCAAATAAGGCTGTCGGTAAAGGCAAGTCCGAAGAATATGCCCTTAGCTTTCAGATATTGTTTCTCGTCCTCAATCGCTTTCCTGCGTTGCTGTTCAGTCCGCTCATGTTTCCTTTGCAGGTTGCGCTTTGCCACCAACTTGTCGTGTTCAACTTTGAGGTCGGCAGGGCAAACGTATTTCGGGCTGTTTGTGTCCTTGCCGAAATGACGCAGGAGGTCTATGGTGTCACGCCACATTGAGCCGTCCTCAATAGTATAGCCGTTGCGGATACATATCTTGATTGAAGCCCAATACTCTCCAATATTGAAAGAGTGGTACAGATAGTAGCGCAACATGGGATATTGCCCTGCCTTCAACAGCGTTTCCGCACGGCTGTCCGACAATAATGCCGGTATTAGTTTGGTGGGTACAATGTCGTGGAAATTGCCGTTAAAGCCGTTTCTGCGGAGCGTCGGCAACACCTTATATCTTGGATATATCGGGGAATATGAGATATGGCGGTACGCTTCATTGTCATTGCGGATAGCAAAAGGAGAAGCGAATGAGAACGTGTCGATGTAGCATCCCAATGTGCGTGGAATGGCAACAACAGCCTTACGCCCTTGTTCATTCCACCAATACTGCCCGATTTCAAGGGCATAGGACTTGGCATTAACCCCTTTCTCCATACCCACGACAAGCAAGAACATTCGTAGCACTTGGTATTCTCCGCTTGTGGTAAGGGTTGTGAAATACTGCTTTTGTCTTACCTTGCGCTGATAGGTGAGGCAGACTTTCAAACTTGCTCCACATTCGGGACACGTACAATGCTCGGTCTGCTCCGTCATTACCCAACTATGACCGCAATCCATACAAGTGGTACGACCTTTCGGCAAGCGGTGTGCATAATGCTCCACGCAATTACGGAATGCCCAATTTATCTGTATCGGGGTTATCGGGCGTAGTTTCTTGCTTTGGGCAAGAACTGCTTTTTCAAATTTGTTTCTCGGTTTCATAAGCCAAAATCAAATAATGAGGGTTGAACTTGGGTTTCTGTTTTCGCCTTTGTCGGCTTGGTGCGGTTCTGCAACTTGCGGAGTTCCTCGTCTTGGTATCTGCGGACTGCCTGCTGACGTGCTTCTGCTTTTTCCTCTGCCGTGAGTTCCACAATGTGGTTCACCGCCACTTGGCATTGGATAGGCTTGCCCACCTCAATCTCGTTCTCGTCATAGTAGTGTACTGCTTGTCCGTATATCTCTCCGTCCGTGAAGCCGTTACAACCGCTTTTCTGCACATAGTTCAGAATGTAGGTTACGCAATCGTCAATGTTCTTGGCTGGATTGCGGTAGTTCTTCGCAAAGAGCGTGTCTTCCTCCGCACGTTGTTCCAAATACATCTGTATCGTTCTCTTGAAATGGTCTGTTCCTTTCATATCGCTGTCGTTTTTATGAGTTGTCAAATAGTATGTTTCAAAATCTCCCTCCAATAAATCGGCTCAACCTCGCTCAATAGGAAGTCTATAAAGTCCTTCCGTGCGTCCTTGTTCAGTTCGTGGTAGAGTCCACGGAACACGGACATATTGCCGTTGAGGTATGTTTCCACCATGTACTCGAAGATGTTGCCCACCTCGTAGTATCTGCATTGTTGCTCCACTGTCTTGCTTCTTCTCTTTGCCATGTCGGTAGGGATTAAAGGGTGAATAACCAAAGAATGAAGCCGAAGAACAGGATAACGGAAAGAATAGCCACGATTACCCCTATTGCCACTCGGAACACTCCGTTTATTATCTCTCTGACGATGTACCAAAGGATGCCGGACACCCAAAAGGCGGTGCGCATGATTAGGGTGCATATCGCAAGCCCTATGTATTGCGCCATTTGTCTGAAATTTACCGTTGCTGTCATAGCCGTATCATTTGTTAAGTTCCACGATGCTGTCTATCCTGCCGTATAGGAAACTGCGGAGTGCGGTCTTGTCGGTAGCCTTGTATTCCGCCCAATGTCCATACTGCTTTACAATGTAGGTTCGGAGAATGTCGGAAAAGTCAAACATCCAACCTTGCAAGGGTACTGCGCTCTTGAAATAGGTGTTGCTGTTCACGTTGCGTGTAAGCCAATCCTTTTCCTCTCGGCTCAATTTCTCACCATTGTTCAGTTTGGTGCGAAGTCCGTACACCTTGCTGCCTTGCAGGTTCTCCAAACTTGGTACTTCCCATGCCACGAATTTTGTTGCTATTGCCGTTCTCATATCCGTTTTGTTTTTGATTTTTTGTTTTTTAATGCGGATTCAAGAGCTGAGGGAGTTGAGTTTCAAACTATCTTATCTGC
>CAZEEP010000049.1:0-4092 GCA_964511295.1 uncultured Prevotella sp.
TAAACGCTCTACAGGTGTGTTCCTGAAAAGCGAGTGCAAAGGTAAGGAGAATTACAATACCAAACAAATTTTTCGCAAAATATTTTACGAGAAAAATCGAGAAATTGACATAGGTCAAGGAAAAGCCCTCAAAAGTGTCTGCAAAGCCCTCAAAAGCCTGCCATGAGACTACAGTTCTTCGCTAAATGCACTGCCTGACACCCAAAGACTGCCAACAAGCGTTTTTTCATTATAGGAAGCGCGGCTTCTACGGGAGGGTGAGATTGTGACAGGCGTTGCCAAGGATCATTCCGTTGTGAAAACATTACGGGTGGCGGAAGTCGCCCTTTTTGTCTATTCCGCCCCCCTGCCCCACAAGTTCCTCCACCGCCTGCACGAGGGTGTCTCCCTTGCTTGTCATCCATAGCCTTACACGCACGGCGCGCCCATAGTCGGCATTTCCGCTTTTCTTCATATGCCGTGCCTTGCCGTAGACGACGGTGTCGCGTTTCGACGGATAGCTGACGAGCTGCAGCTCGTGCCTCGTGCTGCCGTCGCCTATATAGAATATGTCGGCGCTGTCTTTCACCGGAGCATTTTTCTTTGCCAGGCGTGCCTTCCTGTTGATAGCCGCCGTGTCCGGCGGAGCAAAGACGCTTGCGGCGACAGTGTCGCCCGGATTGTCCTTCGGGGCCATCCTGCAAGAGGAAGGAAGCATGGCCAACGCAAAGAACCCGGCTCCCACCGCAATCCCGAGCCATGAGAAGCGGCGGAATGCCTTGCTGACGATATGCTGTATCATAATTTTCTTTTTAGCTTAAAAAACTAACGTTTAGCCTTACGGCTTTGGTATTTTGCCAACTGGGCATATACTGAGATAAATGACATTTCTTGCTGCAATGCAATATTAGGATTCCCCGCCACCACAAGACCTGTCGGCAAGATTCCGTCTACAATATTGTTGTCGTAAGCATAATCAAGATTCAGTTGGGCATATTCTATACCTGTCACGCCAAGCGACGGGTCTACTTCGTTAGCATCTATAAACGAACGGACGAGAACATCGTTAAACCAAGCCCTGCCCTGCTCTGCTTTGCCATATTTGTCGTGATAGAGGTGCAACACCACTCGTTTGCCTTTGTTCGTAAATGCCATTGGACGGGTGAAGCCCGTTGTGGCAGAATTGACAAGCTGCCTGATATCGTCAAGATATGTACTGTCTCCCGTCAGGCGGTAGAGGTCAGCTCCGCCCGAGATTACAGAACCAGTGTTATAGCTGAAGGTCTCGCCCGAGCAATCTCCGATGTCTACGTGCCGGCGGTATTCGACACCATTCGTGGTGCGCGTTGTCCACTCGCCCTTTCCTCCGCACATGTCCCAAAAGAGGTTGTTGTTTACATTGTAAAAAGTGTTGACGTGGAAGTCGTATACTTTTTTGGCGAAGCCAAGGAAATAATCGTATGCCGTCACGCTGTGGCTCACCCTTGTGCCATCCTCATTCAGAGTATAGTAGCTTTCTTGCCGATTACTCCCCCTGTATTGCCCGGCAAGCCATGCCAGCGGCGAGACCGCCGGCCCGTTGGAGCAAGCGTGCTTGCTGGTATAGCCCGGGCCCCAGGTAATGCCGCCGTATTCTCTCCCACTCTTGTCGAGCGTGCAGTCCCAGCCGTCAAGGACATAGCGTGCAAGGTGGCGTGCGTCGTCAAGGTAGCAGCTCTTGCCGGTGAGCCTGTAGGCACGCATGTCCTCGCGCATTATCCACATCTGGTCATCGTATACATTCTCTTTATAGTTCTTGCCGGCAGGGTCGGCGCCGCGGTCTACCGAGTACACCGACCAAGTGTTTCGTCCTGTATACGACGGCAGCGAGAAAGAGCCTTTGTACATCTGCAAGCCTTTGTACAGCTCGCCCAAAAGCCTGACATATTTGCCATGATTTTCTTTGTAAAGCCCGGGAGCCGTCGCCCTGATTGCCTCCAGAGCCTCAAGGACAGAGTTGACGGCTTCGTACGCAGCCGTATATTCCCAAACCGACACCTCTCCCTCCGCTTCGCGAGTGACAGAGTTATAGCTCATGGCAATATGCCTGTTGCCACTATTGTAGAATTTTGCGATGGCGTTGTCGAGCAAAGCCATTGACCTTTGCGTGTTTCGCACGGCTATAGAGTCCGGCGTCACAGCCAGTCCGTTTGCCACCCAAGCCGCCCAAAGGGCTGCCGCGGCAACCATTGTCTTAACTTTCATTCAAAAAAAAAGCTCATTTGTAAGTTGACGGAGACGTAGCCGCCAGTCCTCCCTTTCCCGTCTCCTTGTAGAGCGAAGGCAAGTCGTGCCCGGTCCGCTTCATCACCTCCACCACGCGGTCGAAGCTCACGCGGTGCCGCCCGTCGGAGAAAGCCGCATAGAGGTTACAGTCGAGCGCCCGCGTGGCGGCAAAGGCATTGCGCTCTATGCACGGAATCTGTACAAGCCCGCACACAGGGTCGCACGTCATGCCAAGGTGATGCTCCAGCCCCATCTCGGCAGCATACTCTATCTGCGACGGCGAGCCGCCGAACAGCTGGCATGCCGCAGCCGAAGCCATGGCGCAAGCCACGCCCACCTCGCCCTGGCACCCCACGTCGGCGCCGCTTATGCTGGCGTTTTCTTTCACGATGTTGCCTATCAGGCCGGCCGTGGCAAGAGCGCGCAATATCTTCTCGTCGGTAAAGCTGTGGCCCTTGGCAAGACGGTAAAGCACCCCGGGCACCACGCCGCAGCTGCCACAGGTGGGAGCGGTGACGATGGTGCCGCCACAGGCGTTCTCCTCGCTCACGGCAAGAGCGTACGCATACACCAGCCCCCGGCTCTGCAAGTTATACTGGTAGCCCTGCGCCTTGACATGGTAGGTTGCCGCCTTGCGTTGCAGGTTCAGCGGCCCTGGCAGCCGCCCCTCGTGGTCAATGCCTGCCTCCACGCTGCGCCGCATGGCATGCCACACCTCGAGCAGATAGTCCCAGATGCCGGCCCCCTCGCATTTCTGCACATATTCCCAGTAAGCGCAGCCATTGTCGTCGCACCACTTCTGTATGTCGGCAAGATAATGGAGAGGGTACACATCCTCAGAAGACGGGAGAAGGGAAGAAGCCCCCGCCTGCCGCCCCTCCGCCGCAAGGGGAGGAGCGCCGTCGCCGCCGTGCTCGCCGCCGCCTTCGGACAAGGCGCCTCCGCCGATAGAGTAGACAGTCCATCCGTCAGTCCACCTGCCGGCTTCCTCATCATTCCCGCCCCCGTCCGGACATGCGGCGCCGTTCGCCCTCGCGCCCACGCCCACCGCGGCGGCAGGGCTGCCGCCGTCACTCTCAAACTTCATCCCGTTAGGGTGAAACGGCAGCACAACGTCCGGCCTCCACACGATCTCCACGGGAGCCGCAGGCTCCAACACCTCCTTTATCGCCACGTCAGTCATGTGCCCCCTGCCCGTGGCGGCAAGAGAGCCATAGAGCGTCACGCGGAAGCCCCTTGCACCGGGGTGCGACTTCAAATATATTTGCGCCGCCTTCTGCGGGCCCATCGTGTGGCTCGACGACGGCCCCTTGCCTATGCGGTATAATTCTCTTAAGGATTTCATGATGGCAAAGTTACAAAAAAACAGACTAACCCCACTAACGCACAGAGTATTTTTTTCAATGGCGCGGCAACATGATAATGAACGCCCTCCCTTACGCCGCCAAGGCGACTTAGCGACGGCGCGCCGCAGACAAGGAGCGGCCACGGCAAAGAAGGCGCGCCGCCCTCGACCGCCGCCCGAACGTGCTCCGCACGCCTTGCGCAAGCCCCCTGCCTGCCTTGCGTAGAGCCTGCGCCCGTCGAGCCTGCCGGCCTTGCGCGCCGTGCGTGTCCCGACGCTGCCGCGCCGCCCTGCCGCTGCAACTTTTTACGGTGCAAAGATAAGATATTAAATCTAACCGCCCAAATAAAAGAGCGATTTTTTGACCAAAAACAGCCTTAATTTCTGTTAAAAGTTAGACTGCCCGTCTAAGCCGAATCTAAAACGAATCCAAGCCAATACCAAGACGAAGCATAAGCGAATCCTAAACAAAGCCTAAGCGGATACTAAGCAAACACCAATCG
>CAZEEP010000050.1:0-3713 GCA_964511295.1 uncultured Prevotella sp.
ACCACAACTCCACAATAATAAACTACTTCCAACGGAGACTCACTAATGTATCAGCGGAATCCTTCAATGCAAAAATCAAAGCTTTCAGAGCCCAGTTCCGAGGAGTAGGAGACATCAAATTCTTTATGTTCAGGTTGGCAAAACTATACTCTTGACATTTCCTCCGCCAACCCGGAAAATCCGCTGACCCCTTTAAACTGTTCTCCTATTCCATCAGGCATCTCTTGAAGGACTTGTTTGGGGCTGGTGATTATTTTTGCAGAGAGATAGTTGCGCTTTCTAAGAATAGTTCTCCTTTCTCCGTCCATTGTCCCAACACTTTCCATTGCAATACTTGACCATAGCCATTTAATAAGGACAAGGACTGCCATTATGCTCATAATTCTATATGCCTTATGTCTGAACTTTAATTTATGGATACTTGTAAATGATGGAGTGTAAGCCTCCATGCCAATATGATTTGCCGTGTCAAGGCAAGCAATAATCCGACCTGCCGTTTCATTGTCAAGGCCTGTATATGGATTACAAATGAACAGATGTGGGATTTGGTTTGGGGTAAATTTATCAGGCGCAAGATCATCAATGATGGCGTAATTGTCAACAAAATGATCTTGCAACCATGCTTCGATTTCTGCACCCCTTTTTGCCTACAACATTAGGAGTTGCATCTATTACCTTGCCCGGTAAAAATCATAATAGGCAGTATTCATGGCACCGTCAAAGTCCAAGAATATGACTTTCCTTTTATCAGACATGATAGAGGCATTATTTTATGCAAATATGCTTTTGTCACACCGAAAATCAATATGACACCGTGCAAGGTATGCCGAGAGCGGTCACAAGGCCTTTTATGCGGTCAAGCTCCTCATGGGTTGCCTTGAGCAGCTTACGGTCTGGAGTCTCACGGTCAATGGTATAAACCATCACTTTCTCCGGCGCGATGTCCTTCACGGCCTTAAGCCAAGGCTGCACATATTCGTCGCCGGTATTGTCGGTGCCGTCGCCCTTCATGAACATTGTCTGTATGATAACATGTCCACGAAACCATTTTAGGTTCTCTATTATCTTTTCTACGTCATACGACGGCTGCGTAGGACGGTCCACACGACGGATGTATTCAGCGTCGACTGTGTCAAGCTTAAGAATGTTGTTGTCTACTTTCAAAAGAGCCTGCCTAACTTTATCGCGCCCAGTGAACGTCGAGTTGCTCAGCACGCTTATCTTGGCTTTCGGACACCATCGGTCACGCAAGCGAATAGTATCGTCTATTATTTCCGCGAAATGCGGGTTGCCCGTGGGCTCACCATTACCGGCAAAGGTGAGCACGTCGGGATGTTCTCCGTCGTTGTGCATCTTTATCAGCTGCCTCTCCAACGCCGTTGCCACTGCCTCACGCGTAGGGTAAGGCATATGCGCACGATGGTCGGCATTGAAGCCACACTCGCAATAAAGACAGTCAAAAGTACAAATCTTGCCGTCAGCCGGCATTAGATTGATGCCGAGGCTTAAGCCAAGCCTGCGACTGTGAACCGGTCCGTATATCGGACTTGGATAAATTATTGTGCTCATAATTTCTAACTCTTAACTAAACACTCCTAAATCCTAACCCTTAACCCAAACTCTTGGCAGGTATAATGGCTTTCTATCTTTTATGGCTGTGAAGTAAGCCTTCGGAAAGAAGGTTATAGTTTTAAAATGGTGTTATAGGTTTTCGTTGAATAATTAGTCCTGAGTTTTATCATTACTCACTCTCATATATTGGCTTAATTCTAACAAAAACTATAAAACATTTTTAGTCTTCCAGCTGACCTCGCAGCCAACAAAACATATAAAACCTTCGTTAGGGTATCTTCTAACTCAACATCCGCTAACCCTCCACCAGATATTTCTTTATCTCAAACGCCCATAGCTTATAGCCGAATGACGAGAGAGCATAGCCGTCCTGCGTAAGCTCACGGCGAAGCTCATTGGTACCGCGCCTCACGAAGCTCTTGAAAAGGTTGATGTACACTATCTTGTTGCGTTCGCAATAGTGACGAAGGCTACGGTTGAACGCCGAGACAGCTTCCGTCTTACCCTCCAGGCCTTCACGCTTGTAGCCTTCGTTTATGGGCAGAATGCTTTGCACGTACAGCTTTGTAGACGGCGACAGTTGCCGAATCTTCTTGACGATAGCTGCATAACGGTCGAGCAACGCCTGAGCCGACGTGCCGTCGAGAATGTCGCGCGAGCCAACCATTAGGAACACTGCCTTAGGCTTGCCCTTCAGCATCTGCCCGAGACGGCGGCCAACACCGTCAACATTGTCGCCGGCAATACCACGGTTACGCACATGCTTCCACCGCAACAGTACATTCCAATCGCCAGCATACTCAGTGAACTCGTCGCCGAGCATCACGACATCAGTGCTGTCCACGGGCCGCATCCTGGCAAATTCTGCAAGCTTTTCATTGTAAAAACTTGCCTGCGCCCTGACTCCCATCAACACCAACGCAAGCAACATTACAACCAACATCCTTTTCATGCAGCAAAGTTACAAAATATTTCGAGCCAAACGAATGAAAATAGGGATATAAATCAAACACTTTGCAGTTTTTTGCTTAAAACAATAATAGAAGATTCCATTTCTTTATAAAACCGAGAAGCATAAACAAAAAGAAACGTCAAAAAATAAGCTTGAAATGTTTTTACTTTACCCCTTCTATGAGTAGCGTGTAGCTCACGAGGCAGTGTTTTTGTCTGAAATATGCGATTCTCAACCAAAGTTGCAACAAATTAATAATTAGCAAGTTGTAGTTTTAAAACAAAATAGCTTTCCTGTATCTTCTTTACGTCGTAAAGAAGACTCGTTTACGCCGTACAAAACAGTTCTTTACGTTGTAAAGAACTCATTATTATGCCATAATGTCAACACAGAGGTTCCTCAAAACACTACCAACGAGTCGCCATACAGCATTCGTTAAAGAATTTAACATCTAATTGGTCTGTTTTTTGGCCCTTGTTTTTTGTCAGTTTATCTTTACACCTCCTTTTCCACATCCCATATACAACTTTCTTAGCATCATGAATATACATTTAACGTTCTACAAGTTTGCTTACCTTCCAACTCAATAAATGTAAAATTATTACATAATACTCCCTATTTGTCGTACATTAAAAATGGCGTTTTACACAAGAAGTTCCCTATTTGTCGAACTAACATTTAAAATGCTATTAATTAGGTATTTAAAAATCCTCACTATTTGTCGCACATCTGCCCTACCCTACTGTACAGAGCTTAAATTAGCAATATAAATAGACTAAATTAGTAAAATAAAAATCATAAAAATATCAAGATGTTCCCTTTTTGTCGCACCAATGTTCCCTATTTGTCGGCAAAATCAAAAAGATATTCCCTATTTGTCGCACTAATCCTCCCTATTTGTCGCACTAATCCTCCCTATTTGTCGCACCACCTTCCCAAAGTGTCGCTAGAAAGTCTTTAGATACACTGAAAACCAATCAATTACACAGCTCTACTAATCTATGATACTAACGATACATATTAAAGATTATCAACCCCTCTGATGTAATCTATTCAATATTTATATTTCCCTTATTGATATTCGGGCATATATTTATCACATATGTATCTTTATAGTTTTGCAAAAATACATTTATACATATGCATAATTATTCTCATAGTTATTTACTGTAAAACATTTGTATATATT
>CAZEEP010000051.1:0-2805 GCA_964511295.1 uncultured Prevotella sp.
AATTTTCGCTAATCACCAAATTTACAGCCAAGTATAATTCGTCGAACTCACGTTATATTAGAAAAGATTGCAAATACAGATATATAATAAAAAAAGAGATATTTATGAAAGCAAATATTATTTTGTTATTTTTATGTATGCTGGCAAGCTGTCAAGTACAGGCTCAGAATATCACAGGTAAGATTACGGATGCCAAGGGCGAGCCTTTGGCATTTGCTAACATTGTGCTTTTAAATCGCCAAGACTCGGCTTTCGTCAAGGGAGCTGTGAGCGGAGAGGATGGATGTTTTTCCATCGACTCATCTTGCAATGGCGGAATCATTAAGGTGACTTCCGTGGGATACAAGACCGTTTGCAAGGATTGCGTGGGCGAGAATGTGGGGGTTATTAAGATGGAAGAGGATAGCAAGATGCTGGGCGAAGTGGTGATAAAATCTTCTTTGCCTAAGACCATCTTGAAGAATGGAGGAATGACAACTAACGTGGTTGGCTCTGTGCTCGAAAAGGCGGGAACCATGGAAAACTTGCTCGACCGCATCCCTAATGTATCTGCGCAAAATGGCAGTATCAAGGTATTTGGACGTGGCGAGCCTATCATCTACATCAATGGACGAGAAATGAGAGACAAGAGTGAACTCGACCGTTTGCATTCCGATAACATCAAGTCGGTGGAAGTCATCACCACCCCTGGTGCTCGTTATGCAGCGAGCACCAAGGCTGTCATCCGCATCACCACTAAGAAGTTGCAAGGTGAGGGATTCGGACTTGATGCTTCTACCACAGGTGAATACGACGAGAAGAAGAACTTTGGCGGATTTGGTAAATTGAACATGAGTTATCTTAAAAATGGATTGGAACTCAGCGCATTCGCCTCCGGGGCAAGACAGTATCAGCCAGATGACAAGGACTTGCAACAGATAACTTATCTCGACAAGACCTGGAATCAAACAAGTGAGATAAGACAGGTTGGTATCACCGAATCGATGAACTTTCGCTTGAATGCCAGCTACCAACTGGATGCCAACAACTCAATCGGTGCCAGCTTTGGCTTTTTGAGAAATCCAAAAGTATCATGGGATGGCAGCATGTATTCTTCTATATTACAAGACGAAGAACAGACGGAAAGTTCTGATAGCCATATAGATTTCTTTTGGCAAAAGAGCAATCTTTCCAGCAATGTCTACTACGTGGGAAAGATTGGCAAACTGGGCATTGACTTCAATACGGACTGGCTCTGGTCTAAGGATTCCCAGAACGATGTTACCGAAGAGCAATACAAGGAAGTAGGAATGGATGCACGAAAGCAAACGGCTCATAGCTTGACCAACAAGAACTATCATTTGTTCGCTTCGAAACTGGAGCTTAACTATCCTCTGCTGGGAGGTGAGTTGTCCCTGGGTGGTGAGTATTCCAACACCCATCGTAACTCCAAGTATCAAGTGGTGCCCACTGACTTGGTATCGGATGATGACAGCCGTATCACGGAAAGCATGACATCTTCGTTCTTGACATATTCAAGGGATTTTGGAGATTTGAGCTTTGAGACAGGAATGAGATATGAATACGTCGACTTCAGTTACTATGAGTATGGTAAGTATATGCCAGGACAAAGTAAGTCGTATGGCAATTGGTTCCCATCTCTCAGTCTGTCAATGCCTGTTGGCAAAGTACAGATGCAATTGAGCTATGCTGCCGACATCAACCGCCCTTCCTACCAGAACTTGCGTAGTGGCATCCAGTACGACAATCGTTACACGTATGAGACGGGAAATCCATTCTTGGTGTCAGAGATAAGCAGAAACCTCAACTATGAGTTGGCTTACAAATGGTTGACATTCGATGTAACCTATTGCCATACTTCTCACCCGATACTGTCGAATGTGGAAACTTACAAGGACAACCCTGCAATAGGCTTGTTGAAGCCTGTTAACGGAAATGCGTATGATGATGTTGAAGCATCTCTAAGTTTGTCTCCAGCTTTTGACTTTTGGCATCCTTCATTTACCGCATCCATCGACAAGCAATGGTTTGACATGGAAACGAAAGATGGGAAATCCCTCAATAAGCCTATGGCTTCATTCCGATTCGACAATACCTTCAACACCAAGTTGGCGATGTTTACGTGGATGATGTCGTATACAACAAAAGGACATGAGAAGAACCAGTATTTGTACAAACCCATGTTTTGCACCAACATATCAGTATATAAGGATTTCTGGAAGAATCACCTATCTTTCCAGCTCTTCGTTTATGATTTGTTTGGAACAAACAACAGTCACATGATTGCTCATTTTGGCAAGATGAAAGAAATGGTATATGATGGATTGTCCACAAGCAAGGTTTCCCTTACCGTCAGATATAAGTTCAACACATCGAGAAGTAAGTATCAGGGAACAGGTGCTGGAGAAGCCCAGAAGAACAGAATGTAATTTCATGTTTTTCAAAATCTACAATGAAGAAAATAGCAATTATACATCAGCATGACTCAATGCAATGTGGCATAGCCTGCTTGCAAATATTTCGGCAGAGAATATTCTATGGATTCTCTGTCGAAACTTTGTTTTGCCACAACGGAAGGGGTGTCCCTGCTAGGCATCAATGAAGCGGCAAATACTCTAGGTTTGCATACCACATGTGCAAAAGCTACAACTTCAATTTTAAACGAAGTACCTCTACCATGCATTCTTCATTGGAACCAGAATCACTTTGTGGTTTTATACAAGGTGAAGAAAGGGAAGAAATTCTATGTAGCAGACCCAGGAAAAGGTTTGGTAACTTATAATCTTGATGAATTCAAGAAGCATT
>CAZEEP010000052.1:0-2446 GCA_964511295.1 uncultured Prevotella sp.
AAATCTCCCGGCTGGGAGATTTTATTTGCGTGGCAAATATAGACATATTTATTAAAATGAGCAAACAAAATCACTCTTTTTTGTGCAAAAGCACTGATTTTTAACCAACCAACCGCTTTTTGCCCTAAAAAAGACTGCTTTTGAATTGCCATTCCAACTGTCATGCTTCATTCGCTTCTACGCTTTCTTTTTGCAAAATTAGTGGTTCTCACTGATATAAACAAATATTTTAAAAGTTTTTTTTAAAAAAAGTTCCCACAGGGGCTTGGGTGGCGGTCTGTAATAAAGATTATGCCTTTTCCACTTCTTCTTCAGTCAATCCTGTGGCTTCCATAATGTCCTTCAAAGACATTCCCATGAGCTTTAGTTTCTTCGCAACTTCCGTGCGGCCTTCCGTGCGGCCATCGGCAAGACCCTGGGAAAGGCCTTCGGCAAGACCCTCGGAGTATCCTTCTGTACGGCCTCTCGTCAATCCCTCCTCAATCGCTCCCCGCATAACATTGAGAGAGTCACGGTAGTGTTTAAGCGAAGCGTCATATTGCGCCCGCTCCTCCTTGGTTAGATTTCTCACCTCGGCTATCTTAGCCAACCTCTTAAATACCATATCCTTTGCCGTCCACGGCATCCTATCCAATACAGCCATATTCTTCAACACATATATCCAACGTTCAAAAAGAGTATTGCATTCCTTCGCATCTTTGTTAAAGCAAGGCATCTGGAGAAAGACGAACCGTTCCTTGTCAGAGAACACCTTGCCTGTCTGCATGTTTACTAACGATACATCGGTACGCAGGTTGTCGCCAAGCCCATCCATGCGGAAGTTCAAAAAGGCAATGAGGTAAACGGCATTAATGCTGTATCCCCATTCGTCGCCTTTCTCACCCTGCCTTGACACAGCCTGCGAATAATAGTACAAACACCTGTCGGCAAAGTTTGGTTGGCTTCTGTTTTGCATTTCTACAATAATGCGCTCTTTTGTATCAGTCTCGCAGAGGATATCATATATCAGCGAGCGGTCATTCCTGTATTCCGCCACCTGCTCCTTGTCTATAAAAGTAATGTTGGTTATCACCCTCTCGCCTTTCAAAAGCGTATTAAGAAAATGCAATAGCATCGGCTTGGACACATCTTGCCCAAATATTATTTTAAAGCCCACATCGGTAAACGGATTGACAAACCTGCTCATATATAAAGTCTTACTTTTTTGCAAAGATAGTATATTTTCTGCAACCAACAAGTGAAATCCCAACTTTTTTGTTTCATTTTGCGCTACTCAACTACACATTATTAAATATATAGCACTATGGAAAAGGAAAGAGTAAGCATCATCGTATCTCCGGAGCTCATGTCAATGCTCGGAAAGGATGACATAGAAATCCGCATTTCGCTGAAAGGCAGCTGTGCCGCCACGGTAGGACAAGAGGGAGACATGCTTGAGTACATGTCACAGAAAATCAGCGAAAAATCCTTGGCTGGCAAAATGCGTACCGCCGAAACTTACCGTGCCACACTCACCAGATGGGAGCACTTTCTTGCAACCAAAGGCATGAACAAGGGTGAAGGCCTCAAGTGGAGCGAGCTGACCCAACGGCTGGTATGCGGCTTTGCCGAATATCTTTGCAACCGCAAGGTAAGCAAAAACTCTCAATCGTTCTACTTCCGCATTTTGCGTGCCGTATGCAACAGCGCAAGGCGCGACGGACACGCCGTGCCCAACGGCTTGTTTAAGGATGTGTACACCGGCAAGGCGAAAACCAAGAAGCGCGCACTGCACATGGACGGCATAAAGCACATAGCGGCAATCGACATCCCCAACAGCAAAGAGAAGTTGGCGCGCGACCTGTTTGTCTTCTCCTTCATGACGCGCGGCATGTCAATGATTGACATCGCGAACCTTACACGACAGAACATCAAGGAGGGCAGGCTGACATACAAACGGCACAAGACCGGCAAGGCCATTGACATGGAATGGCTATGCTGTATGCAAAAGATAGTGGACGAATACAAGGACGGCAACCGGAGCTTCCTGTTCCCGATATTACAGGACACAGGGCAAAACACATGGCACGAATACAAGAAAGCCCAACTGAGGATAAACTATTATCTGAAGAAACTCGGCCTCCGCCTCGGGCTGCCAATAAGCCTGACCATGTACGTTGCCCGACACTCATGGGCAACTACGGCAAAGGCATCCGGCGTGCCGACGGCAGTCATAAGTGATGCCATGGGGCACACGTCGGAAAAGACGACACAGATCTACCTTGACAGTATAGACGAGGGGCGTATCGATTCGGCAAACCAAGAAATAATGAACCGCCTGTTTGCAAAAGGGTAAGGGCATTACAGAGGAAGCCAAAAGCGTCAGCAAGCACCTTAAGCCAACGCCTGAAAGGCCTTTACGTTAAGACAGCAAAACTTTTAATTGGACTTTATCACGCCGTGACAC
>CAZEEP010000053.1:0-2277 GCA_964511295.1 uncultured Prevotella sp.
GCAGACCCAGGAAAAGGTTTGGTAACTTATAATCTTGATGAATTCAAGAAGCATTGGATAAGCACAAATGCCAATGGTGAGGACAAAGGCATTGCCATGTTCTTGGAAACTACTCCTGCTTTCTTCACTCATAAAATGGAGGATGAAACGAATAGTAAAGAAAAAAGGTCTTTCCGATTTCTCTTTGGATATGTGAAGAAATATAGTAAATATTTCGTACAGGTTATTTTAGGTTTGATTGTAGGAAGTCTTTTACAACTTATCTTGCCATTTCTTACACAATCCACCGTTGATGTCGGTATCAAGAACCAAGATATTGGTTTTGTTTGGCTTATCCTATTAGGACAATTAATGCTGACTATCAGTCGCACGGCCATTGACTTTATCCGCAGATGGCTGTTACTGCATATCTCCCTGCGCATCAACATCTCATTGGCAAGCGACTTCTTCATCAAGCTTTTGAAGTTGCCGATGTCTTTCTTTGACACGAAACTCATGGGCGACTTGATGCAGAGAATGAACGACCATAGCCGTGTGAACAACTTCCTCACGCAGCAAACGCTTAACATTACCTTTGCCATGCTTACTTTCGCAGTGTTCTCGGTGGTGCTGTTCTTCTACAACAAGTTGGTGTTCGCCATCTTCTTGTTGGGAAGTGTGCTCTATGGCGGTTGGATGACCTTGTTCTTGAAGCGGAGAAAGGTGCTCGACTATGAGTTGTTTGAGCAGCAAGCCATCAACAATAACAAAACCTATGAGTTTATCACTTCCATGCAGGAAATCAAGTTGCAGAATTGTGAGCGGCGCGGAAGATGGGAATGGGAGGATACGCAAGCAGACCTGTTCGGAGTACAGATGAAGTCGCTCAAACTTCAGCAAACACAAGAGGCAGGAAGCATATTTATTAATGAGGTAAAAAATATCATCATCACGGTAGTGGCTGCAACCGCAGTGATTCATGGGCAAATGACGCTTGGTATGATGCTTGCCGTGCAATACATCATCGGTCAGCTTAACTCGCCAGTGGAACAGTTGATGAACTTCTTCTATTCTCTACAGGATGTGAAGATTAGCTTGGAGCGTATCAACGAGATTCATCAGATGGATGATGAAACCGGTAAGGATAGTTTGAAAACTTCAATAGAGAATAAGAATGAGGGCATTGACATCAAGAACATCATGTTCAAGTACGACCCACATGCCTTGCGCAAGACAATAGACGATGTAAACATCCACATATCGCAGGGCAAGGTGACGGCTATCGTAGGTGCTTCCGGCAGTGGAAAGACCACCCTCATTCGTCTGATGCTCGGCTATTATCCAGTATTGGAGAGGCAAATCAATATCGGCAATACCGACATCAATACGCTCAACAAGAAGTGGTGGCGCAGGCAATGTGGCGTAGTCATGCAGGATGGCGTTATTTTCTCGGAAAGCATAGCAAGAAACATTGCCGTAGATGATGGCGAGATAGACAAGGAACGTCTGCTGAAAGCTGCCGAGATTGCTTTCATCAAAGATTACATAATGGCTTTGCCGCTGAAGTTTAACACCAAAATAGGGCGTGATGGTATAGGACTGAGCCAGGGACAGAAGCAGCGTATCCTGATAGCAAGGGCGGTTTATAAGAATCCAGACTACATCTTCCTTGACGAAGCAACCAATTCGCTTGATGCCAACAACGAGAGAAGCATTGTTGAGAACTTGGATAAGTTCTATATGGGCAAGACGGTTGTAATAGTTGCACATCGACTAAGCACAGTGAAGAATGCCGACCAAATCGTAGTCATAGCTCATGGTAAGGTGGTCGAGGTTGGTAATCACGAGTCATTGACTGCCAAGCGAGGCGCATACTATCATCTTTAGGGCTATAGGTATAATAAATATGTATGAGAAAACTGTGCCTGTATTGCAAAAGAATCGGAAAGCAAACATTAGAATTGTAATAAGCAACAAGACATTGTGGCAACAAGTGTTTGGGTAGGCTATATCCGATAACCTGCCCTCTGTTCTGAAGTAGGGCAACCTGTTCATCTACGTCTATCGGTTGTCTGTCGTAATCCATATACCTTTATAAAAAGCGAGGTCCCACCGTGGTACGCATCGTTGAGAGTTTAGAAATTTATCGTACTTTTGTCCCCGAATAAAGGCGTTCTTTGCATATTACAAAATACAGAAACGAGCAGAAGTCCGCTCGTTTCCATATCGTTACCTATATTCGATAGGTAAATTTACAACTTATTGATATTCAATAGAAGTCCAATTTAGAGTGAGTTA
>CAZEEP010000054.1:0-2057 GCA_964511295.1 uncultured Prevotella sp.
GAGGTTCGAGGGGGACAGCGAATTCATGTCCTTGCCTACGCCTATGAACGCCCCCACGCCGCGCAGTATCGTCACGAGCTTGCTGTCGCTGTGCGGGCCGTGATTGCAAAGATGGCGTTTTTGCCGCACGGGTGATGCCGTGCGGCTTACGAGTTGTTGATGACCTTGCAAAGGCACTAAAAATTTAGCCAATCACAACATCTTTTGTGGTGGTCAAAGGAAAATCCCCGGCCGTGGCTCAGCGACCGGGGAAGGCGTGATTTAAAAGAAGGGCTATAATGAAACGCCCAGCGAGCCTAATTTCGTTGACATGTCGGCGAGCGCATGCTTGAAAGTCATCCTCTCGCTGTCGGTGAACTCAGCAGGCTTGCCGTTCACGATATTGCCGTTAAGCTTGTGTGCGAGCCACGAGCGCGACTTGCCGAAGTATGTACGCGCGATGTATGCCATCGACACCATCTTTGTTGCCTCGCCCATTCTCTCAGCCATAGTGAGATCGTTTATTTTCTTGTCTGTAGTCTTTATGAGACCCTCCAAAGCCTCGGAGAAAGCCTTCGGGTCTTCTTCATGAAGCCGTGCCATTTCCTTTGATACGGCATCCTTTCCCTCTTGTGTCGTAGCCTCTCTGTTACGTTTTGCGAGAGCCTGAATCTTATCTTTCATCGTTTCCATTGCCGGTCTTGTCTTTAAAGACGCCTCCCTTGTAGGAGGCTTGCCTTTAGTTGTTTTTGATTTTCTTTTCCAGTTCGTCGATTTCCTTCTGTGCTATCTTCTGAAAGTGGTCGGGGAACTTTTTCCAATTCTCAAGATAGAAGAGCATGTCATCCTCGTTTTCCTTGAGCTGCTTAGATTTTCGTCGTTTCTTCATAAATGTCCTTTCTTTTAAATCACAATGCAAAGATAATAAACTTTTGTTGAATATGCAAATATGAAGCCGATTATTCTCAGGCAAAATATAGATTTAACATTCCACCCCGAGTCCTTCCACTATCTTCATCTCTCGTGCAGACAATTCAATGGGTATTACTTTTGTTGCCTTCGCCCTTGCCTTCGCCCTTGCCTCCGCCTTTGCCGCTGCCTTTGCCGATGATAAGAGGAAATGGTTGCCAAACAGGCCGCCTCTTTTGGGATGATTGTCGAGATTGCTGATAATCTCCGCCTCGCACCTTCCCACGCTGAAATCAACGCCGCCATTGCAGATGCTCTGCATGTCCGACACCGACAGCACCTCGTCAGGATAGCCATATTTCGGCAAGCCGGCCTTTGTGTCCTGCGACGGGCATGCCTCTATCAGTTCCGCGAGCCTCGGGGCGGTCATAACCAGCGTATCGCCGAAGATGTTGCTCGCAAAATTGCATATCACCTTTGCGCCGTTGTCAAAGACAATCTGCGCCGCGGCGATAACGGCAGTGCAATACTTGCAGCAGGATGCTATGGTGAGTCCTGGACCGAACAAGAAGAACGGGATGCCTCTTTCCGAGTAGAACTTGCAGATTTTAGTGAACATTGAGAACGGAGGGTTGTCTATCACAACCCCGTCCTTAGGATATTCGGCGTTCTCGTAGTCTTCTCCTTATTCATGAACTTCGCCACATAGCTTTCGTAGTCATGGAACACTATCGGGTTTCGGCTGCCGCCACCCGGTCTCCCCGCCTTCACCCGTGGAACTTGAACCTCGTCAAACAACCTCAATTCCCTTGCCTGTTTCATTTTTCACCTTCATTTTTTATTTGTTAGAAACTAATACATTACGCCCCTCCCGGCATCACGGCTCAGGGCCTCACACCCCGTGCGGCTCTATGTCCCTGCACAGCAGCACCGCCTCCGACAGCGCGATCCTGTACGCCCTCGACGTGGCGGCGTAGTCCTGGTGCCGCCTCTGCATCTGCCGCACGGCGTGCGGCGTCCTGCCGAGCAACGCCGCCACGGTGCTCACCGTGTACCCCGCCCACAGCAGCTGGCTGACGAGTATCGTCCTCGCCATGCACACGTTCTCCCCCTTGCCCTTGACAGCCTCGACGAGCTCGTCAGAGGGCTCGTAATATGTCCTTGTCGCC